>NZ_JBEZHO010000005.1:0-298475 GCF_040650615.1 Streptomyces sp. NPDC048643
CAACCACCACTCCCCCCCACCCCCCCCCTCTCCCCAGCTGCCGCACAACGCGGCGCGGGGGGGGGGGGGGGCCCCCCCCCCCACCAAACTGCCGACCCTCGCCTCGGCCGACCCGGACGCCGCGTGGCGCGCGGCCGCGCTGATGCACACCGTCGTCCGGCTGGAGCCGCTCCCGCATCGCAACAGCCTGTTCGCGGCGTTCGTCGCCGCCCAGTACATGGACCAGTCGGGCGAGGGCATCGACCCGCCGTACGGCGCGCTGTCCGACCTCGTGCGCAAGATCCGCGACACGCGCCTGTCCATCGGCACGGTCGCCGATCAGCTGCGGTCCTGGAAGGTCTGAGGCCCGCACCGGGCGCTGCCGGTCCGTGCGTCGGACGGGCTTCGGTCAGTGTCCCCGGATCGCGGGGGCGGGCCGGGGGGACGGTGTGGTCACCAGCGCCACCGGGTGCGGCCCGGCCGGCAGTCCGGGGTCGCGGTCGGCCTGACGCAGCTCGGCCAGCAACTCGGTCTGCCCGGAGAGCAGTTCGGTGAGGATGCGACGGGCGGCGCGCAGCAGCTCGGCGACGTCTCCACCGGCCAGCGCGTAACTGACGGTCGAACCCTCACGGATGGACACCACGATCCCCGAGCGGCGCAGCACGGCCAACTGCTGGGAGAGGTTGGACGGTTCGATCTCTATCTCGCTCAGCAGGTCACGCACCGAGACGGGACCACTCTGCAGCAGCTCCAGGACCCGGATACGCACGGGGTGCCCGAGCATGCGGAAGAACTCGGCCTTGGCCTGGTAGAGGGGCACCTGCCTGGTCAATCGTTCGCTCCCTGCCGCCTCGGACGGGTTGCTTCTCCCGCTGGCGCGGCGGCTGTTCACGCGCCGCCACGCGCGGTGACGTACGGACCGATCCTCGCGGCTCCGCCTCCGCACACCCAGGGGATTGACCTGATCTGGATGTACCCAATTGAAGAAGTCTTCAAGTCGTGGGCGTGCGGAGGCGCGGAGAGGTCCGCCGGCTAGACCTCCAGCTCCGCCTCGATGCGCGCGAGCTTGTGGCGGGCCATGGCCAGGTTGGAGGTCGCCTTGTTGAGCACCAGGTACAGGAACAGACCGTTGCCCTCGCGGCCCTTGACCGGCCGGATCACGTGGTACTGGTTCTCCAGCGTGATCAGTACGTCCTCGATCTCGCTCTTGAGCCCGAGGTGCTCCATCGTCCGCATCTTCGCCCGGATCACGTCCGTGTTGCCCGCCGCCGCGATGTTCAGGTCCAGGTCGTTGCCGCCCCCCAGCGTGCCCAGCGCCATGCCGCTCGTGTAGTCGACGAGCGCGGCGCCCAGCGCGCCTTCGATCGACGTCATCGTCTCCTTGAGGGAGACCTCCACATTCGCCATCCCGATGTCCCCTCCTGGTCACCGCGCGGCCAGGGGATTTCCGGCCCCGTCGGTGCTCCGGACCCTACGGACCGTCCCCGGTGGCCAGCCGAGTTCTTTCGGGACTGGCGGAAGGAGCACCGAAACGACCTTCCTTGGACCCTCTGTTGATCGTTGTTGTCCCACTGGTGAGCGCCGATGGCCGAGTGCGGCGGGTGGCGGGCGGGAGGCGGCGCGGTCGGCGGGTTCCTCCCGATCTCTTGATCCAGGCATGCTCAATACGTATAGAGCATGGGATGTGAGTGTTAGATTCCACGGTATGCGGATGACCTTGGCGGAGCGGGTCCGGTCGGCGGTGGCCACGCTCCTGCACGCGACCGGTGAGTCGCAGACCGACCTCGCCACGGCGCTGGGCGTGAGCCAGGCCCAGGTGAGCCGCCGTCAGTCCGGCGCGGCCGCGTGGAGCCTGGACGACTGCGACGCCGTGGCGGCTCACTTCGGCATCGACGTGCTGGACCTGCTGTCCGGACCGACGCGGGCCTCCGAGTCGCTTCCCGAGGGCCGGCGCCGGTCCCCGGGCCGGCGTCCCGCCGTGGTCCGCCCTCTGGCGCGGGAGGAATCGGCGCGATGACGGATTTCGAGACGATCGACGCCCTGCTCGCCGCCGCCCGGCAGGAGGTTCCGCTGCCCACCGCCGAGGAGCGCAGGGCCCTTCGCGAGGGCGTGAACCTCTCGCGTGCCCAGGTGGCCAGGGCGCTCGGGGTGGGTCCGTCCACCGTCGGCGGCTGGGAGTCCGGACGGGACCCCAGCGGCGAGGTCCGCGAGAAGTACGCGTACTTCCTCGACGGAGCGCGCGGCAAACTGCGGGACCGGGCGGCGCGGGAGGAGGACACCGGCGACGTCGCGGCCGAGGACACCGAGACCGGCCCCGGCGACGCGCCGGACGACCGTGACGGCGGCGACGACGGGGGAGCGGAGACGGGGTCGGGCGACGATTCCGCCGACGACGTCGAGGCTCTCGCGCAGCCCCGGCCCTGTGTGCTCTGCGGGCAGCCGGCCCGGCACCAGGTCGCCGGATTCCCCCAGCACCTCGACCCCGCCGAGTGCGGGGCGCCCGTACCGTCGCCGCCACCGGGTTCCGTCGCCGCGGAGCGGGCGGCCGCGCCGACGCCGCGCGAGCGGCCGGCCGGCCGGAGCCTCGCCGGGCGTCCGGCGAGGCCGACCAGGGTGGTGCCGGTCGGCCGACGCGCGCAGGCCGCCGACACGCCCGATCTGATCGGCCGGGCCGTGGCGGCCGAACTCGCCGCCTCGACGGGCGATGTGGAGGCGGCCACCGCCGCGCTGGTGAGGCGGGCCATCCCGGACGCGATGGCACTGCTGGACGAGACGCGCAAGGGCGGCCGCTACGACGTGGTGGCCCATCCCTGGATCCCCGACGTCCTGCGCAAGCAGAGCGCCCGCGGCGCCGACCACATCTGGGAGGGTCGGCCCAAGTGGACCCGGGCCGAACTGCCGCCCGGTACGCACGAGGTCACGGCGCTCGACGTCAACGGCGCCTATCTGTCCGCCCTCAAGACCCATCTCCCGATCGGACAACTGGAGCACTCGACGTCACCGGAGCACGACCGGCGCCGTGCCGGCGTGCACCTCGTCACGCCTCCGGCGTGGGACCACGACGCGGTCCTGCCCAACCCCCTGGGCAACCGCGACGAGCCGGGCCCGCTGTGGATCACCGAACCCACGTTGCGGCTGCTGCTCCGTCTTTCGGGACCCACGTACGGCCTGTGTGATCCGCCCGAGATCCACGAGTCGTTCACCTCTGGCGCGACCGAGGGTCTGCTGGAGAAGTTCCGCGTCGCGCTCAAGGACGCCCGGGACCGGGCGATCGCCGAGGGCGACGAGGTGACCTTGGAGTACGTGAAGGCGATGTACTCCAAGTTCGTCTCCACGATGGGGGAGTCGAACTACAACCGGGAGCTCTACCGGCCCGACTGGATGCACCTCATCCGCTCGCAGGCCTTCGCGAACCTCTGGATGAAGGCGTACCGGGCCTACGACGAGGGCCTCACGGTGGTCCGCGCGATGGGCACCGACGAACTCCACGTGACCGGCGACTGGCGCGCGGTGTTCCCCGAGGGTCGCGGCGTCGCGGAGGTGAAGGTCAAGGACATCTACGCGATCGGCGGGGACGGGGACCTGCCCGGGCTGCCGGGCCAGGAGGCCTGAGGTCCCGGTCCCCGCAGGCCGTCCACGTCGCGCCGGTCACCCGCTGTCCGCCCTCGTGGGCGCCACCTTCCGCCGGGGGCCCGCGAGGATCAGGCTCTCGACCCCCTCGTACACCTGGCGTTCCCGGTCCGCGGCGCGGCGGCCGGAGAGCAAGCTGCCCAGCCAGCCGAAGGCGAAGCCCAGCGGGATGGACACCAGGCCGGTCGTGGTGAAGGGGAACCAGTTGAAGTCGGCCGTGGGAAAGGCCGCTGTGGGGGAGCCGGACACCAGACTCGTGCCCGGCATCAGGACCAGGACGGCGAGCGTGCCGCCGATGAGCGTGCTCAGCAGGCCGGCGCGGGTGAAGCGGCGCCAGAAGAGGCTGTAGACGAGGGCGGGGGCGATCGCCGAGGCGCCCACGCAGAACGACATGGTGGCGAGCGGCTGCAGACTCCGGTGCTGTACGAGGACCGCGAGCGCGATCACCGGGGCGCCGACGACCAGCGCGGAGCCGCGGGCGAACGCCGTCTCGCGCTGCGGGGACAGCGCGGTCTTCCGGCCGGCGAAGACGTCGTGGGCCAGTGAGTTGGCGCAGGCGAGCGTCATCCCGGCGACCGACGCGAGCAGGGTGAGGAAGATCGCCGTCGTGACCGTGGTGAACACCAGGGTCTCGGCCCGGGACACCACGGGGCCGAACGCGGCGCGGGAGCCGAGCAGATACGCCGTGTGCCCCCGCGGGTCGGCGGCGGCGATGTGCGACCGGCCGATCAGAGCCGTCGCGCCGATGCCGATGACACTGGCGACCATCACGAACAGGGCGACGGACGACACCGCCCAGGACATCGAACGGCGCACCTGCCGGGCGCTGTTCGCGGTGAACATCCGCATCGTCACGTGCGGCAGGCAGGCACCGCCCATGACGATGGCGAACTGCGTACTGATCATGTCGAGCCGGGGGTGCGGGCCACCGGCGAACTGGAGCCCGCCGTGCAGGAACGCGTGCGGCGCGCCGCTGCGCTTCGCCGCCGCGTTGAACAACTCTCCAGGATTCCAGTGGAACTGACCGAGCATCAGCACGGCTACGACGATCCCGGAGCCGAGGAGCACCACCATCTTCAGGAGCTGTATCAGCGCCGTGCCGCGCATCCCGCCGATCGCCGCGTAGGTGATCATCAGGGTGCCGACGCCCACGATGCAGCCGGTCTTCATGGAGCTGTCGGAGAAGCCGAGGATGAAGGCCAGCAACTGTCCCGTGCTGGCGAGCTGGACGAGCATCATCGGGACGAGGGCGGCGATCGTGACAGCGCACGCCGTGATGCGCACGGCCCGCCCGGGCATGCGCCGCGCCAGGACGTCGCCCATCGTGAACTTGCCCGTGTTCCGCAGGGGTTCGGCCAGCAGGAACATCAGCACCAGCAGGGACAGCAGCGTGCTGAGGGCGAGGACGACACCGTCGTACCCGCACAGCGCGATCACTCCGCCCACGGTCAGTACGGTCGCGGCCGAGATGTAGTCGCCGGCGATGGCCAGACCGTTGCGCAGCGGGGACAGCGAGCGGTACCCGGTGTAGAACTCGGCGAGGTCGTCGCTGTCGGGGCCGGTGAGTACGCACAGCAGCAGGGTCACCGTGACGGCGATGCTGAAGGCGACGAGGGACCAGGACTGGGTGGCGCCCGTGAAGGGGCTCACCGCTCCCGCTCCTGCTCGCCGCCGGCCCAGGGGACACTGCGGTTCACACGGCGTGCGAGCGGGTCGACGTAGCGGCGGGCGGTGCCCTCGTAGAGCAGCACGGCGAGCCAGGTGGCGGGTATCTGGGAGAGGGCGATCAGCAGGCCCACGGAGAGACCGCCGACGGCCGGCCGGTCCATGAGGTCGGGGGCGCCCGCGGACAGCCCGAGGAAGAGGGAGAAGTACCCGAGCACCGCGAACGTGGTCACCCGCCGCTGCCTGCGGTAGGCGCGCCGCAGGATGCGCAGATCGCGATGGTGTCCCGTCCAGGCACGGGGTAACGCCGCGTCGCGCAGGGGCTGTTCGCCGGTGTCCGGGACGAGCCGGACGGGGATGGTGGCGTCGTCGTCGTGCTGTCCGTGGAGCTGTCGCGCGGGACGGGCGGCGGAACTGTCGTACGACATGCCGGTCTCCTCGTGGGGATGCGGGCCCGGCGTACATGGACCGCGGGACGGGGTGGGGCGCGGCTCGGGTCCTCGCACGCTATTCGGCCCGTCGGCCAGTGCGAAGGGCTTTCCTTCAAGTACCTGGTCGGACTACGTCCATGTCGCTGACCTCGGATGTTGTCGATGAAACCGCTGTGGTCCGAGGGCTGTGAGTGAGCGATGTGGCGTCCCGGCGGATGCCGTCCGCGGCGGCGGAGAGGGGGCCGGGGGAGGGCCGCGCGGGAGCGGGCGGGGACGCGGGCGCGCGATCACGGGGACTCGCTCAGTTCGTGCAGCGGTGTGCCGTGCGCCCACCGGGTGAGACAGGAACCGTCGATGAGACGGACACCACCCTGCCGGCGTGCCCACTGGACGTCGCGGCGGCTGAAGGCGCCGCGGTGCACCACGAGACGGACCGGGGCGCTGCCGCTGTCCCGGCGCCCGGGACGGGTTGACAGGGGCGGGTCCTCGTCCGGCAGCGGCTCGGCCACCGGCCGGAACGCCACCTCGAGGCGCTGCCCGAGACCGTCCCGCGCGCGGACATGGGGGCGGTCCTGGACTTTTGGCGCCGGGAGCACCCGCCAGCCGTCGCGCCGCAGCATCCGCGACACGGCCAGGGCCAGTCCCTGGGTGTCCAGCTCCGCGAGTTCCTCGGCGGTGTAGAAGCCGAGCCGCCGCCGGGCGTGCGGCCGGTGCCTGCGGACCAGGGCCGGGCCGAGAACGACGAGGAGGGCCAGGGCGCCGAGCGGCACGGCGACGCCGACCACGCGGTAACCCACGGCCAGTGCGGCCGCCACCGCGCAGAGGACGACGACGACTCCCGCGAGCGCGGGCAGCACCTCGCGCAGCCCGGGACCGTACCGCCCCTCCGCCCGCAGCCGCCGGACCGTCGACCGTCGCCGCGCCCGACCCGACAGGCTTTTCCCGGGTGTTCTCCCCCTCGTTGTCACTCGGGCCAGCTCCCCCCAACCCTCGCGCGCCTCGGCGTCTGGCTAGGGCTACCCACCGGAGGGGGTCCGACCGTGCGGAGGGCGAGATCCGGCCACCAATCAGGCCGAACTCTTTCCTGCCGGGGCGCTCAGGGGGCAGGGCCCGTCGCCTGAGGCATGCGGTGGTTCGTGAGGTCTCGGCCTGTCGGAGGGGGCGTGTGCGACCGTCGGAGCGGCGGCGCCGTCGGCCGCCGAGGTCCCGGGCCGGAGACGCCCGACGGAGGCGGCGGTCGTACCACCGCCTCCGTCGGCACTCGTCCGTGGGTGACCCCAGGTCGCCGGACCGCTCAGACGGTGCCGGAGTCGGAGATGACGATCTTCTTCTTCGTGTCCCCGGAACGGCTGCCGAGCGCCTCGATCGCCCTGACGACGTCCATGCCCTCGACGACCTCGCCGAAGACGACGTGCTTGTTGTCCAGCCAGTCGGTGACGATCGTGGTGATGAAGAACTGCGAGCCGTTGGTGTTCGGACCCGCGTTGGCCATCGACAGCTGACCCGGCTTGGTGTGCTTCAGCGTGAAGTTCTCGTCGGCGAACTTCTCGCCGTAGATGCTCTTGCCGCCCGTGCCGTTCTGCCGGGTGAAGTCACCGCCCTGGAGCATGAAGTCCGGGATGACCCGGTGGAAGGGCGAGCCCTTGTAGCCGTAGCCGTGCGCGCCGGTGGCCAGCTCACGGAAGTTCTGGGCCGTCTTCGGGACGACGTCGTCGAAGAGTTTGAACTCGATACGGCCCATCGGCTCGCCGTCGGCCGTGACCTCGAAAAAGACGTTCTCGCTCATTGCTCTGCTCCTCTGAATTCAAATGGTCGTCCCCGAGCATAGAGAGCCCAGGGCGGCGGGGGCGTGACCGGGGGTGATCATTCGGTCCGTGGCCCGTCCTCGCCCCGTGTCTCGCGGCGGGCCCACCGGGCGCCGGACGGCGCCGGGAATTCTCGCGCGGGAGGGCCCGGCGCAGTGTTCAGCCCCTGACGTGAAACGCGTCAGGGGCTGAACACTCGCGACCCTGCAGCAGGTGCGGGACCGGCCGGCGGGTCTATTCGACCTTCGCCCAGTCGAGTGTGCGCTCCACCGCCTTCTTCCAGCCGGCGTACCCTTCCTGGCGCTGGTCCTCCGACCACTGGGGCTCCCAGCGCTTGGACTCCTGCCAGTGGGTGCGCAGCTCGTCCGTGTCGGACCAGAACCCGGTGGCCAGGCCCGCCGCGTACGCGGCGCCGAGCGCGGTGGTCTCGGCGACCACGGGCCGGCTGACCGGTACGCCGAGCACGTCGGCCTGGATCTGCATGCACAGGTCGTTGGCGGTCACGCCGCCGTCGACCTTCAGCACGTCGAGGTGCACCCCGGAGTCCTGCTCCATGGCCTCGACGACGTCGCGGCTCTGGTAGCAGATGGCTTCCAGGGTCGCCCGGGCCAGGTGGCCGCTGTCGTTGTAGCGGGCGAGGCCCACGATCGCTCCCCGGGCGTCGGAGCGCCAGTAGGGGGCGAACAGGCCCGAGAACGCCGGGACGAAGTACATCCCGCCGTTGTCCTCCACGGTGCGGGCGAGCGTCTCGCTCTCGGCCGCGTCGCTGATGATCTTCATCTGGTCGCGCAGCCACTGCACCGCCGAGCCGGTGACCGCGATCGACCCCTCCAGGGCGTAGACCGCGGGGCTGTCACCGAACTGGTAGGCCACGGTGGTCAGCAGGCCGTGCTCCGAACGGACCAGCTCCGTCCCGGTGTTGAGGACCAGGAAGTTGCCCGTGCCGTAGGTGTTCTTGGCCTCGCCGGGGGCGTAGCAGACCTGTCCGACGGTGGCCGCCTGCTGGTCGCCGAGCACCCCGGCGATGGGGATGGAGGCCCGCAGCGGCCGGGAGGTCCGCGTCGTGCCGTACGCCTCGGCGGAGGAGGACGGGTTGATGCTGGGCAGCATGGCCCGCGGGATCCCGAAGAATCCCAGCAACTCGTCGTCCCAGTCGAGGGTTTCCAGGTCCATCAGCATGGTGCGGCTGGCGTTGGTCACGTCGGTGGCGTGGATGCCGCCGTCGGGGCCGCCCGTCAGGTTCCACAGGACCCAGGCGTCGGTGTTGCCGAAGATGGCGTTGCCCTGCTCCGCCGCCTCGCGGACGCCGTCGACGTTCTCCAGGATCCACTGGATCTTGCCCCCGGAGAAGTACGTCGCCGGAGGCAGGCCCGCCTTGCGCCGGATGACGTCGCCCTTGCCGGAACGGTCGAGGGCGGCGGCTATGGAGTCGGTGCGGGTGTCCTGCCAGACGATGGCGTTGTAGTAGGGACGTCCGTTGCGCGGGTCCCACACGACGGTGGTCTCGCGCTGGTTGGTGATGCCGATCGCCGCCAGGTCCTCCGCGGACAGGCCGCCGTGGCGCAGGGCGTTCTGGATCACCGAGTTGGTGCGTTCCCAGATCTCCACCGGGTCGTGCTCGACCCAACCCGAGCGCGGGAGGATCTGTGCGTGTTCCAGCTGATGCTTCGCCACCTCGTTGCCGGCGTGGTCGAAGATCATGAATCGGGTGCTGGTGGTGCCTTGGTCCACCGCGCCCACGAAGTCAGCCATGGAGTGCCGCCTCAGTTCTGGGTGTCAGGGCTTGGGCTGCTCGGAGACCGGGATACGTCCCGCGGGCTCGGGCTCCGCCGACGGCAGGAACCTGCCGATGAAGAGCTTGTACATGCCTGCGCCGACCAGTCCACCGATCAGGGGGCCGATGATCGGCACCCAGAAGTAGATGTTCCCGTACTGATCTCGCCAGGCTCCTCCGTATCCCGTGATGAAGCTCGCGAGACGGGGGCCGAAGTCACGTGCCGGGTTGATCGCGTAGCCCGCGAGGGTGCCCCATGCCATGCCGATGCCCACCACGAGCAGACCGGTGATGAAGGGGCCCAGGTTCGCCCCGGGAGGCGTGTTGAGCAGGTCCGTGATGGCCAGGATCACCAGCAGCAGAATGGCGGTGCCGATGATCTGGTCGCGGAACGCGCCCCACTCGTGGACCGGCAGGTTCGGGTTGCCGTTGGCCGGCAGGGTGGAGAACACGCCCTGGGTCTTGATGGTGTGTCCGGGGTCCGCCTTGGCCAGCGCGTCCGTGTAGTTCCAGCGCACGATGAGGGCCGCCACGAAGGCGCCGATCGTCTGCGCCACCATGTAGGGCGCCACCTTCTTCCAGGGGAACCCCTTGAAGGTGGCCAGCGCCAGAGTCACCGCGGGGTTCAGGTGCGCGCCACTGATACGTGCCGCGACGTAGACACCCATGGTGACGCCGATACCCCAGGCCCAGGCGATGCTGTCGTGGTCGCCCAGACCGCCCGGTGGCGTGGTGAGTGCGCCGCCGGCGACCACTTGGGCCACCACGCCACACCCGAAGAGGATGAGAATCATCGTGCCGAGGAACTCGGCGGACATCTCGCCGATGATCCCCAGCCTTTTAAACCGCTCAGCCATGGAAGCCCGCTTCCCGCCGGTTCAGGACCGGCCGACTACTGCCACCAGAGCCCTCCCTGACATCAGCATAGGATGATCAAGAGCTAACCGCATCAAAAGGGAAATATCGCGTTCTGATGCTCCGTGTGATGGGCGAAGTGCGCCCAGGTCGGGGCGTCGAGCGGCCTCGCCGGCCGGTGTCGGCTGCGCGGTGGAAGGGGAGGGTCAGGCGGGCACCGTGACGATGCCGAGCGGCTCGCTGGTCGGCTGCTCCGATCCCCCCGCGGGCTCGGCCGTGATCCCCACGGCGGCGACATCCTCCAGCGAGCCGCGGAGCACCTGCGCGTGGCCGCCGCCCGAACCGGGGAGCAGGCCCGCCGGGCGCAGGCCGCCGGTCTTCGCCGCGTACCAGAGTTCGTAGACCCGGTCCTTCCCGAGGTGCGGAAGGCCCGCGGCGACCACCGCCGCGCGGCCCTGCGTCCGGGAGGCCACCACGCTGATGTCGCCGCCGTCGTCCAGCTTCTGCGTCGTGATCGTGGCGTCCCGCGCGGTGATGATGTCGGTGACGGCTGCCGCTCTCGCCCGCTCGCGCGACACCTCCGTCCGTGCCTCGTCGGCCTGCTGGTGCTGCCACACGGCGACGCCGCCGAGCGCGGCGGCGAGGGCGAGGCACGCGGCGAGCGCCACCCGCAGGACCCGGCTGCGACGGCGGTTCGGAGCGGGGGCCGCGATGTGCTCCTGCCGGGTTCGGGTGATCTGGTCGAGGACGCGCCCGCGCAGCTCGGGGGAGGGGTCCGCCTCGTGGTCCGAGGCGAGTTCGAGGGTGACGGCCGACAGTTCCGCCACTTCCTCCCGGCAGGCCGCGCAGTCGGCCAGGTGGTTGTCGAACGCCGCCTCCTCGGCCGGCGGCAGGGCGTGCAGGACGTACGCGCCGACGAGCTGGTGCTGGTCCTCGGCGGTCATGACCTGGCCTCCAGACACTTGCGGAGCTGGCGCAGCCCGGAACGCATCCGGGACTTCACGGTGCCGGCCGGGGTGGCCAGACAGGCGGCCACCTCCAGGTACGTCATGCCCTGGTAGTAGGCGAGCACCAGCGGTACGCGCTGATGCCGTTCCAGGGCGGCGAGGCAGCGCCGGACGTGCCGGCGGTCCTCGTGGCGCTCGACCGTCTCGGCGACCTCGTCGAAGGGGCGGTCCTCGGCCAGCAGGGCGCTGCGCTGCTCCCGGGCCGTGCTGGCCTGGGCGTGCCGGACCCGGTCCACGGCCCGCCGGTGGGCCAGGGCTAGCACCCAGGCGCGGGCGCCGCCGAGTTCGGGGCGGTAGCGGTCCGCCGTCCGCCAGATCTCCACCATCACGTCCTGCGTCACCTCCTCCGCCTGTGCCTCGTCCCGCAGGACGCGACAGATCAGGCCCATGACCGGCCGGGCGAGCGTGTCGTAGACATCGGCGAAGGCGTCGTGGTCGCCCGTCGCGGCCCGCTTGAGCCGGGAGTCGAGCCATGCCTCGGCCGAGGATCGCCGCGGCGAACCGTGTCCGTGCTGGCCGCTCTTGGACATCGCTCCCAGAATCCGTCCGTAGCTTCCTTCTCGAGCTTCCTTCTCGTCGGTTCGACTCTCCGGCCCGGTGACCGTTTCCGCAGCCTGAGGGACTCCTGGGCCGGCGCGCCTCCACCCTGTATTCGTAGCCACCCCGCCCCGCGTATGACCGTCGCGCCGTCCGGCACGGGCGGGGGCCGGAGGTCACTCCGGGGTGGCGGCCCCGATGCCTCCCGGAAACTCGTACGGGTCTATCCTCATACATACCTTTTACGGCTCCGAATACCTTCTGTCCCGCACATCGTGAGCCTCGGGTCGCACCGGTACGCAAGGTGTGAACTCCCGTGACGTCGGCTCCCGTTGTGCACGCCGTTGACGCTTGAGAGGGAGGTGAGTCCGATGACCGCACGCATCAGCACCCGGCGCCTGCTGGCCGGTGCCGCCGCGACAGGCCTGCTGGCCGGTGGTGCCGCGCTGGGCATGTCCGGTGTCGCCGCCGCAGCTCCGACACCGACATCCGCGCCTTCGGTGGTGACCGGTGACCACCACGGCCATCACGACCGCTGCGAGTGGAAGAAGGGCCACTGGGAGAAGAAGTGGGTTCCGGGTCACTGGGTCAAGAAGTGGGTCAACCACGACACCTGGCACCAGGGCTACCGTGACAGCCACGGCGGTTGGCACCAGGGCCATCACAGTCACGACTGGAAGAACCAGTGGGTCTACGTCCCCGGTCACTGGGACCACCAGTGGGTCAAGGGTCACTGGGACTGCGACCACCGCTGAGCACTCCTGACCGCAGGTGAGGACCGGGGCGACTCCGCTCCGGTCCCCTCCTGTGCGGGGTGGGCGGGCCGACGGGCGGGCCGGGCGGACGGGCGGGCCGCAAACCCGGTGGAGCCTTCCGGACCTCGCTCGTTAGGCTGCGCGGATGACCACACGTACCTTCCGGATCACCGTCCGCGGCGTCTTCGACGGACTCGGCACCGATCAACGCGCCGAACTCCTCGCCGAGGCGGCGGAGCACGACGTTCTGCAGGCGGCCTTCACCGCCGAGGGACACCTCAGCTACGACCTGGCCGCCCGCCCCGCCTTCACCTTCCGGTTCCTGGACGAGGGGGAGGCCGAGGAGGACATCCTGGACGCGGTCGAACGGGCCGAGGCCGCCGCGACGGCCTGGCTCGCCGGCCGCGGCTACGGCTTCAAGCGCCTCAGGGCCCAGGGCGAGGACCTCTCCCAGGCTCCCCTCGGCAAGCGGCAACGGCGGGCGATCGCCCAGAACACGACCCCCTGATCCCGTACGCCTCCTCGACGTTTGCGCATGTGGCTATGCTTGAGCAGTCAAGGAGGTGTCAATGAGTAGCGGACTCGACGCGGCCCTGCGCCTGATGCGGGCGCAGGCCGCCCTGGTGAAGCGGTTCGACGCGCGTCTGAGTGGGCTGCACGGGGTGAGCCTGGCCGACTTCACGCTCCTGCTGCGCCTGTCCCAGGCGCCGGGCGATCGGATGCGCCGGGTGGATCTGGCCGAGGCGCTGGGGCTGACCGCCTCCGGTGTCACCCGGGGGCTGGTGCCCCTGGAGCGCATCGGGCTCGTGCGACGTGACGCCGACGCGCGTGACGCCCGGGTCGCCTACGCGGCGCTGACCGAGACCGGCCGGGAACGGCTGGCGGAGATGCGCTCCACCGCCGATCACGTCGCCCGCGACGTGTTCGCCGAGCCCGCCTGGACCGAGGACGAGACAGGGCGGCTCGCCGACCTGCTCACCCGGCTCGGCGGCACCGGACTGACCCCGGGAGGGTCGGCCCGCCTCTGAGCCCGCGAGGCGCACCGGAGCCCTCCTCCAGCCCCGCGCCTTGCCGGTCCCGCGACCTCGGCGCACCCTGGTCACATGGGAGCTCGCGACGGGCCGACGCTCATCACATCCGTCCAGCGGGCCTTCCGCCTGATGGAGGCGGTGAGCGCGCACGAGAACGGCGCGCCCGCGAAGCAGCTGGCGCGCGAGACAGGCCTGCCGCTGGCCACCGCGTATCACCTGCTGCGGACCCTGGTCCACGACGGATACGTCCGCAAACTCGACGACGGCGGGTTCATCCTCGGCGACAAGGTGCGCACGCTGCACACCCGGGGCCGCGGGCAGGAACTGCTCGGCCGGGTCCGCCCCACGCTCGCCGCGCTGCGCGACGAACTGGCGAGCGCCGCCTACCTCACCTTCTACGAGGACGGCGAGATCCGGGTCGCGGAGATCGTCGACGGTCCCCGGGCGCCCCGGGTCGACCTCTGGGTCGGCTTCGAGGACGCGGGACACGCCACCGCCCTCGGCAAGTCCGTCCTGCGGGAGATGGACGAGGAGACCCGCAACGACTACCTCGCCCGGCACACCCTCGCCGACCTCACACCCAGGACCATCACCAGCCGGCCGGAACTGCTGCGCCGGCTCGCCTCGTCGCCCGTGGCCCCCGCGGTCACGGACCTGGAGGAGTACGCCCTCGGTACCGTCTGCGTCGCCGTGCCGGTCTACAGCGGGGACACGCTCGGCTCGCTCGGTGTCTCACTGCCCGCCGACCGGCTGCCCCGGATCCGGGAGGTGCTGACGCGGCTCGTGCCGACGGCGAACCGGGTGACGCGGGGGCTGTCGCTCACTATCTGAAATCCCGCTCCTTGCGGTACTTACCTCGAACGTATTTCCTAGATGAAACGGACATTTCAGGAAGAATCTAGGTGAGGACTGCGCCCGGATATGAGTCAGGCCCGAGAGTACGTCGGCGAACACGGACGGAAACGTGCGGGGAGGGATGCGGGGAGGAACCGCATCCTCGGAAACGGAGCGGCGGCGGGCGGTAAGCGCGCCGCCGCCCGCGTCGCCCTCGGCACCCCGGTGCTTCCGCTGCTCGTCGTCGTCGCCATCGTGCTCGTCGACCTGACCGCCGGAACGGGCGTGATCTGGCTGTCGCTGCTGGCCGCGGGCCCCGCGATGGCCGCCGCCACGAGCCGGCCGCGCGGTGTCCTCTGTGTCGGTCTCCTCGCCGGAATCCTCGCCGCGCTGCTCGGCATCCGCGGCGGTGTCGACGGCGCCGAGCAGGCGGCCGTCCTCTCCGCCCTGGCCGCCGTCACCCTCGCGAGCGCCCTGACCAGTGCGCTCCGGTGGCGCCGTGAGCGGGTGCTCGCGGCGGTCCGTTCGGTCGCCGAAGCCGCGCAGCACGCCGTCCTCGCACCCATCCCGTCGAGCGTCGGGCCGTTCCAGGTGGCGGTCCGCTACAGCGCCGCCGCGGCCGAGGCCCGGATCGGAGGGGACCTCTACGCCCTCGTCCCCACGCCCTACGGCGTCCGGATGATCATCGGCGACGTCCGGGGCAAGGGACTTCCCGCCGTGGGCACCGCCGCGCTCGTGCTCGGCATCTTCCGCGAGGCCGCCTACGACGAACCCGACCTGCTCGCCGTGGTCGGCCGGATAGAGCGGAGCCTGGCACGCAACCTCGGATACGACGACTTCGTCACCGCGGTGGTCGCCGGATACCCGGAGCCGGGCCGGCTGGAGGTCGTCAACTGCGGACACGCGCCGCCGTTGCACGTCCGTGCCTCCGGACACGTGTCGTCGGTCGAGCCCGCCCACCCGGCGCCGCCGCTCGGACTGCGAGGGCTGACGTGCGAGACGCCCAGCCTGCAGGTGCTCCCGCTGGCCGACGGGGACCAGCTCCTCCTCTACACCGACGGGGTCACCGAAGCCCGTGACCACGGCCGGGCGTTCTATCCCCTCGCCGAGGGCCTGGCCCGGCACGTCTCCGACGAGCCGGCGGCCACTCTCGACGCCCTCGACGCCGAACTGCAGGCACACGTCGGGGGACGGCTGCACGACGACGCGGCCCTGCTGCTGCTCCGCAAGCCGACGGTTCAGGACTCCGTGGAACCGGCACCCGCCGTCCTCACGGGTGCCGGCGCCCTGACGACCGTCGCCCGGAGCGGCCCCGCGGCCCCGGGTTCCGGACTGGGCTGTGGCATGGGCGTGGAGTAACCGCGACTGGCTGGATCTCATCGTGCGCCGGTCGGGGCCCTCTAGGGTGCCTGGCCGTGACGGTCTCTCTGGGTGAATCGACGTTGTGGCGCGACCGGCGGTTCGTCCTGCTCGCCTCCGCTCGGGTCGTCTCCGTGCTCGGCAACGGTTTCGCGCGGGTGGCGCTGGCGTTCGCGGTGCTCGCCCTGCCGGGAGCGAGCGCGGGCCGGCTGTCGCTGGTCCTGGCCTGCCAGGCCGTGCCCCAACTGGCGTTCATCCTCATGGGCGGAGTGATCGCGGACCGGATGTCGCGCTCGCGGTTGATGGCCCTCGCGGACGTCCTCGGCGCGGGCGCCTACGCCGGACTCGCGGCGATGGTGCTCACCGGGCACGCACCCCTGGCGGCCATGTGCCTGCTGGCGGTGGCCGCCGGAACCGCGTCGGCGCTGTTCGCGCCGGCGATGGACGGCATGCTGCCGCTCGTCGTGCCACGAGACCGGCTGCAACGGGCCAACGGACTGCTGCGGATGGCCACCAACAGCTCCCTCCTGCTGGGCCTCGCGCTGGCGGGCGTGACGGTCGCGCTGGTCGGCCCGGGGTGGGCGCTCGCGCTCAACGCCGCGTCGTTCGTCGTCAGCGCGCTGCTGACCGCCCGGCTGCGGGTGACCACGAGACCGCGCGGCCGGACGTCGGGATGGGCCGATCTGCGCGAGGGCTGGCGGGAGTTCGCCTCCCGGCAGTGGCTGTGGGCCGTGGTGGCGCAGTACGCGGTGGTCGTCGCGGCACTCAACGCCAACGTCGGCGTCCTCGGCCCACTGACGGCCGAGCGGCACTTCGGCGGAGCGAGGGCCTGGTCGGTGATCGTGGCGGCGCAGGCCGTCGGCACCGTCGCCGGCGCGGGACTCGCCGCCCGGGTCCGCGTGCGCCGACCCCTTCTGGTGGCCGTCCTGTGCACTTTCCCGGCCGCCGTGCCGATCGCCCTGCTCAGCGTGGCGGCCCCGGTCTGGCTGATCGCCGGGGCCATGTTCGGCACGGGTGTCACCTCGGACGTCTTCGGAGTGCTCTGGGCCACCACCATCCAGCGGGAGATCCCGGAGCAGGTGCTCTCCCGCGTCAGTTCCTACGACTGGTTCGGCTCGCTGGCTCTCGCACCGCTCGGACTGCTCGTCGCCGGGCCCGTCGCCACCGCCGTGGGGACGGACAAGGCCCTGGCGGGGTGCGCCGCCCTGATCGTCCTGGCCACGGCGGCCACCCTGTTGTCACCCCAGGTACGCAGCCTGCGCGCCACCGTCGACAAGCCCCCGGCACCGGTGCCCGCGCCCAGGGCCGTGGAGTGCGAGACGGGCGAGGAGGCGGCCGGCTGACCCGTGGGCGCCTGCCGCTTCCGCGGGCCCGCGTGGCCAGACACGAGTGGGTCGTGGGAGAGGCCCGCGAGGACTTCGGCCCTTTCCTCGCGGGCCGGGGCTCACGCCGCGGCGCGCACTCCGTCGTTCCCGGTCCGGAAGGCGGGGAGCTCACCGAGGCGGTGGACGTAGTCGCGCAGGCGCGGGTGGGAGCACAGGACTTCGGCCGGGCCGAGTTGGGAGAGAGCCACCCACGCGTCCACATCCGCCGCTGTCAGGCTGTCCCCCAACACGAACGCGGCGCCGGTGAGTTGGCAGTCCAGGAGATCCAGGGCCGCCGTGCGGTCCGTGGGGCGCGCGGACGGGGTGACGTCCCGGTCGAGAAGGTCCCGAAGGGCCTCGATGTCGGCCGCCAGGGACGGCGGGAGCAGGGTGGGCGCGTCGCCCCCCGCGTGCTCGGACGGCAGGCCGGTGAGGTCGCGGAGGATGTCGGAGGTGTCGTTGCTGACGATGCGTCCGGTCCAGCGGTCGCAGAGCGCGGGTGCCGTGAACGGTCCGTCGTAGTGGTGTTCGGTGGCCTCGTAGGCGCGGCGCAGCGAGGCGAAGGCGTCGGGCGTTCCGGCGGGGTGGGTGAGCAGGGTCGTGGCGACCGAGTTCGTCAGGCCCAGCAGGCCGAGTGTGATCGAGATACGCAGCGAGCGCGGACAACTCGCCGCGAGATACACCTCGTAGCGGTGCGGCGCCGGGTAGAAGCCGCCGGCCAGACCGACTCCGATGCGGCTGTGGGCGGTGCGGGGGAGGGGCGGGACGGAGGTCCTGGAGCGGGTGGCCGAAGGGGACGGACTCGGGCCACCGGCGCGGGTGAACAGACCTTCTCCGTCATCGGTGTGGGTGGTCGAACTCTGGCCGCAGGGACGGGATCCGGCTGTGCTGGAACCGCGCGAAGCTGTCTCGGGCATGACTCTCCCTAGGGGGAACGAGGAAGCCATCGCCGCCTTGTGGGCATGGGCGATGAGCGGCTGAATGCGAAGCGACCGCGCCGAACGCGCGGGCCAGGACCGAAACGGGCCGGCAGCGGATCAGTAGGCGCTGGAGACGCGCAACAGATCGATGTGCAGGCGCCTCGTCAAGTCGTTCCTCGGCATTCTCACCGGTCCCACCTCCGGGGCTCGCGGGACGCGAGACCACGCTTGCCCCACCGCACCGGCGGGACCCGGTCGTCACCCGGGGCACCCCGTCGCGGTGGAAGGGTTGCCTGTCAGCGAGCCGGGGCCGATGACCACAGGAGCGGGCGAACCCGCGCCGTGGGCGCTGACAATCGTGACCGTCCATGCCAGTCTCGATGCGCCCCGCGGCGCCGTCAAGAAGGCGGACGACGCGGTCTCACCTGGTGGGCACGCGCATTGACATTCTTTTCGGGCCGGGCCTAACGTGCGGCCCACAACGAGATGCCCCAGGGCCGGAGAAGTGATGGTGACAGCGATGTACGCAGCTGACGGGACGGCCGCTTGGCGGCGCCTCGGCCGCGACGTGCTGTGCGCGGACCGCTCCGTCGACCTGCTGCGCGTCAACAGCGCACTGTGTACGGGCATGTGTCGCACCCTCCGCCAAGGCTGACGGCTCTTCCTCCGAGTCTCTGACGACCACCGCTGTCGCGGTGTCCCCCTCTCCGTCCAGCCCCCGTTCCCGTGCGCCCGTGTCTCGTCGTGTGCTGAGCCCTCACGGCTCCACATCACGCTGCCGCTCGCCGTGGTCCGGGGTGTCCGAATCCGCTGGAGCTCTCCATGAGTGAATCTCCGGGCATAGCTGTGTCCTCCGGATCAGCGCCGCCCGCCGAGGTGATCCCCCGTTCCGACGTCCCCGCCGCGCCGAAGCCCCTGACGGCGCAGCGCGTCCTTCCGCTCCGGCGTCCCGGCCGCTGGATCATCACGGCCGTCGTGCTCGTGCTGGTCGCCCAGATCGCCCACGGCCTGGTGACCAACCCCTTCTACCAGTGGGACCGGTTCCAGTACTGGTTCCTGCGCCCGACGATCCTCGACGGTCTGCTCATCACGCTCGAAGTCGCGGCGTACAGCGCGGTGTTGGGCCTTCTCGGCGGCATCCTGCTGGCGCTGGCCCGGCTCTCGCCGAGCCCGGTGCTCCGCGCCGTGAGCTGGGTCTACACCTGGCTGTTCCGCTCGGTGCCGCTCATCGTCGTCCTGCTCTTCCTCTACAACTTCAGCGCCCTGTACAGGACGCTGAGTGTCGGAGTGCCGTTCGGGCCGGCCTTCTTCTCCTTTGACGAGTCCCGTCTCGCCACCGACATGGCCGTCGCCGTCATCGGCCTCAGCCTCAACGAAGCGGCCTACGCCTCCGAAGTGGTGCGCGGCGGCCTCCTCTCGGTCGACCAGGGCCAGCACGAGGCGGCCTCCGCGCTGGGCCTGCCGAAGCGGTACCAGTTCGCGAGGATCGTCTTCCCGCAGGCGCTGCGCTCCATCACCCCCAACTACGTGAACCAGCTGATCGGCCTGATCAAGGGCACCTCCCTGGTCTTCTACGTCTCCCTGCTGGACCTCTTCGGCTCCGTGCAGAGCATGGGCAGCACCTATCCCGGCGACATCGTGCCGCTGCTCCTGGTCGCCACCGCCTGGTACCTGATCCTGACCAGCGTCGTGTCCGTCATCCAGTTCTACGTCGAGCGGCACTACTCGCGGGGCGCGCTGCGCACCCTGCCGCCGACCCCGCTGCAGAAGGTACGGAACGGTCTGCGCGACGCGCAGGCCCGACTCCGCAGGGAGACGGCGACATGAGCGGCGAAGCGCGTCGGACGACGGTGAAGACGAGGACGGCTCCCGAGGACGCCGTGCCGGACGCGGCCTCGGCGACCGAGGTGATCGGAGCGCTGGAGATCCAGCCCGCCGCGGTCGAGGTGCACGACGTGCACAAGTGGTACGGCGCCCACCAGGTGCTGGACGGAGTCGAGTTGACCGTGCGACCCGGTGAGGTCACGGTCATCCTCGGACCCTCGGGGTCGGGTAAATCGACCCTCCTGCGGGTCATCAACCATCTGGAGAAGCCGGAAGTCGGCCATGTCAGCCTGAACGGCGAGCTCATCGGGGTCCGCAGGCACGGCGAGCGCCTCAAGGAACTGAGCGAGCGCGTCATCCTCGGCCAGCGCAGCCGCATCGGGTTCGTCTTCCAGAACTTCAACCTCTTCCCGCACCTGACCGTGCTGGACAACGTGGCCGCGGCACCCGTGGCGACCGGCAAACTGTCCAAGCCCGAGGCCCAGCAACTGGCCCGCGATCTGCTCACCCGCGTGGGCCTGGCGGACAAGTCCGGTGCCTACCCGAGGCAGTTGTCGGGCGGACAGCAGCAGCGGGTGGCCATCGCCCGCGCCCTCGCCCTGCGGCCCGGGGTCATCCTCTTCGACGAACCGACGTCCGCGCTCGACCCCGAACTCGTCGGCGAGGTACTCGCCGTCATCAAGGATCTGGCCAGAAGCGGCACCACCCTCGTCATCGTCACCCACGAGATCGGCTTCGCCCGCGAGATCGCCGACCGGGTCGTCTTCATGGACGGCGGCCGCATCGTCGAACAGGGCCCGCCCGCGCAGGTGTTGGACAACCCGCGGCAGGAGCGCACCAAGGACTTCCTGAGCAAGGTCCTCTGACCGACCCCCGACGCCGAGCAACAGCCGGCCACCTGCCGGGGCGGGCCTCCGCACGGCCCGCCGGCACGCACGACCACGCCCACCCGATGTCGCGGCCCGCCGGGACCGCGCCCCCCACACCCTCACCGCACACACCCGACAAGGACAGTCATGCGCACCCTCCCCTTGAACAGCAGAATTCTTCGCGGCGTCACCGCCACAGCGGCCGTCGCCTCCCTCGCCGCCGGGCTCGCCGCGTGCGGGGGTGACAGTGACGCGGCAACCCGGACGCAGGACGCCTCGGCCGGATCCGTCACCGTCGGCGCGCTCTCCAACGGCGCCGCCAAGGAGACGAAGCTGAAGGTGTCCGAGGTCAAGTCGATCAGCGCGGAGCTGCCCAAGTCCGTCGCGAAGAGCGGCACGTTGAGGATCGGCGTCGGCGCGCTGCCCGCCGGCTTCGCGCCGCTCGCCTACGTGGGTGGGGACCAGAAGACGCTCACCGGCGCCGAACCCGACCTCGGCCGGCTGGTCGCCGCGGTCCTCGGACTCAAGCCGGAGGTGAAGAACTCGACCTGGGAGAACCTCTTCGTCGGCATCGACAGCGGCAAGGTCGACGTCGCCTTCTCCAACGTCACCGACACCGAGGAGCGCAAGAAGAAGTACGAGTTCGCCTCCTACCGGCAGGACAACCTCGGCTTCGAGGTGCAGAAGAAGAGCACCTGGAACTTCGACGGCGACTACCGGAACCTGGCGGGCAAGACCGTCGCGGTGAGCGCCGGCACCAACCAGGAGAAGATCCTCCTCGAGTGGAAGGCGAAGCTCGCCAAGGAGGGCAAGAAGCTCAACGTCAAGTACTACCAGGACAACAACGCCACCGCCCTGGCCCTGTCCAGCGGAAAGATCGACGTGTCCTTCGGCCCCAACCCCGGCATCGCCTACCACGTCACCCAGACCGCCAAGACGCCCAACCCGACGCGCAACGCGGGCACGTTCTCCGGAGCGGGGGAGACCCTCCAGGGGCTGATCGCGGCCACCGCGAAGAAGGACAGCGGGCTCGCCAAGCCGCTCGCGGACGCCATCAACCACCTCGTCAAGAACGGTCAGTACGCCAAGTGGCTGGCCGCCTGGAACCTCTCCAACGAGGCCGTCGACACCTCCCAGGTCAACCCGCCCGGCCTGCCGCTCAGCAACTCCTGAACCACCGCCCACCTCAGGGGACTCCGCCGTCACGCGGCGGGGTCCCGGGGCGCGTCCGGCCGCTTTCCCGATACGGAGACCCGCACCGCCATGTCCACCAGCGTCCACCCCGCCCCCTCCCCGAGCCCGACCGCCCCGCACATCCTCGACAACGCGGCCTGGGCCGCGCTGACCGGTCCGCACGCCCACCTCGCCGAACGCGTGGGCCGCGCCGCCCGCTATCCCACCGACGTGTCCCCGTTCGCCGCCCTCGCCGACCCCGCCGACCCCCGCTCCTGGGACGATCTCGCCGAACTTCTCGGACCCGGCGCGGTCACCCCGGTCACCGCGGTCCAGACCGTGCCCGACGACTGGACGACCGAACAGAGCGGCTACGGAGTGCAGTTGGTCGCCACCGAACTGGACACCGCGCCCGCTCCCGAAGCGGTCCGGCTGGGACCCGCCGACGTGCCCGAGATCCTCGACCTGATCGCCCTCACCCGGCCCGGCCCCTTCCTGCCCCGCACCGTCGAACTCGGCACCTACCTGGGCATCCGGAAGGACGGACGCCTGATCGCCCTGGCCGGCGAACGCCTGCGCCCACCGGGCTGGACCGAGATCAGCGCGGTGTGCACCCATCCCGAGCACCGCGGACAGGGCCTGGCGACCCGCCTGGTCCGCGCGGTCGCGGCCGGCATCAGGGATCGCGGAGACATCCCCTTCCTGCACGCCGCCGCCGACAACACGAACGCGATCCGGCTCTACGAGTCGATCGGGTTCACCCTGCGCCGCCGCACGAGGTTCGTACTCGTCCGCACGCCCGGCACCCCGCAGGAGACCCGGAACGGGCAGGAAGAATCCGGGCAGCCGGAAGAAAAGGCATAGCCGTGCGGTTGTGCTTGTCCAGGACCACGTGGCGTCCCGCCGGGGACCCGCGAGGGCCGGGCGGACCAGGGACCCCGGAGCACCGGGGCGAGAAGGCGGAGGTGAGGCCCGTGCGTCGCCTCTCCCACGACCGCGCGCCGAGTCCGCTCACACCCCGCCGCCTGCACCTGTACGGCCGGCCGCACATCGATCTGCTGCGGGTCGCCGGCGCGCTCTGTCGCCCCTGACCCGTTCCCACGCAGCCGCGTCCCGCTCGCCGGGACGGGCTCCCTCGTACGGTCGATCAGGAAGGCACACACGTGTCCTCATCACCCACACCCCTGCACCTCGCCGTCGCGCTGGACGGCGCGGGCTGGCATCCGGCCGCATGGCGCGAACCGGTCGCCCGCCCCCGCGAACTGCTCACCGCCGCCTACTGGGCCGACTTGGTCACCGAGGCCGAGCGCGGCCTCCTCGACTTCGTGACCATCGAGGACGGCCTCGGCCTCCAGTCCTCCTCGCCCACCGAACCGGACGGCCGCACCGACCAGGTCCGTGGCCGCCTCGACGCCGTCCTCATCGCATCGCGGATCGCGCCCCTGACCCACCACATAGGTGTGGTGCCGACCGTGATCGCCACACACACGGAGCCGTTCCACATCTCCAAGGCGATCGCCACCCTCGACTACGTGAGCACCGGCCGCGCCGGTCTCCGCGTCCAGGTCAGCGCCCGCCAGAACGAGGCCGCGCACTTCGGACGCCGCACGATTCCCGCGTTCCGCTTCGAGGAGTACGACACCCCCGCCGTGCAGGAGGTGGTGACCGACCTCTTCGACGAGGCCGCCGACCATGTGGAGGCCGTCCGCAGGCTCTGGGACAGCTGGGAGGACGACGCCGAGATCCGGGACGTCGCGACCGGCCGCTTCGTCGACCGCGACAAGCTGCACTACATCGACTTCGAGGGCCGGCACTTCAGTGTCAAGGGCCCCTCGATCACACCCCGCCCGCCCCAGGGCCAGCCGGTCGTCACCGCCCTGGCCCACGCGACGATCCCGTACCGGCTGGTCGCGAGGTCCGCGGACGTCGGCTACGTCACCCCGCACGACGCCGGCCAGGCCCGCGCCATCGTCCAGGAGATCCGCGCCGAACAGGCCGCGGCCGGCCGCGCCGACGACAGCGTGCACGTCTTCGGCGATCTGGTGGTCTTCCTGGACGACGAACCGGGCGCCGCCGAGGCCCGCCGGGAACGGCTGGACGTGTCGGCGGGCGAGCCGTACACCAGCGACGCCCGGATCTTCGCGGGCACACCCGCCCAGCTCGCCGACCTCCTCCAGGAGCTGGCCGCCGCGGGCCTCTCCGGCTTCCGGCTGCGTCCCGCCGTCGCGGGACACGACCTTCCCGCGATCACCCGCGGCCTCGTGCCCGAACTCCAGCGCCGGGGCGTCTTCCGGACCTCCTACGAGGCCGACACCCTGCGCGGACTGCTCGGGCTCGCCCGCCCCGCGAACCGCTTCGCCGCTACTACCGCCTGAGCCGGAAGGACCCCCCGACCATGAGCAAGCCGCTCAAGCAGATCCACCTCGCGGCGCATTTCCCCGGCGTCAACAACACCACCGTGTGGAGCGACCCCGAGGCCGGCAGCCACATCGAGTTCAGCTCGTTCGCGCAGTTCGCGCGGACCGCCGAGCGAGCCAAGTTCGACTTCCTGTTCCTCGCCGAAGGACTGCGCCTGCGGGAACAGGGCGGCAAGATCTACGACCTGGACGTCGTCGGACGCCCCGACACCTTCGCCATCCTGACCGCGCTCGCGGCCGTCACCGAACACCTCGGCCTGACGGGCACCATCAACTCCACCTTCAACGAGCCCTACGAGGTGGCCCGCCAGTTCGCCAGCCTCGACCACCTCTCCGACGGCAGGGCCGCCTGGAACGTCGTCACCTCCTGGGACGCCTTCACCGGTGAGAACTTCCGCCGCGGTGGCTTCCTGCCCCAGGACGAGCGGTACTCGCGCGCCAAGGAGTTCCTGGCCACGGCGAACGAACTCTTCGACTCCTGGCGCGGGGACGAGATCGTCGCCGACCAGGAGAGCGGCACCTTCCTGAACGACGCCAAGGCCGGAGCCTTCGTCCACCAGGGGCAACACTTCGACATCGAGGGGCAGTTCAACGTCCCGCGTTCCCCGCAGGGACGACCGGTGATCTTCCAGGCCGGGGACTCCGAGGAGGGCCGCGAGTTCGCCGCCGCCGGCGCCGACGCCATCTTCAGCCGCTACGCCACCCTCAAGGAGGGTCAGGCCTTCTACACCGACGTCAAGGGACGCCTCGCCCGATACGGCCGACGCCACGACCAGTTGCTGATCCTGCCCGCCGCGACGTTCGTCCTCGGGGACACCGACGCCGAGGCCGAGGAGCACGCCCGCGAGATACGGCGGGCGCAGGTCAGCGGCGCCACCGCGATCAAGCACCTGGAGTTCGTCTGGAACCGTGACCTGTCCTCGTACGACCCGGACGGTCCGCTGCCCGACATCGACCCGGACCTCGGCGAACACACCATCGCCCGGGGCCGTGCCCAGGTCCGGATGTACCGGGACCCGCTGGCCACCGCCCGCGAGTGGCGGGAACGCGCGGCCGCCAACAACTGGTCCATCCGCGACCTCGTCATCGAGACCGGAAACCGGCAGTCCTTCGTCGGCACCCCGGCCACCGTCGCCGAGACCATCAACGACTTCGTCCAGGCCGACGCCTCCGACGGCTTCATCCTCGTCCCGCACATCACACCGGGCGGCCTGGACTCCTTCGCGGACAGCGTCGTACCGCTCCTCCAGGAACGCGGCGTCTACCGCACCGCGTACGAGGGGCGCACCCTGCGCGACCACCTCGGCCTGGCGCACCCCGACGCCGAACCGCGGACCGACCGGGTCGCGTCATGAAGTTCCTGGCGATCACCCTGATCGTGCACGCCCCCCATCCCGTGACCGGGATCAAGAAGCCGACCAACGACCGCTTCCGCGAGGTGATCGACAACGCGCTGCTCGCCGAGGAGCTGGGGTTCGACGGGTTCGGGGTGGGGGAGCGCCACGAGCGTCCCTTCATCTCGTCCTCCCCGCCCGTGGTCCTGAGCCACATCGCCGCGCTCACCTCGCGGATCCGGCTGTTCACGGCGGTCACCACGCTCAGCCTCCTCGACCCGGTCCGCGCGTACGAGGACTACGCGACCCTGGACCATCTGTCCGGCGGACGCCTGGAGTTGATCGTCGGTAAGGGGAACGGCGCAGCACAGCGCGAACTGTTCCGGGTCACGACCGACGACCAGTGGGACCGCAACGCCGAGAGCTACGAGGTGTTCCGGCGCATCTGGCGGCAGGACAAGGTCACCGCGGCGACCCGCTTCCGCCCCGAGCTCCGGGACGCGGAGGTGTGGCCGCGACCGCTCCAGCAGCCCGTCCGCGTCTGGCACGGCAGCGCGACCAGCAAGGAGTCGGTCGATCTGGCCGCCCGCTACGGCGACCCGCTCTTCTCCGCCAACGTCACCAACACCATCGAGCCGTACGCCGAGCTGATCCGCTACTACCGCGAACGCTGGGAGCACTACGGCCACGATCCGGCCGCCATCGCGGTCGGCGCCGGCACCGCGGGTTTCTACGCGGCGCGGACCTCCCAGGAGGCACTCGCCGACTACCGACCCGTGTTCGAAGGCAACCTGGCGTTCCAGAGGAGCCTGGGCCTGGAGCCGGTTTTCCCGACCCTGGAGGACTACGTGGAGCGCAGCTCGGCGCTGATCGGCAGTCCCCAGCAGATCATCGAGAAGGTGCACCGCTATCACGAGGAGTTCGGGCACAGCGTGCTGCATCTGCACGCCGACGCCGGTGGACTGACGGATCGTCAGCACCGGACGGCGCTGGAACTCTTCCAGTCGGACGTGGCACCGGTGCTGCGCCGCGAGATCCCCGACCCGCCGTTCCCCTGGGGGCCGGTCCTCGCACCATCCACCCGCGAACCCGCGCCCGCCGACCACTGAGGAGCCCCGAACCGTCATGTCCGACATCCCTCTCGGCGTCCTCGACCTGGTCCCGATCCCGTCCGGCGCCACCGCCACCGAGGCGCTGCGCAACTCCGTCGACCTGGCCCGCCGGGCCGAGGAGCTCGGATACGCCCGCTACTGGTTCGCCGAGCACCATCTCAACCCGGGTGTCGCCGGCACCTCGCCGGCGGTCCTCCTCGCCCTGACCGCGTCGGCGACCTCGACCATCAGGCTCGGCTCCGGTGCCGTGCAACTCGGCCACCGCACCGCCCTGTCCACGGTCGAGGAGTTCGGCCTGATCGACGCGCTGCACCCCGGGCGCCTCGACCTGGGACTGGGCCGCTCGGGCGGGGCCCCGCCGGGCGGTCCCTCAGCCCGGCCGACCACCACGCCCGTCGTCGACGGGCGTACTCCCAACGGGCTGCGCATCCCGCCCCGTTTCTCGTTCGAGCACCTGCTCGGATCACCGCGGGTGGCCCTGCAACGCACCCTGCTTCAGCAGCCGAACGCGGCGTCGCAGGAGTACGGCGAGCAGATCGACGACATCCTCGCTCTCCTCGCGGGCACCTACCGGTCGGCCGACGGCGTCGAGGCGCACGTCGTCCCGGGCGAGGGCGCGGATCTGCAGCTGTGGATCCTGGGCAGCAGCGGTGGGGTGAGCGCGGAGGTGGCCGGCCGCAACGGCCTGCGGTTCGCGGCGAACTACCACGTCAGTCCGGCCACCGTGCTGGAGGCGGCCGAGGGCTACCGCGCCGCGTTCCAGCCGTCCGACGTTCTCGACAAGCCGTACGTCAGCGTGTCCGCGGACGTGGTGGTCGCCGAGGACGACGAGAGGGCCCGTGAACTCGCCACCGGCTACGGCCTCTGGGTCCGCAGCATCCGCAACGCGGAGGGAGCCGTCCCGTTCCCCACCCCGGACGAGGCACGCGCGCACGTCTGGTCCGACGGCGACCGCGCGCTGGTCCAGGACCGCCTCGACACCCAGTTCGTCGGATCCCCGGGCCGGGTGGCGGACCAGCTGGCCCAGCTCCAGGAGGCCACGGGCGCGGACGAGTTGCTGATCACCACGATCACCCACGACCACGCGGACCGGGTGCGGTCGTACGAGCTGCTGGCCGAGGAGTGGCGCACACGCTGAACAGCTGCCGGACGGCGGCGGGGCGGAGTTCCCGCCCGGCCGTCAGCCCGCCAGCTCGCGGACGAGGGCGGAGACCTGCTCCACCTCGATGAGGAAGCCGTCGTGCCCGTAGGGGGACTCGATCACCCGCGGCCGGTCCGCCGTGGAGATGCCCGCCGCCAACTCGGCCTGCTGGGACGGCGGATAGAGGCGGTCGGAATCGACACCGGCGACCAGCGTCCTCGCCGTGACCCGGTTCAGCGCCGCACGCGTGCCGCCACGACTCCGCCCGACGTCGTGAGCGTTCATGGCCTGCGACAGCGTCACATAGCTGCCCGCGTCGAAGCGGCGCACCAGCTTGGCGGCATGGTGGTCCAGATAGGACTGCACCTGGTAGCGGCCGCCGTGCAACGGGTCCTCCACGCCCTGCGGCGTACGGCCGAAGCGGACCGCCAGTTCGGGCTCGCTGCGGTACGTGACATGGGCGAGGCGACGGGCCAGGCCCAGGCCCGCGTGCGGCCCCCGGCCGGCCCCGGCACCGTAGTAGTCGCCGCCGCGCCAGTTCGGGTCGCTCCGGATCGCCCGCGTCTGGATGTCGGCCCAGGCGATCTGCTCCGCGCTCGCCGCCGCCGTGGTGGCCAGCAGCAGGAGCGCGTCCGTGCGTTCCGGGTACGACACCGCCCACTCCAGGGCGCGCATGCCGCCCATGGAACCGCCGATCACCAGCGCCCAGCGGTCGACACCGAGCGCGTCGGCCAGACCGGCCTCCGCCGCCACCTGGTCGCGCTGGGTCAGGAACGGGAACGTGCCGCCCCACGGGCGTCCGTCCGGACCGGCCGAGGACGGACCGGTGCTCCCCTGGCAGCCGCCGAGCACGTTGGGCGCGACGACGAACCAGCGGTCCGGGTCCAGGGCGAGACCGGGACCGACCAAGCCGTCCCACCAGCCGGGCGTCGGGTGACCGGGCTCGGCCGGTCCGGCGACATGGCTGTCGCCGGTGAGCGCGTGCAGCACCAGCACGGCGTTGGACCCGTCCGGCGCGAGCCGGCCCCACGACTCGAACGCCAGTCGCACGTCCGGCAGTTCACCGCCCGCCTCCAAGGGCAGCGCCTTGTCGCGGAGGTGCCACTTCCGGCGTCCGGGCGGGTCCCCCTCCCGCCAGCCCCCGGAGGGCGGCGGGAGGGGAACCGCTGACGGAGTGACCTCGGTGTTCAGGACACACCCTTCGCCGCGCGGAAACCTGCCTCCAGATCCGCCTTGAGGTCGACCAGGTTCTCGATGCCCACCGACAGCCGCACCAGCCCCGGCGAGGTTCCGGTCGCCGCCAACTGCGCCTCGTCCAGCTGACTGTGGGTCGTCGAGGCCGGGTGGATGATCAGGCTTCGGACGTCTCCGATGTTCGCCAGGTGGCTGAACAGCTCGACGGCGTCCACGAACCGCTTCCCGGCCTCGACGCCGTCCCGCAGCTCGAACGCGAGGACCGCGCCCGCTCCGCGCGGCAGGTAGCGCTGCCCCGCTTCGTACCACCGGTTGGACCGCAGTCCGGGGTAGTGCACGGCGGCCACCTCGTCGCGCTGCTCCAGCCACTCGGCCAGGGCCTGGGCGTTGGAGGAGTGCCGCTCGATGCGCAGGCTGAGCGTCTCCACGCCCTGGAGGAGCAGGAACGCGGAGTGCGGCGAGAGCGCCGGGCCGATGTCCCGCAGCAGCTGCACCCGCAGCTTGACCGCGAAGGCGCCGGGACCGAGCGCCGGCCAGTACCGCAGCCCGTGGTAGCTGGGGTCCGGCTCGGTGAAGTCCGGGAAGCGGTCGGCGTGCGCACCGAAGTCGAAGGTGCCGCCGTCGACGACGACACCGGCGATGGTGGTGCCGTGTCCGCCGAGGAACTTGGTCGCCGAGTGGACGACGATGTCGGCCCCGTGCTCGAGGGGCCGCAGCAGGTACGGCGTCGGCACGGTGTTGTCGACGATCAGCGGGACGCCCGCCTCGTGCGCGACGTCCGCCACGGCCCGTACGTCGAGCACGTTGCCGCGCGGGTTGCCGAGCGTCTCCGCGAACAGTGCCTTGGTGTTCGGCCTGACCGCGGCACGCCAGGCCTCCGCGTCGTCGGGGTCGTCGACGAACGACACCTCGATGCCGAACCGGGGGAGCGTGTGGCGGAACAGGTTGTACGTGCCGCCGTACAGCGACGTACTGGAGACGATGTGGTCGCCGGCGGACGCCAGTGTCAGGATGGCCAGGGTCTCCGCCGCCTGACCGGACGCGAGCGCCACGGCCGCGACCCCGCCCTCCAGTGCCGCTACGCGCTGTTCGAAGACGTCCTGGGTCGGGTTGTGGATACGGGTGTAGATGTTGCCCGGCTCGGCCAGCGAGAACAGGTCCGCCGCGTGCTGGGTGTCGCGGAAGACGAACGAACTCGTCTGGTAGATCGGCACCGCCCGCGCCCCCGTCGTCGGATCGGGCACGGCACCGGCGTGGATCTGCTTGGTCTCGAACGACCAGGCGGACGTGTCGGGGCCGGGCTCTTCGTCGGGGGTGTGCCCCGCGGTCACGGAGTCGATGGGCTGGCTCATGGTTCTCCCTTGTGCGGTGTGCGGGTACGGAGGCGCACGGGTGCGCGGATGTACGCGACCGGAGGTGTGGGCGGACGCACCGCGGCCCTGCGCGCGACGCCCCGAAGGGGCGCGGGCACGGCGAAGCGCGGTGCCGAATAAGGGGAGGAGGAGCTGATCGGGCGCGGAGCGGAGCGTCAGCTCACGGCGCGACACGCCGTGGTGGTGACACGCACGTAGTCGACGTGGCGGCGGGTCACGAGCACGGTCATGCAGCCAGGTAACCACAGATGGTCACGGCACACCAGCGGATCGGCACCCTGGTGGGGCCCGACGAAGGCCGCCCGTTGCGCGGGGAGTTGGCGACTGCGCGCGCCGGCCGGACCCGGCGGCGCGCCGGCCGGACGCGACACCGCCCGTCGCCGCGGTCCGGGCGGTGCGCCGGCGCGACCACGTCAGCCGGTCGACGCCAGTACCGTCGTCCGTCCTCCGAGCGCGGCGGAGAAGTGGTCCGTGACCTGCTCCAGGGCCTGGGCCGCGGCGAGTGCCACGGCCGGTGTGCCGTCCTCGCCGACGACGATGTCCTTGTCGAGGGTGAACCAGCCGGGGACGATGTGCGACGCGCCCATGGAACTCAGCACCGGACGCAACGCGTAGTCGATGGCGAGGACATGGGCGGTGCTGCCTCCGGTGGCCAGGGGCAGCACGGTCTTGCCGGTCAGCGCGTACTGCGGGAGCAGGTCGAGGAGCGACTTCAGCAGGCCCGAGTAGGCGGCCTTGTAGACGGGCGTTCCGATGACCACGCCGTCCGCGCGCTCGAACTGCGCCGTCGCCTCGACGATCGCCGGGTGCCGGAAGTCGGCTCCCAGCAGCGCCTGGGCGGGCAGGGTACGCACCTCCAGCGGGATCACCTCGTGGCCCTGGAGGCGGAGTCGTTCGTCGAGGTGACGCAGCAGGCGGGTGGTGCGGGAGGTGGGGGAGGGGCTTCCGGAGACGGACAGAATCACAGCCATGACGGGCCTTCCGGGTCGGGGTTCGGATGCGTCGAGGGGCGGCGGAACGTCACCAGGCGCTCGACCGCACGGTGACCAGCGGCCGCAGGTCGTTGCGCAGCGCTTCGAGGAACGTGACGACCTCGGCGGCGACCGAACGGTGCTGCAGGTCGTTGAGGACGTCGTGGTGTGCCCCGTGGACGACCGAGAGGCGGGCCCGGGGCAGCGACTTGGCGGCACGGGCGAGCGCCTCGTGGTCGGCCAGCGGGTCGGTGTCACCGGCGAGAAGCAGGGTGGGCACGGCGGTCTCGCTCTCGTAGGCCGCGCCGAGCACGGCGTCCGGAACCGCGTCGCCCAGCGACCCGCGCCGCACGCCGGTGTCCTCGGTGAGCGTCCCCCGGTGGGTCGGGCACGAGGTGCGGACGTCCAACTCGTCGTCCCAGGTGTCGACCCCGGCGGTCGACTCGGTGGACGGGCCGGGGAGCCCGGCGAGGACCAGCGCGTCCGGCTCCGGGGCCGGCAACCTCCCGGTCCGGCCGAGGAGCGCCGCGAGGGCCGCGGCCCCCGTGTCCGCCCCGACGAGCACGACCGGCAGGGCCACGCCGCCCTCGGAGGCGGTGCCCCCGATCGCCTCCGTCAGTCGCTCGGCCAGGCCGGTCAGGGAGCCGTCCGGGTCCCCGGCGTCGAGGACCGGGGCGTCGATCACCCGGACGCGGTAGGCGTCGGCGGCGAGCCGCCGGGCGAAGCGCGTGTACGTGTCCCGGGTCTCACCGCGGCCGGGCACCACGATGATCGTGCCGCGGATCAGCAGGCCCTGGGGGCCGTGGTGGTCGCTGTACTGGGTCATCTCACACTCCTGCGGATGCGGGTTCGGCCGTGCGCGCGGGCTGCCAGCCGAGAGCGGGCGCCACCTCGGTCGCGATGAGTTCGAGGGCGCGTACGGCGGCGTCGTGGTCGGGTACGGCGGGGTTGAACTGCGTGATCAGGTCGGTCGCCACGGGCAGGACCTTCTCCTGGCGCAGGCTCTCGACGATCTCTTCGGGATGGCCGTAGAACGTGTGGAATCGGCGCAGCGCCTCGTCCGCGTCGAGGCCCTTGGGGAAGGCGCCGTTCTCCGCCATGCGCAGCGCCGCCCGGTGGACGTCGTCGCCGATCGCGCGGAGCGCCGTGCGCCGGTCCTTGGCCGGGAAGACGAAGCGGGACAGGCCGATGCGCGGACGGTGCGGCCGGTCCCACGCGGCGAGGTAGGCGTCCGCCCAGGGGCGCTGCACCTCGTCGGTGGGGGCGTCGTATCCGTAGGCGGCCCGGTTGAGCAGGAGATGGGAGCCGCGGCTCGCGGCGTACTCCGCGCCCTGGGAGCTGAACACGCCCTGCCACACGCGGTCGGTGAAGTCGCCGGGCCGCGGCTGGATGCGGAAGCCCGGCGTTCCCACGTCGTCCCGGGACAGGGCCCGGCGCAGGACGTCGAGGTTCTCGCTGGTCAGTTCCCGCTTGCGGCTGACGTCCTTGCCGAACGCGGCGTACTCCAGGCCGCTCGTCCCGCTGCCGACACCGATCTCGACACGGCCGCCGCTGAGCGCGTCGACGGTGGCGACGTCCTCGGCGAGCCGGACCGGATCCTCCAGCGGGAGGACGGTGATGGCGGTGCCGAGGCGGATCCGGGTGGTGCGTGCGGCGGCGTGCGCGAGGAAGGTCCAGGGCGAGGACAGTCCGCCGCCTCCGAGGGCGACGTGGTGCTGCGCGACCCAGCCGACGTCGAAGCCCAACTCGTCGGCCACGACGAACAGTTCCTGGGCATTGCGGTAGGTGCGGGCGATGTCCTGGTCGCGTCCCTGGACATGGGTGAGGAAGCCGAGCCGGAAGCGTGGTCGCTCGCTCGTCATGAGGTGATGCCTTTCGGTGACGGGCACCCGCCGGCCGGTGGCAGGGAGAGCCGCCGGCCGGCGGCGCCGCAAGGGGAGAAGGCGGAGAGGGCGCCGCGGGGAGGTGGAGGGGGTGTGGTCCGGTGTGTTCCACCGCTCCGGAGGCGGCGCGGGACGGCAGTCGACGGACGACGGGCCCTAGTCGTTCACGAGCTGCGGCTCGCGCGTGTTGCTGTTGGCCGGGACGGGCAGGCCGAGGTTGCCGCGCAGGGTGTCGGCCGCGTACTCGGTGCGGAACAGGCCGCGCTTCTGGAGGATCGGGACGACGCCGTCGACGAAGAGGTTCAGCTCCTCCTCGGTACGGAAGGCGAGGTTGATGCCGTCGAAGGTGCCGGCGTCGAACCACTCCTCGATGGTGTCGGCCACGGTCTGCGGCGCCCCGACGAACGGCGAGGTGCGGAACTGGTTCACCGACTCGGCCACTTGACGCAAGGTCAGATTCTGCTCGGCGGCCCGCTCGATGAGCTTGGCCGCACCCGTGCGGCCGCCCTTCTCGGCGAGGTGGGCGACGTCGGGGAACGGCGCGTCCAGGTCGTGCACGCTGAAGTCGTAGGCGCCGAAGGCACGGCCGAGCAGGGCGAGGTTGCGCTCGAAGTCGTTGTCCTCCTCGAAGATCTCCCGCTCCCGGCGCCGGGCGGCCTCGTCCGTGGTGGCGACGACGGGACCCCCGTGGATGAAGATCTTGATGTGCTCGGGGTCGCGGCCGTAGGAGGCGGTGCGCTTCTTGATGTCCGCGTAGTACTCCTGCGCCTGCTGGAGAGTGCCGCCCGGCGCGTAGATGCCCTCGGCGACCTGGGCGGCGAGGTCGCGGCCCTCCTCGGATACGCCGGCCTGGAAGATCACGGGCTGGCCCTGCGGGGAGCGGGATAGGTTCAGCGGGCCGGCCACCTTGAAGTGCTCGCCCACGTGGTCGAGCGCGTGCAGCTTGGCCGGGTCGAGGAAGACGCCCTGGTCCACGTCGGCGGGGAACGCGTCCTCCTCGTAGGAGTCCCACAGTCCCCGGGCGACCTTCACGAACTCCAGGGCGCGGCCGTAGCGGGTGCTGTAGTCGAGGTGTTCGTCGAGCCCGAAGTTGCGGGACGTGCCGGTGTCGAAGCTCGTGACGACGTTCCAGCCGGCCCTGCCGCCGCTGATGTGGTCGAGGGAGGCGAACCGGCGGGCCAGGTTGAAGGGCGAGTTGTACGTCGAACTCGCCGTGCCCACCAGGCCGATGTGCCGGGTGTGGGTGGCCACCGCCGACAACAGGGTCAACGGCTCCAGGCGGTTGAGGTAGTGCGCCGGGTAGGTGGAGTTGATGAACTGGCTGTCGACGATGAACAGGGCGTCGAAGAGGGCGTGTTCGGCCGCCTTGGCCAGCCGGATGTAGTAGTCGATGTCGATGCTGGAGTTCTTCGCGACGCGCGGGTCCTTCCACAGGCCGTGCTGGCCGGGGCCGCCGACGCCGTAGGGGTGCAGGGCGAGATGGATCGTGCGGGGCATGGTGTCGGGTCCTGTCTGTCGAGTCGGTGGCGGGTCAGGAGTGCAGAAGAGCGGCGCGCAGGGCTTCGCGTTCGGCCCGGTCGGCCGGAGCGGAGTGCAGGGTGGGCGCGGAGCGGACGAGCAGGCGGGTGTAGGCGTGCCGGGGCCGCGTGATGACGTCGCGGACGGGTCCGACCTCGACCAGTTCGCCCTGGTAGAGCACCGCGACACGGTCCGCGATGCCGGCGACGGAACCGAGGTCGTGGGAGATGAAGACGAGGGCCACTCCGTCGTCGCGCAGCTCCTTGAGGATCTGCAGGATCTGGACGCGGTTCGCGGAGTCGAGTGCGCTGACCGGCTCGTCGAGGATGACGAGCCGCGGCTCGGTGACCAACGCCCGCGCCACCGCGACGCGTTGGCGCTGGCCGCCGGACAGCTCTCCGGGGAGCCGGTCGAGCAGGTCCTCGGAGAGACGGACCCGGGAGAGGAACGCGCGCACCCGGCGCGCGGCCTCGTCGCGGGACACGCCCGCGACGAGCAGCGGCTCGGCGAGGGAGGTCTCGACGGTGAGGTCCGGGTCGAGACTGCGGAGGGGGTCCTGGAAGACGTACTGGACGACTCCGCGGCGGCGCAGGGCCCGCCACTGGCGGGGGCTGTGGGAGGTGACGTCCTCGCCGTCGACGACGACGGACCCGCCGGAGGCGCGCACCAGCCCCAGCACCGCCCGCGCCAGCGTGGACTTGCCCGAGCCCGTCTCGCCGATGATGCCGACCGTCTCACCCGGTGTGACGTCGAGGCTGACGCCGTGCAGGGCGCGGCGGCGCCGTCGGCGCAGCCCGTAGTGGACCTCGAGGTCCCTGACCGCGAGGACGGGCCTCGCCGGCGCGTCGGGCGCCGCGGTCGCCGGGGACGGCTCGGCGGTGACGGCGTCGGTGGTGCTCATGCGTCCTCCCCGGGCGCGAGGAACGTGTCGAGGCCGTACTGCTCGTGCTCGGCGATCAGCAGCCGGGTGTAGGCGTGCCGCGGGTGGTGGAGCACGTCGTGGGTCGGACCCTGCTCGACCACCTCGCCCTGGCGCATGACGAGGACCTCGTCGCACAACTGGGCCACCACGGCGAGGTCGTGGGAGACGACGACGAGGGCCAGGCCGGTCCGTTCCCGCAGGTCGGCCAGCAGGTCGAGGATCTCGGCCTGGACTGTCACGTCGAGCGCGGTGGTCGCCTCGTCGGCGATGAGGATCCTCGGTCCCGCGGCGATCGCCGCCGCGATGAGGACGCGCTGGAGCATGCCGCCGGACAGCTCGTGCGGGTACTGGCCGTGGACCAGCTCCGGGTCCCGCAGGTGGACCGCGCGCAGCAGTTCCAGCGCGCGGCGGTGCGCGGCCCGCCGCTTCAGCCCGTTCTTGACCCGCACGACCTCGGCGATCTGCGCGCCCACCCGGATCGACGGGTTGAGATACGAGGCGGGGTCCTGGAAGACCGCGCTGATCGTCGCACCGCGCAGTTCCGTCCACCGGGCCGGGGACAGACCGGCGATGTCGTTGCCGTCGATCTCCACAGAGCCGCCGGTGATCTCGAAGTGCGTGGGCAGGATGCCCAGCGCGGCCCGGCAGGTGAGGGTCTTCCCGCTGCCGGACTCGCCGACGATGCCGACGGCCCTGCCGGGGGTGAGCGTGAAGCTCACGCCGTGCACGATCTCCCGGTCGCCGGCCAGGTCACCGATGCGGACGTCGCGCACGGCCAGTACGGGAGCGGGCCGTTCGGCCGGGTGAGCCGGGTCGGGGCCGGTGATCTCCTCGGCCTCGGGCAGGAGTTTCTCGGACAGGGTGGTCATCGCACACCTCCTACGGGGGCGGGGTCGGCGTCGCGGCGGCGGTTCGCGCGGGCCTTGCGGTTGTTGACCAGCGCGCGGCCCGCTTCGCCGGAGACGTCGCGGATCGCGTCGGCGAGAAGGTTGCAGGCCCAGACGGTGACCATGATCAGCAGGGCCGGTACGACCGGCGCCCACGGCTGGTGACTGAGATAGCCGAGGTCCGAGGCGAGGAGGCCGCCCCAGGTCGGGGCCGGCGGCTGGACGCCGATACCGAGGAAGGTGAGGCTCGACACGATGACGAACCCGACCCCGATGGTCTGGGCGAGGGCGACCGCGATGGGCGGGAGAACCTTGGCCCACACATGACGGCGCACGACCCAGCCGATGGAGGCACCGGAGATGAGCGCCGCCTCGACGTAGGGCGAGCGGGCGACGGAGAGGGTCGCGGCGCGGGCCACCCGGTAGAACAGCGGGGACACCAGCGCGCCCGTGACCAGCATCGCCTGGGTGAGGCCGTTGCCGAGCAGCGCGATCACGGCGACGGCGAACAGCAGGAACGGAAGGGCGACGAGGGTGTCGGCCAGCCGGAGGGTGATCCACTCGAAGGCCCGGCCGAGGTAGACCGACAGGATGCCCGGGACGGCGCCGATGGCGAGTGCCGTGAGGGCGACCTCCAGGGCACCGAGGACGCTGACGCGTGAGCCGTCGAGCAGTCGGCTGAGCACGTCACGGCCGAGGTAGTCGGTCCCCAGCCAGTGGGCACCCGAGGCGGCGGCCAGCGTGTGGTCGCTGGTCGCCAGGGGGTTCTGCGGGGCCAGCAGCGGCCCGAGCAGAGCCAGCAGGGCGACCGCGACGAGAACGGCCACGGCGATCCGGCCGGAGGTGAGGGCGAGGACGCGGCGCACCATGGTCACACCCCCCGCTGCGAAGCCGGCGTGACGCGCGCCAGCACCAGGTTGACGATCAGGTTGAAGACGACGACCAGGACGATCGACACCACGAGGACGCCCTGCACGGCCGGTACGTCGCCGGCCTGCGCGGAGTCGTTGGCGAACCGCCCGAAGCCCTGCAGCCCGAAGATCCACTCCGTCACGACGGAGGCACCGACGAGAGCGGGGAACTTCAGGCCGAGCGTGGCGAGCGCCGGCCCGAGACCGTTGCGCAGCACATGGCCGAAGAAGATCCTGCGGGGACTCAGCCCCCGGACCACCGCGCCCGTCACGTAGTTCTCGCGGTAGGCCGCGATGAGACTGGTGCGCAACTGGCGGGCGACGTCGGCGACGACGTCGAAGCTGAGCGCGATCGCGGGCAGGGTGATGTGGGCGAGCCACGGCCCGAACCCCTGCTCCGCCGGCACGTATCCGGCCGACGGGAGCAGGTGCAGTCCCACCGCGAAGACCGCGACCAGGACGATCCCGACGACGAAGGCAGGCATCACCGAGATGACGGTGACGAACCCGGTGATCGCCCGATCCACCCAGGTGGTGCGGCGCAGTGCCGCGATCGTGCCGAGGGCGAAGCCGGCGACCACGCCGATGAGCAGGGCGAAGGTCGCCACCGACAGGCTCACGCCCAGGCCGAGGCCGATGAGGGTCGAGATGTCGGCGCCGTTGGTCCAGCTCGTTCCGAGCTGCCCGTGCAGGACGCCGCCGAACCAGTCCGCGTACTGGACCAGGAACGGCCGGTCGAGCCCCCACTGGGCCTCGACCCGGGCGACCGCCTCGGGCGTCGCCTCCTCGCCGAGCTGGATGCGCGCCGGGCTGAGCCCGCTGAGCGACCTCAGCGCGAACGTCACGAACGTCGCGACGAGGAAGACGGGCACGAAGATCGCGATCGACCGGGCGAGGGTGGCCAGGACACGGAACAGGGTGTGCCGTGTCCCGGCCGCGGCGGCGGGAAGACGGACGTCGGGCGGGGCCGGTGCCTCCGTCGTCGTCATGGAGTGCCTCCTCTCTGGGGTGGACGGAGGGTCAGTTGCCGGAGATGGTCACGCCGGTCCAGTCGATGTGGGCCGGGTTCTTCGGCAGGCCCGAGATGGACTTGCTCTTGGCGATGAGGTTGGGGGAGGAGTACGTGAAGACGAGCGCCTTGCTCTTGAGCCCGGCCCGGGTCGCCGCCTGGAGGACCTTCGTGTAGTCGGGCGAGTCGAGCGGCGTCTGCCGCACCTTGGCGATGGCCGCCTCGAACCCGGCGGGCTCGTAGGGCGTGCTGAGGTTGAGCGGCCCGTCCGGGCCGAAGTGCGCGGTGAGGGTCTGCGCGGCGGAGTCTCGCCCCGTCGTTCCGTAGAGCGAGAAGGTCAGGTCCTTCGCGAAGAACGGGGTGGCCCAGTTCTTGTCGATCTTGATGGTGACCTTGATGCCGACCTTCGCCAACTGCGCCTGGACGATCTCGGCCTGCGGGTCCTCCGCCGGGATGACCAGGTTCAGCTTGATCTCCCCGGCCTGGTAACCGGCCTCGCTCAGCAGCTTCTTCGCCTTCGCGGGGTCGTAGGCGTAGGCGTTCTCCGACTGCGGGTCGAAGGCCACGTATCCCTTGGGGAAGGGCTGGTTGGTCACCGAGCCGTAGCCGAACGTCAGCTTGTCGACGAACTCCTGACGGTTGACCGCGTACCGCACCGCGTCGACGACCTTGTCGTTGTCGAACGGCGCCTTGTTCACGTTGAGGCTGATGTTGGAGGCGTTGAAGCCGGGCTGCACGAACACGTCGAGGCCGGCCTTCTTGGCCGCGTCGGCCTGACTGGGTGCGATGTCGGCGAAGTTGTAGACACCGGTCTGCAGTCCCGAGACGACGGTGGAGGCGTCGGGCGCGGAGGTCAGCTCGACGTTGTCGATGTGGATGTTCTTGGCGTCCCAGTAGTCGGGGTTCTTCTTCAGGACCGCCTTCGTGCCCGGCACGAGCTGGGTGACGATGAACGGACCCGCGCCGACCGGGTTCTGGTCCAGCTTGTCGGGCGAGGCGGACGCCTTGGGGCTGGCGATCTGCAGGACGCGCTCGCCGAGCAGTTGGGGTATCTGGTAGTCCACCTGGCTGAGCCGGATCACCGCGTCGAGCCCCTTGGCCTCCACGGACTTGATGGAGGTCAGGTCGCCGAAGAGGGCCGAGTTCTTCTGCTTCTTGGCCCGTTCGATCGCCGCCTTCACCGCGGAACCGTCGACCGGTGTCCCGTCGCTGAACTTCAGCCCGGGGCGCAGGTGGAAGGTGATGACGTCGCCCTTGGCGTTGTACTCCCAGCTCTTGGCGAGGTCCGGGACGGCCTTACCGTTCTTGTCCGTGCGGGTCAACGAGGCGTACACGAGCGCGAGTTCGCGGAACTGCGCGCCGCTGCCGCCGACGACCGGGTCCCAGTGGGTGGGGAAGTAGGAGGAGGTCCACTTCAGCGCGGCCGCGCCGCCGCCGGCCGATGCCGCCTCACCACCGCAGGCGCCGAGCGCGGGGACGAGCACGGCGGCGAGGGCGGTCCCCAGGGCGGCGGCACGGAGCCGGGCGGGTCGGGCGGAGCGGAGTCCTGTCGCGGGGCTTTCGGGCGTGAGTCGTCCGGACATCTGTTTGTTCTTTCTGCGAGGGCTCCCGTCCGCGCCGGGGCACCGGAACGGGAGCGAGGACGGCGCGCCCCTCGCCGACTCCGCGCAGCCCGGACGGGCATGCCGGCGTGGCGTCGGTGCGCACGGAGGCATGCCGCGCTCAGGGCGTGAGGCGTCGGCGGATCGCGAGAGGGGCGGCCGGAAGGCCGAGGGAGGGAGAACGACGAGGCGCTGCGGGGGCGGCGCGCGATGACGGGCGTCGGGCGGCGAACCGGTGGGAGACCGGTGCCGGTGCCGAGGAGAGCGGCGTCAGGCGCCTGGGGGCCGCGGTGGGCGGGCGGTCAGCGACAGAGAGCGCTGCAGGTGCGCCGCAGGTCCACGTAGCGGCACTCCACGCCGGGATGCGTCGTGAGCATGGGCACATCCTGGGGGCCGGGCTCGGCGGCTGTCAATGGACACCAATTGGTGTCTCATTGGGCGGGACGGCCTCTGACCCCTGATCAGAAGCCTGTCAGGACGCTGAGAGCGGACCTGCGCGGCGGGCGGGATGCACCGCGGCCTCCTCCGGATGCAGCCACAGCGGGCCGTTGCCGGTGTCGACGCGGACCGCCTCCGCGGGGGGCCACGGCCCGTCGGCCAGCAGATGGCCCTCCGGGCCGGTCAGGCTCCGGTACCGGGCGAGTGCCTGGGCGGGAGTCTGCCGTGCGGAGTCCGCCGGCGGCCCCGGGCTCAACTCGTCCACGGCGGCCGCGTACTGCTCGTACGGCCGCCAGCCCGGTACGACCCGGAACGCCGTCGGAGTGCGGATCAGCAGGGTCGGCAGCGCGTACCGGTGGCCCCCGTCCGCGGTCTCCTTCGCGGCGCCGGGGTGCGGCGACCCGCCGGGCACGGACAGCACCTCGCGCACCGGACGACGCGCCTCGGCGTGGTGGGCGCGCACCGCGTCCAGCACCTCGGCCGAGGCCGCGTCGGCGGCCAGCAGCTCCTGGTCCAGGCCGGGCACGCCGCGTACCGCCGACAGCGCGAGCCGCATGGTGTCCGCCGGTTCGCCGAGGACGAAGACGCTCTCCCGCAGCCGCCGCAGCACCCGGTCGGCCACCTCGGCACCCTGTCGCTCGGCGGCCCTGGCGACCAGCGAGGACGGCCACGAACTCGCCGCGACCCGGCGCAACCGGGCGGGCCTCGGGGCCCCCGTGTGCGCGCTGACGTCCTCGACGTAGCGCGCGTACCAGGCGGTCTCCGCCGCCGGATCGGGCGGCGGGTCGTCGTCGTGGTCGAAGAGCAGGCAGTACACGCGACGCCAGCGGACGCGGTCCGCCAGCCCGGCGCGCAGTCGGCGGAACACCGGCTCCGAACCCCAGGCCCACGGACACAGCGGGTCCGTGTACTCGATCACCTCCACCCCGGGGTGCCGCACGGCCTGCGTCCCGGCGTCGGGCGCGGCCGTCACGCGGCTCCCTGGTGGCTGAGCTGTTCCGCCGGCGCGGCGGGCAGCAGCGCGGCCAGGGTCGTCCCGCCGAGCACCGCCGCGGCGTCCGCCTCGATCTGCCGCCACACACCGGGCAGCCCGGTGGCGGGACCGGGGTAGTCCAGTCCGGCCAGCGGTTCGCCCCGCAGGGTGATCAGCTCGCCGTCCACGGCGCGTACGACGTCGAGCAGGGTGACTTCGCCGGCCGGCCGGCCGAGCCAGTACCCGCCCTCGCAGCCACGCTGACTGCGTACCAGGCCCGCCCTGCGCAGCTCGCCGACGACGGACTTGAGGAAACGGAACGGGATCTGCTGAGAGGAGGCGATGGCCTCGCAGGTGAGCGGTCGGGCGGGTTCGCGGGCGAGCTCCAGCAGCGCCCGCGTGGCGTAGTCCGCCTTCGCGGAGATATGCATGCGGCCATGATGCCCGACGGGACGCCCGACGCGGGCGCTTCCACCGCTTCCTCACCTACATTGCGGGAACATTGCCGCAGGTGAAGGACAATGGACACCTCTTGACATCCTTTTCCGGACAGCTCTAGCGTCCCCCCACATGAGCCAGCCGCTGACGACCCCCGGTGAAGGTTTCCACCCCCATCTCACGGACCGTGCGGGGCAGTCGCCGTCCCCGCTGCGCACCCGCCTGCACCACGTCCGTGCCGACGCGCTCGACGGTGACACGGCGCAGTCCGGCGGCATGCGCCGGTTCGCCGCCGTCAGCGGCAACACGGTGGGTTCCGAGAAGCTGTGGATGGGCCAGACCCACGTCGCCCCCGCGACCGCGTCCTCCGACCACCACCACGGCGCGTCCGAGACCGCCATCTACGTCGTGAGCGGGCACCCCGAGTTCGTGTTCCTCGACGACACGGGCCCACAGCCCGAGGAGATCCGGCTGCGCACCTCGCCCGGCGACTACATCTTCGTGCCCCCGTTCGTGCCGCACCGCGAGGAGAACCCCGATCCCGCGGACGAGGCCGTCGTCGTCATCGCCCGCAGCACGCAGGAGGCGATCGTGGTCAACCTGCCGGAGCTGTACGTCCTGCACACCGAGGAAGAGGCCTGACGGAAGACGTCCGTGGTACCGGGCCGTCCGTCCGCGTGCGTCCGCGCGGCCCGGTCCGGCGCCGACGGCGCCGAAGCGCCGAGGGTCCCGCCTGTTACGCTCGCCGAGCCTCCCGCGGGGGAAGTCCGGTGAGAATCCGGCGCTGACCCGCAACGGTGTGCGTGGCGACCTGATGGTCCGTCACGTGAGTCCGATCGCCCGCGGGGAGCACGCGACCCGTTGACTGCTCGCCGTGGAATGCGACAGGGGACCGCACGGCCGGCGCGCTGTACGGGCTGTTCTCCTGCCTCGGTTCACCAGGCGGCCCCAGGCGAAGGACCGCCCCGTGCGCACCACCACGACGACTCCGATACCCGGACCCGGCCGGACCCGGGACAGAGCCCCCGGCCGCCTGCCGCTGACGCCACTCCTCGGCTGCCTCGCGGTCGTGCTCCTGATCTCCCTCGTCTGCGGCGTCGCCCTGGGCGCGACCGGGATCGGGACGGCGGCCGTCCTGCGCCTCCTGTGGGCCGGTGCCACCGGCGGGACCGTGCACGCCTCGGACGCCGCCGCCTACACCATCGTCTCGGAGATCCGGCTCCCACGGGTCGTGCTCGGCGCGGTCGTCGGAGCCGGTCTCGCGACCGTCGGTGTCGCCGTTCAGGCCATGGTCCGCAACGCGCTCGCCGACCCCTTCGTCCTCGGCATCTCCTCCGGCGCGGCGGTGGGCGCCAACGCCGTCATCCTGCTGGGCGCGTTCGCCGGGCTGGGCGTGTGGGCGCTGTCCGTGTCGGCCTTCGCCTCCGCCCTCGCGGCCATGGTCCTCGTCTATGCGGTGGCACGGTCGCCGCACGGCCTCACCCCGCTGCGGCTGATCCTCACCGGGACCGCGCTGGCCTACGGCTTCGAGGCACTCACCACGCTCATGGTGTTCGGCGCCGCACGCGGCGAAGCGGCACGGTCGGCCATGATGTGGCTGCTGGGCAGCCTGGGCGGGGCGACCTGGGCCCAGATACCCGTCGCCGCGGTGACCGTGGCGGTCGGCTGGGCGTGGCTCAGGCTGCGGGCCGAGTCGCTCAACGCCCTCGCCATGGGAGACGAGACATCCGCCGCGCTCGGCGTCCGACCCGGCCGACTGCGCGGGGAGTTGTTCCTGGTCACGGCCGCGGTGACCGGCACCGTGGTCGCCGTCAGCGGCGCCGTCGGGTTCGTCGGGCTGATGGTGCCGCACGTCGTACGCATGCTGGTGGGCGCCGACCATCGGCGGGTGCTCGCCGTCGCACCCCTGGCCGGCGCGGTGCTGCTCGTGTGGGCCGACGTCCTCTCCCGTCTGCTGCTCGCCCCGGCGGAGCTGCCGGTCGGCGTGATCACCGCCGTGGTCGGCGTGCCCGCCTTCCTGCTGCTCATGCGGCGCGGCGGCTACGCGTTCGGGGGCCACTGATGCGACTCGACATCGAGGGAGTCTCGGCCGACGCGGGTACGGTGCGGCTCCTCGACGACATCCGGCTCGCCGCGGACAGCGGGACGTTCGTCGGTCTCGTCGGCCCCAACGGCAGTGGAAAATCAACCCTGTTGCGGTGCGTCTACCGCGCGCTGCGGCCCGCCGGGGGAGTGATCCGGCTGAACGGCGAGGACCTGCACGCCATGGACGCGCGGGCAGCCGCGCGACTGCTGGCCGCGCTCCCGCAGGAGTCCTCCGCCGAGTTCGACTTCACGGTCGCCGAAGTCGTCGGGATGGGCCGGCTCCCGCACCGGCGCCGGACGGCCGCCGACGATCGGGCGATCTGCGCCGGAGCCATGGACCGCACGGGCGTCGCCCATCTCGCCGACCGCGGGTTCCTGGCCCTGTCCGGCGGTGAGAAGCAGCGCGTTCTCATCGCCCGCGCACTCGCCCAGCGGCCCCAGGTCCTCGTCCTCGACGAACCCACCAACCACCTGGACATCGCCCACCAGTTGGATGTCCTCGCACTGGTCCGTGACAGCGGCCCGACCGTGCTGGCCGCGCTCCACGACCTGAACCTCGCCGCCGCGCACTGCGACGTCCTGTACGTGATCGCGGACGGCCGGATCGTCGCGTCGGGGCCGCCGCTCGAAGTGCTCCGGCCCAAGCTGCTGGCCGAGGTGTTCGGCGTCCGGGCCCACCCCGTACGGCATCCGGTCACCGGCGCCGTCCAGCTTCTCTTCGACCTCCTTCCGACCACCTCCTGAGGAACACCCGTGCGCCGAAAGCTCATTGCCACCCTCTGTCTCGCCGCCACCGTCACGACCTCCGGCTGCGGCGCGAACGTCGAGACGTCCGACGACGCCGGGTCCTCGGCCGTCACCCTCACCAACTGCGGCCGCGAGGTCACCTATGACCGCGATCCGCGTCGCGTGGTCACCAACGACGTCGGCATCACCGAGATCATGTTCGCGCTCGGCCTGGAGGACCGCATGGCCGGGTTCGCCATGCCCGACGACAAGGGCGACCTGACCGGCGTGCCCTGGAAGGAGGGCTACGAGAAGGTGAAGTGGCTCTCCAAGGACCAACTCACCAAGGAGAACGTCCTCGCCGCCCGCGCCGACCTCGTCTTCGCCGGCTGGAACTACGGCTTCCGCGAGGACGACGGCTTCACCCCCGGCGCCCTGAAGAAGCTCGGCATCCCCTCCTACGTCCTCACCGAGTCCTGCCACAACGGCCGTTCGGGATCCGCCCGCGGCATCATGCCGCCCCTCGACGCGCTCTACGCCGACCTCACCAACCTCGGGAAGCTGTTCGGCGTCGAGGACCGGGCCGCCGCGCTGGTCGCCGGTTTCAAGAAGCGGATCGCCGAGGTGCGGGCGCAGGCACCCAAGGGCGCGGACCGGCCGAAGGTCTTCCTGTACGACAGCGGCCAGGACACCCCCTTCACCGCCGGCCGCTACGCCGCGCCGGAACAGATCATCAGCGAGGCCGGCGGTGTCAACGTCATGCACGACGTCCAGGACTCCTGGACCACCGTCGGCTGGGAGACCGTCGTCGAGCGGGATCCCGACGTGATCGTGATCTGCGACTACGGGGACACGAGCGCCGAGCAGAAGAGGAAGTTCCTGCTGAACCACCCGCCGTTGCGCGGAGTCTCGGCCGTGAAGAACCGGCGCGTCTTCGTCCTCGACTACGTCGACCTCGTAGAGAGCCCCCGCAATCCGTCGGCCGTCGCCCGGCTGGGCGCTTACCTGCGCACGGCCGAGAAGCGCTGAACAACCGGGGTCCGACCCTCGCCTGCCGGGCGTCGGTCGTCCGCGTGAGCGATCCGGGGTACCCGGACGCCGACAGCGCCCCGCACTCGCTCGAAGGAACCGGCTCCCCCGGCCGGCACGGGCGCTGAGAAGATCGTCACCGAGCTGCGCTTTCCACCCGGCCCCGGAAGGAACGAACGAGATCATGCACGACATCGTGGCCAACGGCCCGACGGAGGTTATCGGATGAACGGCACCGAGGAACTCGCCGCCGAACCCTCCGTCCTGGTGCGGACCGAGGGACGGGCCGCCCACATCATCCTCAACCGGCCCCGCGCCCTGAACGCCCTGAACCACGAGATGGTGCACCTCGTCGACCGGGCCCTGACCGCATGGGAGCACGATCCGGCCGTAGAGACCGTCGTCATCACAGGCGCCGGAGACCGGGGCCTGTGCGCGGGCGGGGACATCCGCGTCGTCCACGACGACGCCCGCGACGGGGACGGCACCGCCTCCGCCGCGTTCTGGCGTGACGAGTACCACCTCAACGCCCGTATCGCCCGCTACCCCAAGCCGTACGTGGCCGTCATGGACGGCATCGTCATGGGCGGCGGCGTCGGCATCTCCGCGCACGGCAGCGTCCGGATCGTCACCGAGCGCTCGCGGATCGCCATGCCGGAGACGGGCATCGGCTTCGTGCCCGACGTCGGGGGCACCCACCTGCTCGTCCACGCCCCGGGCGAACTGGGCACCCATCTCGCCCTGACCGGAACCTCGGTCACCGCCGGCGACGCCCTGCTGTGCGGGCTCGCCGACCACTTCGTCCCGTCCGCCGCCCTCCCCGCGTTCCTCGCCCAACTGACGGACCGGCCCGTGCGGGAGGCACTGGCCCGGTACACCCAGCCGCCGCCGCACGCGCCGCTGACGGACTGCCGGGCGTGGATCGACACCTGCTACGCGGCCGACACCGTGGAGGAGATCCTCCGGCGGCTGGACGCCTTCGGGGATCCCGCCGCCAAGGAGGCGGCGGAGACCCTGCTCAGCCGATCGCCCACCGCGCTGAAGGTCACCCTGGCCTCTCTCCGCCGGGCCCGTCGGGCGGGTCCGCTGGAAAGCGTCCTGAACCAGGAGTACCGCGTCTCCTGCGCGTTCCTGGCCGCTCCCGACCTGGTGGAGGGCGTCCGGGCGCAGATCATCGACAAGGACCGCGACCCGCACTGGACCCCGGCCATGCTCGCCGAGGTGACCGACGCGGACGTCGAGCGCTTCTTCGCTCCGCTCGGCGAGCGCGAACTCGGGCTCGTGGTCCCGGGCATCGTCACGCAGGCGGGCGGAGCGGGAGCGTGACGCTCCCCGTCGACCCCCGGGGCCGGGCGCGCCGTTGACGCACCGCCCCCGCGGACCGGCCACCTGGTGCGAGAGGAAGATCACGCCAGGTGGCGCGGTCTTGGCCATGTACTCGCCACGCGGTACGGTCGGTCCGATATCGATGACGTCAGGACGGAAGCCGGTGGGAAATCCGGCACGGTCGCGCCACTGTGAACGAGACGCTCCAGCACGCTGGACACCTCGCAAGTCAGACCCGTAGACGTCATCCAGTGCACCACCGAGATGGGACGCGAACTCCCGAGGAGGTCCTGCCATGGCGCAGACCGTCGCTCCGCCGACAGCCACCACCGCCGTAGTACCCGCCAAGCTGCCGCTGAAGGCGATTGCTCCCTGGGCGGTCTTCTTCGGCATCCTGATGCTGGTCCTGCTCTACTTCGTCGGCGCCGAACAGGGCGCCACCGCCGTCGTCTCGGGCGAGAACGTCCACGAGTGGGTTCACGACGCCCGCCACCTGCTCGGCTTCCCCTGCCACTGACGCGAGGGACAGAGCACACTCATGAACTCCGCAACGGTAAGAAACCTCCTCGTCCGCGGCATGCTCGCCGGCCTCGCGGCCGGCGTGCTCGCGCTGGTGGTCGCCTACTTCCTCGGTGAACCGAGCGTCGACAGCGCCATCGGCTTCGAGGAGGCGCACGCCCCCGCCCACGAGCACGAGGTCGAACTCGTCTCCCGCAGCCTGCAGTCCACCGCGGGCCTGGCCACCGGTGTCCTGCTCTACGGCATCGCCTTCGGCGGCATCGCCGCGCTCGCCTACTGCTTCGCCCTCGGCCGCGTGGGCCGGTTCGGAGCGCGCGCGACCGCTCTCCTGCTGTCGGGCAGCGCACTGCTCGCCGTCTACGTCGTGCCGTTCCTGAAGTACCCGGCCAACCCGCCGTCGGTCGGCGACCCCGACACCATCGGCAAGCGGACGACCCTGTACTTCCTGATGATGGTCCTCAGCGTGCTGTTGGCCGTCGCCGCCACCCTCCTCGGCAAGCGGCTCGCCCCGAGGACCGGCACCTGGTACGCGACCGTCGTCGCGGTGGCCGCCTTCGCCGTCGTGATCGGCCTGGCCTACGAGTTCCTGCCCGTGATCAACGAGGTGCCCAAGGACTTCCCGGCCACCCTGCTGTGGCGGTTCCGGCTCTCGGCCCTGGCCATCCAGGCAGCACTGTGGGGCGGATTCGGCCTGGTCTTCGGTGAGTTGGCCGAACGCCTGCTGAACCCGAAGCCCGCAGCCGTCGGTTCCGGGCGGTCGGTCCCGGCCGCCGGCTGAGACCCCGGCAACGCCAAGGGCCCCCGGCACCGTCCGGGGGCCCTTCGCGTTCCTGGGGAGGCACCGGCCTACGAAGCCCGCTCCCCGCCGTACCTGTGGAACCCCGGCGGAACCTGCCCGCTGTGCAACGTCCACGAGGCGTTCGCCGTACCCGGCCGCATCCACGTGCAGACCGCGGAAATGCCGGATGGACAGCGCTACTTGTGGACCGCGCGGGCCATCACCCGGCACCGCGGCGGATGGGGCGAACCCGGCAAGACCTTCGCGGTCGGACTCGGCTGCGAGATCCGGCACGCCCACCGCCCCGTCTACTCCGACGGCCTCGACCTCGCCAACGCCGCCGCGGCCACCCGCATCGGCATGGGCTGCCGCGTCTGCGAACGCCTCGACTGCCCCCAGCGGGCCGCTCCACCGCTCGGCAGCCCCTGCGGATCGACCAGAACGCCAGCACCTTCGTCCCGTACCCGGTGGCCGACCGAACCGGCCGCCGCGCCGGGGGTCAGGCCCTAGTCGTCCTCGCCGCTGAAGGTCTTCAGGATCCGTTCGGCGGCCAGTGTCGCCGTCAACGACCCCTCGCGGACCTGCCGTTCGAGGTCGGGGGCCAGCGCGCGGACCTCCGGGTCGGCGTGCAGCCGGCCGAGGAGCTCGTCGCGGACCATCGTCCAGGTCCAGTCGACCTGCTGGTCACGGCGCTTGTCGGCGAGCCGGCCGGAGGAGTCGAGCAGGGTGCGGTGCTGTTCCAGCCGGGCCCAGACGGTGTCCAGACCCGCACCCTCGCGGGCGCTGCAACTGAGCACGGGCGGCGTCCAGGCCGCGTCCCTGCCGTGCATCAGCCGCAGCGCACCGGCCAGTTCACGGGCCGCGGTCTGGGCGTCGCGGGTGTGCGGTCCGTCCGCCTTGTTGACCGCGATCACGTCGGCCAGCTCCAGGACCCCCTTCTTGATGCCCTGCAACTGGTCCCCGGTGCGGGCCAGCGTCAGCAGCAGGAACGAGTCGACCATGTTCGCGACGGCGGTCTCCGACTGGCCGACCCCGACCGTCTCCACGAGCACGATGTCGTAGCCCGCCGCCTCCATCACCACGATCGACTCCCGGGTCGCCTTGGCGACCCCGCCGAGCGTGCCCGCCGTGGGGGAGGGACGGATGAACGCGTCCGGGTCCACGGCCAGCCGCTCCATCCGCGTCTTGTCGCCGAGGATCGAGCCGCCGGTCCGGCTGGAGGAGGGGTCGACGGCGAGCACCGCGACCCGGTGGCCGAGCGAGGTCAGCATCGTGCCGAACGCGTCGATGAACGTCGACTTGCCGACACCCGGAACCCCGCTGATCCCGATCCGCCGCGCCGTACCGCTGTGCGGGAGCAGCTCGGTCAGCAACTCCTGCGCCAGTGCCCGGTGCTGGGGGCGGGTGGACTCCACGAGGGTGATGGCGCGGGCGACCAGTGCCCGCCTCCCCTCCAGGACGCCCTTGACGTAGGTGTCGAGCGCGATCACAGCTCGTGCCCGAGGTCCGTCCCGAGCCGCCGGACGAGGTCGTAGGCCGCGTCCGGGATCACCGTGCCGGGCGGGAACACCGCCGCCGCGCCCATCTCCAGCAGCGTCGGAACGTCCTGGGGCGGGATCACCCCGCCGACCACGATCATGATGTCCTCGCGGCCCTCCGACGCCAGCTCCTCACGCAGCGCCGGAACGAGCGTGAGGTGCCCCGCGGCCAGCGACGAGACGCCCACGATGTGCACGTCCGCCTCCACCGCCTGGCGCGCCACCTCGGCGGGCGTCTGGAACAGCGGGCCGACGTCGACGTCGAAACCCAGGTCGGCGAACGCCGTGGCGATGACCTTCTGGCCGCGGTCGTGCCCGTCCTGGCCCATCTTGGCCACCAGGATGCGCGGGCGGCGGCCCTCGGCCTCCTCGAACGCGTCCACCAGCGTGCGGGTGCGGTCCACGGACGGGGACTCCCCTGCTTCGTTGCGGTACACCCCGGAGATCGTACGGATCTGGCCCGCGTGCCGCCCGTACACCTTCTCCAGCGCGTCGGAGATCTCACCGACCGTCGCCTTGGCGCGTGCGGCGCGCACCGCCAGCTCCAGCAGGTTGCCCTCACCGCCGGCCGCGCGCGTCAGCGCGTCGAGCGCGTCCTGGCACGCGCCCTCGTCGCGCTCCGCCCGCAGCCGCCGCAGCTTCTCGATCTGCTGGGTGCGCACGGAGGAGTTGTCGACCTTGAGGACGTCGATCTTCTCGTCGGTCGCCACCCGATACTTGTTGACGCCGATCACCGGCTGGCGACCGGAGTCGATCCGCGCCTGGGTGCGCGCCGCCGCCTCCTCGATCCGGAGCTTGGGGATGCCGGCGTCGATGGCCTGCGCCATGCCGCCCGCCGCCTCGACCTCCTCGATGTGCTGCCAGGCCCGGCGGGCGAGGTCGTACGTCAGCTTCTCGATGTACGCGCTGCCGCCCCACGGGTCGATGACCCGGGTCGTGCCGGACTCCTGCTGGAGCAGCAACTGCGTGTTGCGGGCGATCCGCGCGGAGAAGTCGGTCGGCAGGGCCAGCGCCTCGTCGAGCGCGTTGGTGTGCAGCGACTGCGTGTGTCCCTGGGTGGCGGCCATCGCCTCCACACACGTACGCGTCACGTTGTTGAACACGTCCTGCGCCGTCAGCGACCAGCCGGAGGTCTGCGAATGAGTGCGCAGGGAGAGGGACTTGGAGTTCTGCGGGTCGAACTGCCTGACGAGCTTCGCCCACAGCAGGCGCGCCGCCCGCAGCTTGGCGACCTCCATGAAGAAGTTCATGCCGATCGCCCAGAAGAAGGACAGGCGCGGCGCGAACGCGTCGACGTCCAGGCCGGCCTCCCGGCCCGCCCTGATGTACTCCACGCCGTCGGCGAGCGTGTACGCCAGCTCCAGGTCGGCCGTCGCTCCCGCCTCCTGGATGTGGTACCCGGAGATCGAGATGGAGTTGTACCGCGGCATCCGCTGCGAGGTGAACGCGAAGATGTCGGAGATGATCCGCATCGACGGCTTCGGCGGATAGATGTAGGTGTTGCGGACCATGAACTCCTTGAGGATGTCGTTCTGGATGGTCCCGGCCAGCTTCTCGGGCGGTACGCCCTGTTCCTCGGCCGCCACGATGTACAGCGCGAGAACGGGCAGCACGGCGCCGTTCATCGTCATCGACACGGTCATCCTGTCCAGCGGGATGCCGTCGAAGAGCTGCCGCATGTCGTAGATGGAGTCGATGGCCACGCCCGCCATGCCGACGTCGCCCGTCACGCGCGGGTGGTCGCTGTCGTAACCCCGGTGCGTGGGCAGGTCGAAGGCGATCGACAGGCCCTTCTGGCCGGCCGCCAGGTTGCGCCGGTAGAAGGCGTTCGACTCCTCGGCCGTGGAGAAACCCGCGTACTGACGGATCGTCCAGGGCTGGTTGACGTACATCGTCGGGTACGGGCCGCGCAGGTACGGCGCGATGCCCGGGTAGGTGTCGAGGAAGTCCAGGCCCTCGGTGTCCCGCCCGGTGTACAGCGGCTTGACCGCGATGCCCTCCGGGGTCTCCCAGAGCGCCTCGCCGCCGGTGGCCTTCGCCGCGGCGGCGCTCCACTCCTCGGCGGTGCCGTCGGCGGTGGGCGTCCCCAGTTCGATCCCGGAGAAGTCGGGGATTCCCATCAGGACACTCCCATGCGGTCGAGCGTGGCGGAGAGGACGGCGACGGCGTCGCAGCCCGCGAAGACGTAGGAGTCGACACCCGGGTACTGCCCGGGACGGCCGGCTAGGAACACGTGCCGGGCGCCTGCCGCCGTGAGGGCCTCGGCCGTGCTCGCCGCCTGCTCCTCGTAGAGCGCGTCACTGGAGCAGAGGCAGGCCTCGGTGGCCCCGCTGTCCTCGAAGGTGCCGTCGGTGACCGGCTCGATGCCGCCGGCCTGGAAGAGGTTCGAGACGAACGTGGACCGCGCGGAATGCGCGGCGGCGGGGCCGATGGTGGCCAGGAAGACGCGGGGTCGGGACCCGGTGGCGGCGAGATGCGCGTCGGAGCGGGCCCGCAGCGCCTCGTACGCCTCGTCGCGCCGGACCCGGGGCAGGCCGCCCGACGGCGGGGCGGGGGCCGGTGCGCGCTCCACCAGGCGCTCGGCGAGATGCGGGAACTCGCTGACACCGGTGATGGGTTCGCGCCGGGTGGCGAGCTTCGCCGAGCGCGCCGCCCAGGTCTTCGCCAGCTCGTCACCGAGCCGGCCCGAGCGCAACACGGCCGCCTGGCCGCCGTCCTGCTCGATCGAACGGAAGAACTCCCAGGACGCGCCCGCGAGTTCGTCGGTCAGCCGTTCCACGTACCAGGAGCCGCCCGCGGGGTCGATGACCCGGGACAGGTGCGACTCCTCCATGAGGATCGTCGAGGTGTTGCGCGCGATGCGGCGCGCGAACGCGTCGGGCAGACCGAGCGCGTGGTCGAACGGGAGGACGGTGACCGCGTCCGCGCCGCCGACACCCGCGGCCAGCGTGGCGATGGTCGTCCGCAGCATGTTCACCCACGGGTCGCGGCGCGACATCATCACCGGCGACGTCACGGCGTGCTGCACCTGAGCGCCCGCGGCCGGCGCCCCGCAGGCCTCGGCGACGCGCGCCCACAGGCGGCGTGCCGCCCGGAGCTTGGCGATGGTCAGGAACTGGTCGGCGGTCGCCGCGTACCGGAACTCAAGCTGTGCGCAGGCCTGTTCGACGGTCAGACCGGCCCGGGTCAGTTCCCGGAGGTACGAGACGCCGGTCGCCAGGGAGGCGCCCAGCTCCTGCGCGGCCGATCCGCCGGCCTCGTGGTACGGCAGCGCGTCCACGGTCAGCGACCGCAGCCCGGGGTAGTCCTCGGCGCACCGCCGGGCGAGCGCGGCGACCGGGGCGAAGTCCATCGGGGTGCCCGTGCGGGCCTCGTGGCCGAGCGGGTCGGCGCCGAGGTTGCCCCGGACCGCACCCGGAGCCACACCGCGCTCCTCGTACAGCCGCAGCAGTTCCGCCGCCGCGGCCTCGGTGTCACGGCCCGCGTCGAGGGCGACCGGCGCCAGGTCGAGGTAGACGCCGTCCAGCACGGGGCCGAGCGAGCCGAGGGGGATACCGCCCTCGCCGACGGCCAGCCACAGCGAGGTGACGCCGTTCTCCAGATCACCCAGCACCAGCGCGTTGTCGCCTGCGGTGTGCCGCTGGCGCACGTCCCAGCCGCCGGCGGTGCTGCCCTCGGGGCGGGCCGCCCGCACGAAGGGGGTGAATCCGGGGAGGCCGGGATCGGGGGCCGTGTCGCGTGCGGTGTACAGGGGCTTGGTGCGGAGCCCGTCCTCCAAGGAGGTCGACAGCGCGTCCTCGGCAGACGCGCCCGAGACCTCCTTGCCCGACTTGCGCAGCACGCCCTCCACCAGGAGCTGCCACTGGTCATGGGTCGCGGACGGGAACTCGGCGGCCAGCGCGAGCCCGTCATTGGGCAGGACTGTCATGCTCGGATGCTAGGCCAGAGTTCTTGAGCGGCAGCAGAGGCGGCGCCTGTGACCTTGGCCTCTTGGCTTCGGTGATCCAGATCTCAGGGTCACCGGCGGGCGCCCGGCCGGGGTACGGGCCGGGGCCGGGAGCGCGGCGGGCCGTGCTCCCGGCCCCGGTGGTTGGCCCGGGTCGGGAGGTGTCACGCGGAGGGGGCGGGCACCTTCGTGGCGGGGTCGCCGTCGACGGCGGCGGCCAGCTGGGGCACCAGCCGGTCGAGCATGTACGGCAGGCTGAGCACCGTCACGAAGGAGACGGAGTTGCCGTAGTCGCTGCTCTCCTTGATGTAGACCTCACGCTGCTGACGCGCCACCTTCAGGTCCCCGTACAGGGCGTCCTTGTGCAGCTTGGCCTCGTCCTTGGCCGGGTCCCCGGCGATCCAGACGATCGCGTCGGTGTCCAGCAGGTCGGTGCGCTCCTTGCTGATGTTGGCACCGAACTCGTCCCCGATGACCTTGTCGAGATCGGTCGGGAGGGTGAAGCCGAGGTCGGTCAGGACGCGCGAACGGGGGTCCTGGCTGCCGAACACGAAGGTGCCCTCGTAGGGCGTGGCCACGACGCCCTGGGACCGGGCGAACGCCGGGTTCTTCGCGGCGGCCGCCTTGAAGTCGGCCTCGACCCCGCTCGCCACCGACGTGGCCTTCGCCTCCTGGCCGAGCGCCTTGCCGATGATCTCGGTCTGCTTCTGCCACGGCACGCCGAAGTCGTTGTACTCCTTCGGCTGGGCCACCACGGGAGCGAACTTCGACAGCGTGGTGTACTGCGCCTTCGTGAGGCCGCCGTAGACCGCGAGGATCAGGTCGGGGTGCAGGGCCGCGATCTTCTCGGTCTGCGGGCCGGTGCCGGTGTCCTTCAGGACGGTCGGGGTCCTGCCGTCCCCGAGCTTGTCGGAGGCCCAGGGGCCGATGGCGCCCTTGTAGCCGCCGAGCCACTCGGTGGTGCCGACGGGCACCTTGCCGAGGGCGAGCACGGAGTCCTGGTCGGTCAGACCGACCGTGACGATCCGCCGGGGCTCGGCCTTGATGGTGGTGCTGCCGTACTTGTGGGCGATGGTGACGGGAAAGGCCTTGTTCGCGGCGGTGGGCTTCTCGGAGCCGGCCCCGGAGCCGTCCGAGGAGCCGCAGGCCGCGACGGTGCCGAGGAGCAGGAGGGCCGAGGCGAGCGCCGCGGCGAGCCGGGTGCCTCTCAGAGAGCCGAGCATCAGTGGTCCTTCAGGGTCGGAGCGGTGATGGTGTGCGGGGGGTGTTCGGGTGTCGCGCGCGTGCCGGACCAGGCCTGCCAGAGCGAGGCGTAGGTGCCGTCCGCCGCGCACAGCTCGTCGTGGTGGCCGCTCTCGACGATCCGGCCGTCCTCCATGACCACGATCCGGTCCGCGGTGGCGGCCTGGGTGAGGCGGTGGGCGACGACGAGGGCCGTACGGCCCTCGACGGCCCGGGCGGCGGCCTTCTCCAGGAGGCGGGCGCCGGTGCTCCCCGCCTCGGCCGTCGCCTCGTCGAGCACGGCCACCGGGGGATCGGCCAGGACCAGCCGGGCCAGGGCGAGTTGCTGCACCTGGGCGGGGGTGAGGCGGTGGCCGCCCTCGCCCACGATCGTGTCGAGAGCCTCGGGCAGGGCTTCGACCCACTCGAGCGCGTCGACCACGGCCAGCGCGGTGCGCAGTTCCTCGTCGGTGGCCGCCACCCGGGCCAGCCGCAGGTCCTCGGCGAGCGGCCCGGCGAAGACGTGCGTCTCCTGGGTGACCAGCGCGACCGGCAGCCCGTCGGCGGGAAGGCCGGAACCGGCCAGCCGGACCGAACCGGCGGTCGGCCGGTGCACGCCCGCGATGAGCTTGGCGAGCGTGGTCTTGCCCGCGCCGCTCGGGCCGACCAGGGCGACCCGTTCCCCGGTGCGCAGCGTCAGGTTCACGTCCCGCAGGACGGGCCTTCCGGGCTCGTAGGCGTGGTGGAGGCCGGTCACGGTGACCGTGCCGGGTTCGTCGTCGGCGGGTCCGGGCTGCCCGGGAACGGCGGCCGCGTCTTCGGCGTCGACGGGCGCCGGGTCCGCCACCCCGACCAGCCGGTTCAGCGCGGCCGTCGCGGTCTGGGCGTCGTCGAGGAGCACCAGGGCGGAGTTCACCGGCGTGAACAGGCTGTGGAAGTAGAGCGCGGCGGCGGTCGCCGTACCGATGGACACGGATCCGGCGCGGACCAAGAGGAACCCGGTCACGAGGACGGCGGCGAGTCCCGAGTACTCCGCGATGTGCAGCCGGTTGTAGAACCTCAGGACCAGCTTGACCCCGCGCATCGTCAACTCGACTGCCGCGGAGGAGCGTTCGGTCACGTGCCCGGTGTGCTCCTCCTCCAGCCGGTACGCCCGCACGGTGCCGGCCCCGGAGATGGTGTCGAGCAACTGCTGCTGCTGGACGCCGATCGCGATGCGCTCGCGGGCGTACAACGGCACGGCGTTGCGCAGGTACCAGCGCGCGGTGTGCGCCTGGACGGGAACGGCGACGAGCGCGGCCAGCAGGAAGCGCCAGTCGAGTGCGGCCATCGCCGCCAGCGTGAGCACGATGGCCAGCACCGAGCGGGCCAGTTCCGGCAGGGCGGAGCGGACGGCCTCGCCCACCCGGGCCACGTCCCGCGTGACGCGGGCGGTGAGGTCTCCCGTGCCGGCCTTCTCGACCTGCTCCAGGGGCAGGCGCAGGGCCCGGTCCACGAACAGTTCGCGCAGCCGGGCGAGCACGCTCTCGCCGAGCTGCGACACCAGGGACAGCCCGAGCGCGGTGGTGCCGCCCTGGACGAGGGCGACCACGACCAGCAGGACGACCGGGAGGGTGAGATCCCCGGACGGCCGCCGGTCGGCCACGACGTCCACCATGTGTCCGAGCAGCGGCTGGACGAGCAGTCCCACCGCGGTGGCCGCGACCATCGTCACGAAGGACCCGAGTGCCAACCGGCCGTACGGGCGCGTGAGTTCACGCACGGCGGCGCGTGTCCTGGCCGGGGTCGCGGTGGGAAGGAGCTCTCGGGCGGTCATCGCTTCCTCGTTCCGGTCCGCCGGGGTGCCGCTCATGCCAGCACCGCCGAGCGGTAGATCTCGTGACGCCGCACCAGCTCGGCGTGCGGGGCCGTGTCCGTGACCCGGCCGTCGTGGAGAAGCGCCACCCGGTCGGTGACCGCGAGGAGGGCGGGGCTCGTCGTCACGAGCACGGTGGTGCGGCCCTTGCGCAGGTCGCGGATGCCGGAGGCGATACGGGCCTCGGTCACCGTGTCGACCGCCGTGGTCGGTTCGTGGACCACGAGGACCGGCCGGTCCGCCGCCAACGCGCGCGCGAGGGCGACCCGTTGGCGCTGGCCGCCCGACAGGGAGCGGCCCTGTTCGCTGACCGCGGTGTGCTCGCCGTCCGGCAGGGTCTCGGACACCTGGGTCACCCCGGCGGCGCTCATCGCCGGTTCGGGCGTCGCCGCCTCCGAGGCGGCGGCGGTCACGTTGCCGCGGACGGTGCCCTGGAAGAGGTCCGCGTCGTGCTCCGCGACGAGGACGGCCGTACGGATCCCGGCCGGGTCCAGGTCGCGCAGGGACACCCCGTCCAGTTCGACCGATCCGGCGTCGGGGTCGACCTGGCGGCTCAGGCAGCGCAGCAGATCGGCGGCGTGGGCCGGGTCGGTCGCGACCACGCCGAGGAGTTCTCCGGGGACGATGTCCAGGTCGACGCCCTGGAGACCGCCGTGCCGGAGCCCGGTCAGCCGTACGGCGCCGCGTACCGGGTTCGGCAGCGTACCCCGGCCGGCGGTGACGGTGGGCGCGGTGGCCAGCACCTCCGCGATCCGGGTGGCCGAGGCACGGCCCTGGGCGAGTTCGGCGTTGACCCAGGCGAGGACTTCCAGGGGGCCGATGAGGAAGAGGGCGAGGCCGACCGCCGAGACCAACTGGCCGAGGCTGATGCTGCCTTCGGCTGCCAGCCGTCCGCCGACCAGGGCGACGGCGGCGATCAGGCAGCCGGTCAGCGCGAGGACCATGCCGCTCTGGAAGGCCTGCGCCCGGGCGGCACGCAGGGTGGCCCGCAGGGAGTCGCGGCTGGTGGCGCGGTAGCGCTCGATGGCCGCCGGCTCGCCGCCGATGCCCTTGAGGACGCGCAGCCCGGTCACCAGGTCGGCGGCGATGGCCGAGGCGTGCGCGGCCTGTTCCTGCTCGGCCTCGCTACGGGTCTCCAACGGCTTGCTCAGCAGGTGCCCGAGCCCCAGCAGGACCGGCGTGCCCACCAGGACGACGAGGCCGAGGGTGACCGAGGTGCGCAGCAGCACGATCGCGCAGGTCGCGATGCCCACCAGTGCGGCGATCCCCAGCGTGAGGGCCATGTTGACGGCGCCGACCCGCTTGGCGTCCTCGGTCGCGATGTTGGCCAGCGCGCCGGGCAGCCGTCCCTTCTCGGCACCCCCGCCGGGGTGCAGGACCCGGCGAACGAGATTGACGCGCAGGGAGTGTTCGGCACGGACGGCGGCCAGTTCGCCCGACCACGCGCCGATCCGGAAGCTCAGGGCCAGTCCCGCGTAGACCGCGGCCAGGACCCCGAGCCACAGGACGAGGGCGCCCGTGTCGGACCTGGTGACGGCGCGGTCGATGACGACGCCGATGAGAGCGGGGACCAGGGCCTCGCCGATCTGGTGCCCGGAACCGAAGAGGGCGCTGAGCGCCACCCGTCCGCGCTGTCCCGTGACCGAGTCCCTCAGGACGCTGCGCCCCGTTGGATATGCAGCACTCATCCATACCCCTCCGGGAAAGGACGTCGAAACTTAGGTGAGGCTACCTTAAGTTTGGACTCGGGGTCCGGTGTGAGGGCGAAAGGGTCCGTCCCCGCGCCGGGAGGGTCGGCACACAGGGTGATGCCGTCCCTCCCGAGTCCAACTGCCCTCTTTTATAGGGCGGTTCGGGTGGGGAAGTCGGTCCGCGCCACCGCGTCGCCCGCGCGGTGGGCGAGCAGCGAGTCGAGGATCTCGCCCGAACGCACGGCCGTGGTGGACAGCAGGGTGGAGGTCAGGCCGTGCGTGTGCTCGGTCGCGCCCTGCACGTAGATGCCGGCCGTCACCTCGGACGTGAACTCGACCCGGTGGTCCCGGCCGACGAGGACGGCGTCCTTGTCGTCGCGCAGGCAGAGCTTCGAGGCCCGGCCCAGCAGCGCGTCCAGATCCCGGGGCCGGTAGCCGGTGGCGTGCACGAGCAGGTCCGAAGAGATGATCTCCCTTTCCCCGGTGGGGAGATACTCCACCGTCACGTCCAGCCGGTCCTCCCTGGCCCGTACGTCGCGGATGCGGGAGACGTTGCGCAGGCGCAGCCGTTCCCGGCCGAGGACCTTCTCGCGGTACATGGTGGCGTACAGCGACTCGATGAGGTCCATGTCGACCACCGAGTAGTTGGTGCTCCGGTGGTAGTCGACCAGTGACTGCTTCACCTCGGGGGCGGACCGGAAGTAGACGTCCACCGCCTCCGGGTCGAAGATCCGGTTGGCGAACGGGCTGTCGTCGGCCGGGGTGTAGCCGTACTTGGCGAAGACCGCGCAGATCTCGGTGTCCGGGAAGGACCGGTGCAGGTAGTCGACCGCCTCGGCGCCGCTCTGTCCCGCGCCCAGCACCAGGATGCGGTCCACCGGGGCACCCGAGCTGGTCAGCTCGGCCACGCGCGGCACCAGTTCGCTGTTGTGCCAGACGCGGTCCGACAGCGCGGTACCCGGGGGCAGATGAGGTTCAAGGCCGACGGCCACCGAGATGTTGCGGGCCCGCCGTGTCACCGTGTGCTCCGGTGCTCCGGGCACCCGGCTCGTCACGTCGAACCAGCGGACCTCGCCGTCGTCCGACGTCACCGGCTCCACCGAGAGCACCTCGCAGTCGTAGCCGACGAGGTGCGCGAGCCGGGCGGCGGCCCACTCGAAGTACTCGTGGAACTCGATCCGCAACGGGAAGAGCGTCTTCGCGTTGAGGAAGTCCACCAGCCTGCCGCGTTCCCGCAGGAAGCACAGGAAGGTGAAGTCGCTTGTCGGGTTCCGCATCGTGACGAGGTCCTTGAGGAAGGACACCTGCATCGTCGCGTCGTCGATCAGCATGCCGCGGTGCCAGCCGAAGGATGGCTGACGCTCCAGGAACTCCGCGCGGATCCGGTCCTCGGGTGATGCCCCGGCGTTGTGCTCCTCAATGGCGATGGCCAGTGCGAGATTTGACGGTCCGAAACCGATCCCGATCACGTCATGTATGGCGTCAGGTTCGTCGTGCAGTGCGTTCACCGCAACTTCCCTTCCCTTGGGCGCCCCTGATGGTAAATAAGGTTAGCCTTACCTTGCAATGGTGGTCTCCAAGAGAGGATCGACTATGCGGGTCGTCATGTTCGGCTACCAGACCTGGGGGCATCGCACGCTCCAGGCTCTGCTGGAGTCCGACCACGAGGTGGTTCTGGCGGTCACCCACCCCAAGAGTGAGCACGCCTACGAGAAGATCTGGGACGACTCCGTGGCCGACCTCGCCGAGAAGCACGGCATCCCGGTGCTGCTGCGCAACCGGCCCGACGACCCGGAACTCCTCGCCGCCCTGCGGGACGCCGAGCCCGACATCATCGTCGCCAACAACTGGCGCACCGTGCTGCCGCCGGAGGTCTTCGACCTCCCCCCGCACGGCACGCTCAACGTGCACGACTCCCTGCTGCCGGCCTACGCGGGCTTCTCGCCCCTCATCTGGGCGCTGATCAACGGCGAGCGCGAGGTCGGCGTCACCGCGCACCGGATGAACGCCGAACTCGACGCCGGGGACGTGCTGTTGCAGCGGGCGGTCCCGGTCGGACCCGCCGACACCGTGACCGACCTGTTCCACCGCACCGTGGACCTGATCACACCAGTGGTGACCGAGTCCCTCGACCTGATCGCGTCCGGCCGGGCCCACTGGATACCGCAGGACCGCAGCCGCGCCAGCTTCTTCCACAAGCGGTCCCTGGAGGACAGCCGGATCGACTGGACCTGGCCCGCCGAGGACCTCGAACGGCTGGTGCGCGCCCAGTCCGACCCGTACCCCAACGCCTTCACCCACCACCGGGGCGAACGCCTGCGCATCGTCGAGGCGTCGGTGTCGCAGGGCCGCTACGGCGGTACCCCGGGGCGGATCTTCATCCGCGAGGAGGAGGGGATCGTGATCGTTGCCGGCGCGGAGGCCCGCAACGGCCGGCTGCGCGGGCTGCTGGTCCGACGGGTGCGCACCGAGGACGGTGCCGAACACGCGGCCACCGACTACTTCCGGACCATGGGCGGCTACCTCACCGCCCGTCCGTGAGCGGCCTGCTCGGGCTCGCCGAGAAGGCCGCGCCGGAGGAACGCCAGGAACGCCAGGAGGGCCTGGAGGGCCTGGAGGGCCGCACCGTCGTCGTGAAGTACGGCGGCCACGCGATGGCCGACGAGCCGCTGCGGCGGGCCTTCGCGCAGGACGTCCTCACCCTGCGCCGCAGTGGTGTCCGGACCGTCGTGGTGCATGGCGGCGGCCCGCAGATCGGCGCCCACCTGGACCGGCTGGGCCTTAAGTCCGCCTTCCTGAACGGGCTCAGGGTCACCACGCCGGAGACCATGGACGTGGTGCGGATGGTGCTCTCCGGCAAGGTCCAGAAGGAGCTGGTCGGACTGCTCAACGAGGACGGCGCGTACGCCGTGGGGCTCAGCGGCGAGGACGCGCGCACGCTCACCGCCGTCAAGCGGTTCGCCGACGTGGGCGGTGAGCGCGTGGACATCGGCCTCGTCGGCGACGTGACGCAGGTCAACACGGCTGTTCTCGGGCTGCTGTTGGAGCACCGGCACATTCCGGTGGTCTCTTCCGTGGGCCGGGGGGAGGACGGCCAGGTCTACAACGTGAACGCGGACACGGCCGCCGGTGCGGTCGCCGCCGCGCTCGGAGCCGACGCGCTGGTCGTCCTGACCGACGTGCCCGGCCTCTACGCCGACTGGCCGGACAGCGAACGGGTCGTCGACCGCATCACCGCGGGCGAGCTGGAGGGGCTGCTGCCCCGGCTCGGCGGCGGGATGGTGCCCAAGATGGAGGCGTGCCTGAGGTCCGTGCGCGCCGGAGTGGGAGCGGCCCGGGTGCTCGACGGCCGGGTGCCGCACGCCCTGCTCGACGGCCTGTCGGGCGGCCGCGGGATCGGCACGACGATCGTGCCGGACGGGACGCGGTAAGGACGCGCGAGGACCGGTCGCGCGAGGCGCGGTGCCCCGCGCGACCGGACGTCCGCCTTTGCCTCCCCCTCGACGGAGGAGGGGGCGTGGTCAGTCGGCGCCCTGTGCCGCGGACTCCAGGGTGGGGGCTCCGTGGTGCCGTCCCACGGGGATGACCAGCGGGGTGTCGCTGACCGGGTCCGTGGTGATGCGGCAGTTGAGATCGAAGACGTCCTCGACGGTCTTCACCGTGATGACCTCGGCGGGGGAGCCCTCGGCCACGATCCGCCCCGACTTCATGGCCACGACGTGATCGGCGTACCGGCAGGCCTGGTTGAGGTCGTGCAGCACCATCACGATCGTCCGGTGTTCCCGGCGGTTGAGATCGGTGATCAGGTCCAGCACGTCGATCTGGTGGGCCAGGTCCAGATAGGTGGTCGGTTCGTCGAGGAGCAGCACCTCGGTTCCCTGCGCGACCGCCATGGCGATCCAGGCGCGTTGGCGCTGCCCGCCGGACAGTTCGTCGACCGGCCGGTCCGCGAGGTCGGTCATGCCGGTGGCCGCCAGGGCCTGCCCCACGGCCTGCTCGTCCGCCCGCGACCACTGCCGCCACCAGGTCTGGTGGGGCGAACGGCCCCGGTTGACCAGGTCGATGACGGTGAGGCCCTCGGGCGCGACGGGGCTCTGCGGCAGGATGCCGAGCCGCTGGGCGAGTTCCCTGGACGGCATGGAGTGCAGCGCCCGCCCGTCCAGCTCGACGGTTCCCGCGCGCGGTGCCATCAGCCGGGCCAGCGCGCGCAGCAGGGTGGACTTGCCGCACGCGTTGGCGCCGACGATCGCGGTGATCCGGCCCGGCGGCACGACGAGGTCCAGTCCGTCGACGACCGCCCGGCCGTCGTAGGCCAGCCGCAGGCCGGTCGCCCGCAGGTCCGGGCCCGCGCCCGGTGCTCGGTCGGTCGGCGGGGACGTCGCCGACAGGGAATCAGCCGACATGGGATCAACCTCCTGAGCCCGCGCGGTTGGCGCGGACGAGCAGCCAGAGCAGGATCGGCGCGCCGAGGACGCCGGTGACGATGCCGACCGGGAGTTCCGTGCCGGAGATGAGCGTGCGGGCGATGAGGTCGCTGCCGAGGACCACCAGGGCGCCGGTGAGTCCGGAGGCGACGGTGGGCGGCCAGGCGGTGCGGGCCAGGCGCTGCGCGATCTGCGGGGCGGCGAGCGCGACGAAGGCGACGGGACCGGCGGCCGCGGTGGCGAAGGCGATCAGGCCGACGCCGGTGAGCAGGATGGCGAGGCGGACGGACTGGACCCGGGTGCCGAGGCCGGTGGCGACGTCGTCGCCGAGCTGGAGCGTGCGCAGCAGCCGGCCGAGCAGCAGTGAGGCCGGGAGCAGGACCGCCAGGGCGACGGCGAGGGGACGGGTCTCCTCCCAGGTGCGGCCGTTGAGGTTGCCCACCAGCCAGCCGAGGGCGGCCTGTGCCTCGAAGCGCCCGCCCTTGGCCATCAGGTAGTCGGTAGCGCTCGCGCACATCCAGGAGACGCCGATGCCGACCAGGATGATCCGGTATCCGGTGGTGCCGCGCCGCCAGGCCAGCAGGTAGACGAGCAGCGCCGTGGCCAGGGCTCCGACCAGGCCGAGCGACTGGGTGCCGAGTCCGGCGTCCCAGCCGAGCACGAGTCCCGCAACCACGGCGGTGCCCGCTCCCTGGGTGAGGCCGATCATGTCGGGGCTGGCCAGCGGGTTGCGGGTCATCGTCTGGAACAGCGCGCCCGAGATGCCGAACGCGACGCCGGCGAGCAGACCGACGAGGGCCCGTGGCAGCCGCAGGTCCTGGACGACGAGCACGGTGCCGGGATCGCCGGCACCGCCCAGGGCGCGTACGACGTCCGTGAAGGCGATCGGATAGTCGCCGATCGTCAGGCCCCAGCAGAACAGCAGGAAGGTGCCGACGCCCAGGACCACGCACAGGGCGACGAGCCGGGGCCGCACGATCCCCGAGACGGGCGGGACGGCGAGACGGTAGGCGCGGAACGCGGAAGCGAGCTGTGGCGGGGGAGAGGATGCCTTTCCGGAGCGGGAGTCGACGGTCCGTGCGGCGGGCTCGGTCATGTCACACCTCCGCCAGGCGCTGGCGTCGGACCAGGGCGATGAAGAACGGGCCTCCGATGAAGGCGACGATCACCCCGGCCTGGACCTCGGTGGGCCGGGCGACGATCCGTCCGACGATGTCCGCGGTCAGCAGCAGGCACGGGGCCAGGACCGCCGACAGCGGCAGCAGCCAGCGGTGGTCGGGGCCGAGGCCCGCGGAGCGGGCGAGCACCCGGGCGATGTGCGGCACGACGAGTCCGATGAAGACGACGGGGCCGATGACGGCGACGGCAGCGCCGGTGAGGAGGGTGACCGCGGCGACGCCCTGGAGCCGGACGAGACCGAGCCGGCGCCCGAGCGAGGCCGCCACGTCGTCGCCGAGCGCGAGGCTGTTGAGCGCCGGTGCGCAGGCCAGCGCCAGCAGTGTGCCCATCGCGAGGAAGGGCAGGATCCGCCAGACGGTGGCGGCGTCCTGGTCGGCCATGGAGCCCGCGGACCAGAAGCGGTAGCGGTCCAGCGCGTCGGGGTTGGTGAGCGCGATCGCGCTCGTCAGGGAGGACAGCATCGAGGTCACGGCGATTCCGGCGAGCGCCAGTTTCACCGGGGTCGGACCGGACCGGCCCAGCCTGCCGAGGACGTACACCAGCACGCTGGCCGCGAGGGCCCCGGCGAAGGCGAACCAGACGTATCCGTAGAACGACCCGAACCCGAGGACCCCCACGGCCACCACGATGGCGAAAGAGGCGCCGGCGCTCACGCCGAGGACGCCCGGGTCGGCGAGCGGGTTGCGCGTCAGCGCCTGCATCAACCCGCCCGCCAGGCCCAGTGCGGCACCGGCGGCGAGTCCCAGCGTGGTGCGGGGGACGCGGGCGGTCCAGACGATGTTGTCGACCAGTCGGCTGGGCGCGTGGCCGAACAGCGCCCGGACCACCTCGTCCAGCGGGATGCCGGCCGCGCCGACGGCGACCGACAGCAGACAGAGCACGATCAGCACGGTGCTCAGCGACGCCACGAGAAGGACCGGGCGGACGTGCTTGCCCCCGGTCACCTTGCGGTCTCCAACGGCCAACTCCCTTAGGTTAGGCGGGCCTTAATCGTAGTGGGCAAATCGACGATCGCCGAGACCAGGGCCTTTTGGTTAGGTAATCCTTACCTTAGTATGGCCGCGGTCCTCCGGCTCGAGCCGGTTCCGCGCATTCGGAAGGCACGGTCACCTGTGTCCGGTATCGAAGATCGTGTGTCTGGCGTCGACGACGGTGTGGCGGCGGCGTACTGGCGTCGGCGGCTCGACCCGCTTCCCCAAGAGGCCGCGCTGCCCGTCGACTTCCCCTACCCGGCGGGTTCGGGCGGCGAGCGGCGCGTCCTGAGCCGGGCGCTGGACGGCACGGCCGACGAGGCGACCCTGTTGTCCGCCTTCGTGGCCCTGCTGCACCGCTACGGCGGAGCGCACGACATCACCGTCGGGTACGACGGACTTCCGGTCCGGGTCGGGCTCGACGGCGGTATCGATTTCTCCACGCTGGTGGGGCGGGTGGCCGCCGCGATCACGGAAGCGCGCGCCCACCGCGTCGAACTCCGCTCGGTCGTCGCCCAGTTGCACCCGGAACCCACTCGCGGTGGCGGCCTCCTGTTCAACACGGAGTTCCGCACGGACTCCGGCGCGACGGCGGGCCGGCGGGCGACGCCGGCCGAGCGAGCGGGCGCCCCGCTGGACCTGGCACTCGAAAAAGCCGCGGGTGAGCTGAGGCTGACCTACCGTCACGACCTCTTCGAGGACAGCACGGCGCAGCGCCTCGCCGGCCACTTCACGACCCTGCTGGCGGACGCCCTCGCACGGCCGCACACGCCCGTCGGCGAACTCGGCCTGCTCGGCGCCGAGGAGCGCCACCGCGTCCTGGAGGAGTGGAACGACACCGGCCACGACGTCCCGATCCGCACCTGGCCGGAGATGTTCGCCGAACAGGTGCGCCAGCGCCCGGAAGCCGTCGCGCTCGTCTTCGAGGACACCCGGCTGACGTACGCCGAACTCGACGAGCGCGCCAACCGTTTGGCCCACACCCTGATCGCACGGGGCGCGGGACCCGAGCGCGTCGTGGCGCTGGCGGTGCCCCGCTCCGCCGAACTGATCGTCGCCGAGGTCGCGGTGCTCAAGGCGGGCGCCGCCTATCTCCCGGTCGACACCGACTACCCGGCCGACCGCGTCTCGTACATGCTCGCCGACGCCCGTCCCGCCTGCCTGATCACCACCGCGGACGTGACCGCCGACATCCCGCCGTGCGAGGGCATGGACCGGCTCGTACTCGACGAGCCATCCACCGTGCGGGAGTTGGGCGCGAGCCCGGTCCACGACCCCGGGACCGCCGACCGCGGACCCCTGGAAGCCACCGGCGCCGCCTACGTCATCTACACCTCCGGATCCACCGGCCGCCCCAAAGGCGTGGTGCTCTCCCACGCAGGCGTCGCCAAGCTGGTGGCCACCCAGACCGAACGGTTCGGGATCGGACCCCACAGCAGGGTCCTCCAGTTCGCCTCACCGAGCTTCGACGTCGCCTTCTGGGACCTGTGCCTCGGCCTGCTCTCCGGCGGCCGTCTCGTCGTCGTCCCCACCGAACTCCGGGTGCCCGGCGCCCCGCTCGCCGACTACGCCCACGCCCACGGCGTCACCTTCATGATCCTCCCGCCGGCCCTGCTCGCCGCCATGCCCGAGGACGTCGAACTCCCGCCCGCCACCCTGCTCGCGGGCACCGAGCGGGTCTCGCCCGAACTCGTCGGCCGCTACGCGCGGGGCCGGATGATGTTCAACGCGTACGGCCCCACCGAGGCCACCACCAACTCCACCCTCGGCCTCTGCGACCCCGACACCCCCGCCGGCACCATCGTGCCCATCGGTGTCCCCGACCCGGGCACCCGCGCCTACGTCCTGGACGCCCGGCTGAAGCCCGTCCCGGCCGGCGTCGCGGGCGAGCTGTACCTCGGCGGCGCCGGACTGGCCCGCGGCTACCTCGGACGACCCGACCTGACGGCCGAGCGATTCGTCGCCGACCCCTTCGGAGAACCCGGCGGACGGCTCTACCGTACCGGCGACCTGGTGCGCTGGAAGTCCGACGGGCGCCTGGAGTTCCTCGGGCGCGCCGACTCCCAGGTGAAGATCCGCGGCTTCCGCATCGAACCCGGCGAGATCGAGTCCGTGCTCCGCGCCCACCCCGCGGTCGACCAGGCCGCCGTCGTCATCCGCGAGGACCGGCCCGGCGACCGCAGGCTGGCCGCCTACGTCGTGCCCTCCCTGGAGAACGGGACCGGAGGGGACGGCAGCGAGCAGGTCCAGGAGTGGAAGGACCTCCACGAACTGCTCTACTCCGCGGCGGGGTCCGAGGGCGACCGGGAGACCGCCACGGCGGGCGTCGATCCGTCCGCCGCCTTGCGCGAGAACTTCGCGGGCTGGAACAGCATGTACGACGGACTTCCCATCCCCGTCCAGGAGATGCGGGAGTGGCGCGAGGCGACCATCACCCGCATCGGCGAACTGGCCCCCCGCCGCGTCCTGGAGATCGGTGTCGGCAGCGGACTGATCCTCTCCCGCGTGGCACCCGACTGCGTCGAGTACTGGGGCACCGACCTCTCCGAGGAGGCGGTTCGCGCCCTGCGGACCCAGGTGGAGGCGGTGGACGGCCTCGCCGACCGGGTCCGCCTCGACGCCCGCCCCGCCCACGACACCACCGGCCTGCCCCGCGACCACTTCGACACGATCGTCCTCAACTCCGTCGCGCAGTACTTCCCCGGCGCCGACTACCTCGCCGACGTGCTCCGCGCCGCGAGGGAACTCCTCGCGCCGGGCGGCAGCCTCTTCGTCGGCGACGTCCGCAACGCCCGTCTGCTGGGCTGCCTGCGCGCCGCAGTGGAGACCCGACGTGCCACCGACCCCCAGGACCGCAAGGCCCTGCGCACCGCCGTGGAACGGTCCATGGCCTGGGAGGGCGAACTCCTCCTGGACCCCGACTTCTTCGCCGCACTCGACGGCTTCGACGCCGACATCCGCGTCAAGCGCGGCAGCCACCACAACGAACTGACCCGGTACCGCTACGACGTCGTGCTGCGCAAGCCGTCCGACGCCGTAGCGACGGCCGGACCGGACGCGCGTCACGCCGTCGCGCCGCCGCGTGCCGTCGCCTGGGCCGAGCTGCGCGGACTCGACGCCCTCGACGCGCTGATCGCCGACGGCCGGGCACCGCTCCGCGTCACGGACGTGCCCAACGCCCGCCTCACGGAGGACCTGGCCGCCCTGACGGCCCTCGACGACAGCAGCCGCACCCCCGCACCCACCGACGCCCCCGACCCGGAGGCCTTCCACGCCCTCGGCGCCCGGTACGGCCACCGCGTCGCCGTCACCTGGAACGGCGCCTCCACCGACGGCAGCCTCGACGTCCTGATCGCCCCCGACGGGGCCCCGCTCGTCGGACGCTACGAGCCCGCAGGAACCGTCCCGCAGGCCAACCGTCCGGCCCCCTTCCGCGACGTGAACTCCCTCATGAAAGGCCTGCGTTCGTACGTCGCCGGGCAACTCCCCGAGTACATGGTCCCCGCCGCACTCGTCCCCCTCGACCGCCTCCCGGTCACCCCCAGCGGCAAACTCGACGCCGCCGCGCTGCCCGCCCCCGACTACGCCGCCCTCAGCTCGGGCCGCCCTCCGCGCGACGCCCGCGAGGAGTCGCTGTGCGCCGCCTACGCCGACGTCCTGGGCCTGGACGCGGTCACCATCGACGACGACTTCTTCGCCCTCGGCGGCGACAGCATCACCGCCATCCAACTCCTCGTCCGGGCCCGCAGGACGGGACTGCGTCTCAGCTCCCGCGACGTGTTCCGGCACCGCACCGTCGCCGCGCTCGCCGAGGCCGCCGTCGAGCGGACGGACCGTACCGCCGAAGCGGACGACGCGCCGCTGCTCGACCTGACCGGGAGCGAACGGGACGCACTCCAGGGCGAGCACCCCCTCGCCGTCGAGGACACGCTCCCGCTGAGCCCGCTCCAGGAAGGCTTCTACTTCCACTCGGTCGTCGACGGCAACGGCCCCGACACCTACGTCGTGCAGCAGGCCCTCGACCTGACCGGCCCCGTCGACACCGACCTGCTGCGCCGGGCCGCCCAGCGCGTCCTCGACCGCCACGCCCCGCTCCGCTCCTGCTTCCGCCCGCTCCCGGACGGCCGGCCCGTGCAGGTCGTCGCCACCGGAGTGGATCTCCCCTGGCGCGAGGTGGACCTCTCCGCCCAGGACGCGGAGGTCGCCGCCCCGCTCGCCGACGCCGTGGCCGCCGACGAGCGCGCCCGCCGCTTCGACCTCGCCCGACCGCCGCTGATGCGCTGCGCGCTCGTCCGCCTCGCCGGGGGCCGCAGCCGGCTGCTGCTCACCTTTCATCACATCGTTGCTGACGGCTGGTCCCTGCCCGTGCTGCACCGCGAGCTGATGGCCTCCTACGGAGACACCCCGGCCGCCCTGCCCGAGGTCGCGCCCTACGGCTCGTATCTGCGCACGCTGGCCGGAGCCGACGTCGAAGCGGCCCGCGAGGGCTGGCGCACCGCCCTGGCCGGGATCGAGGAACCCACCCGTCTGGTCGCCCCGCCCGCCGACGGCCGTCCCGTCGAACCCGCCCAGGTCCGCGTGGAGCTGTCCGAACAGGTCACCGCCCGGCTGAACGCCCGTGCGCGCGAACTGGGCGTCACGCTCGGCACCGTCGTGCAGGGCGCCTGGGGGCTGCTGCTCGGCCGGCTCACCGCGCGCCAGGACGTCGTGTTCGGCACCACGGTCTCCGGCCGCGACGCCGAGGTCGAGGGCATCGAGTCCATGGTCGGCCTCTTCATCAACACGCTGCCGACCCGGTTCCGCTGGGAGCCCGCCGACACCCTCGCCGCGCTGCTCGGCCGGCTCCAGGACGAGCAGTCCCGGCTCCTCGGCCACCAGCACCTCGGCCTCGCCGAGATCCAGCGGCTCGCCGGGCACGCGGGCGCCGGGGAACTCTTCGACACCCTCGTCGTCTTCGAGAACTACCCCGCGGCCACCGGGCTCGCCGACCCGTCCGGCACCGTCCGCCTCACGGGCCACGACTTCCAGGACACCGTCCACTATCCGCTCGCCCTCATCGTCAAGCCGGGCCGTCGGCTCGACCTGCGGCTCAAGCACCACACCCAGCGCCTCGACACCGAGGCCGTGCGGCGGATCGCGGACCGGCTCACCCGTGTCCTGGGGGCCCTCGCCACCGACCCCGGACAGCCCGTCGCGGCCCTCGACCTGCTGTCGGCGCGGGAGCTGGACGAGGCGCACCCGGCCGGCGCACGCGTCCACGTCCCGGACACCACGCTCGCCGCCGCCTTCGAGGACCAGGTCGCCCGCACCCCCGACGCCGTCGCGGTGGTCTTCGAGGACGAGACCCTCAGCTATCGCGAACTCGATCTCAGGGCAGCGGAGATGGCGAACCGGCTGCGCGCCCGTGGCGCCGCGCCGGGCGATGTCGTCGCGGTCGCCGTGCCGCGCTCCGCCGACCTCATGGTCGCCCTGCTCGGCGTACTCAAGTCGGGCGCCGCCTACCTCCCGGTCGACGTGGACTACCCCGCCGACCGCGTCACGCACATGCTCGCCGACTCCGGGGCCACCACGGTCGTCACCACCACCGGCACGGCACCCCGTCTGCCGGCGGTGTCCGGTCTCACCGAGCTGTTCGTCGACGACCCGGCCGAGGTGCCCCCAGCGGGCCCGCCGGCACCGGCGGGCCCCGACGACCCGGCCTACCTGATTTACACCTCCGGCTCCACCGGCCTGCCCAAGGGCGTCGTGGTCACCCACCGGGCCATCGTCAACCGCCTCGCCTGGATGCAGGGCCAGTACGGTCTGGCCGCCGACGACCGGGTGCTCCAGAAGACCCCGGCCAGCTTCGACGTCAGCGTCTGGGAGTTCTTCTGGGCGCTGTGCGAGGGCGCAGCCGTCGTGCTCGCCCGGCCCGACGGCCACCGCGACCCCGCCTACCTCGCCTCCCTCGTCCGCGAACAGCGCGTCACCGCCCTGCACTTCGTGCCCTCGATGCTGGAGGCATTCCTCCAGTCCGAGGAGATCACCGCCGACCCCGGCTGGGCGGCCTCCCTGCGCCAGGTGTTCAGCAGCGGTGAGGCGCTGCCCGGCGCGGCCGCCGCCCGCTGGCACGACCTCACCGGCGTACCTCTGCACAACCTGTACGGGCCCACCGAGGCCGCGGTCGACGTCACCCACCACCGGTTCGACGGCACGCCCGGCACCACCGTGCCCATCGGCCGCCCGGTCTGGAACACCGGACTCCGGGTGCTCGACAGCTGCCTGCGACCGGTTCCCGAAGGCGTCCCCGGCGAGCTGTACCTGACGGGCGTCCAACTGGCGCGGGGCTACCACGCCCGGCCCGCCTTGACCGCCGAACGCTTCGTCGCCGACCCCTACGGCGGTCCCGGCACGCGCATGTACCGCACCGGCGACCTGGTGCGCCGCCGCGCCGACGGCGTCGTCGAGTACCTGGGGCGCACCGACCGTCAGGTCAAGATCCGCGGCAACCGCGTCGAACTCGACGAGATCGAGGCGGCGTTGACCCGTGAGTCCGCCGTCGCGCAGGCCGCCGTCACCGTCGCCGGGACCGCCCTCGTCGCCTACGTCGTCCCCGTCCGCGGTGCCGCCCCGGACCCTTCCGGTCTGCTGGCCGCGCTCGCCGTCTCGCTGCCCGCGCCCATGGTGCCCGGCGCCTGCGTCGTCCTGGACACCCTGCCGCTGACACCGAGCGGCAAGCTCGACCGGGCCGCACTGCCCGCCCCGCGAACGGTACGGGCGGAGGTGCGCGCCCCGCGGGACGAGCGCGAGCGCGCCCTCACCGACATCTTCGCGGCGGTCCTCAGGCTCGACGCGGTCGGCATCGACGACGACTTCTTCATGCTCGGCGGCGACAGCATCTCCTCCATCGGCGTCTCCAGCCGCGCCCGCCGGGCCGGCCTTGAGCTGAACCCCCGGGACGTGTTCGAACACCGCACGCCCGCCGCGCTCGCCGCGGCGGCCGTCAGCGCCGAGCCGGCCCGAGCGCTGCACTCCGCCTTCGCCCTCACCCCCGAGGAGACCGAGCGCGTCCACCGGCTCAGCCCCGGCCCGGTCGAGGACATCTGGCCGCTCGCCCCGCTCCAGGAAGGTCTCTTCTTCCACTCCACGTACGACGACAGCGCACTGGACGTCTACACCGTCCACGAGTCCTTCGACTTCGCGACCCCGCTCGACGCCGAGCGACTGCGCACCGCCGTCCGCGTGCTGCTGGAGCGCCACCCGAGCCTGCGCGCCGGATTCACCAGCGACGGACTGCGCCAGCCGGTGCAGTTCATCGTCCGCGACCCGGAGATCCCCCTCGAAGAGGTCGACCTCTCCGGGCTGACCGCCGCCGAACAGGACGTCCGGCTGGCCGAGTTGATGGACGCCGAGCGCACCCGGCGCTTCGAGCTCACCCGCCCGCTGCTCTTCCGCATGCTGATCGTCCGGCTCGGCGCCGGCCGCGGCGACCGCCTGGTCGTCGGCCGTCACCTGCTGCTGTGGGACGGCTGGTCGGCCTGGATCTTCCTCGACCAGCTCTTCGCCCTCTACGCGTCCGGGGGCGACGCCGCCGACCTGCCCGCGCCCGGCTCCTACCGCGACTACCTGACCTGGCTGGAGGCGCAGGACACCGAGGTCGCGACCGCCGCCTGGCGCACCGCTCTCGCCGGACTCGACGAGCCCACGCTCCTCGCCGCCGCCGACCAGGGCCTCGAACCGGACGTCCCGGAGCGGCTCGACGCGGTCCTCGCGCCGGAACTCGGCGAGCGGCTGCGGGACGCCGCCCGGCGACACGGCCTGACCCTCAACTCGGTGCTGACCGCCGCCTGGGGCCTGACCCTCGCCTCCGCCACCGGCCGGACCGACGTCGTCTTCGGCACCACCGTCGCCGGCCGCCCGAGCGAGGTGCCGGACATCGAGCACGTCATCGGCATGTTCCTCAACACCGTCCCCGCCCGCATCGCCTACGACCCCGCCGAGCCGGTCCTCGACCTGCTGCGCCGGGTCCAGGACGAGCGCCTCGCGGTGATGCCCTACGAGTACCTGGGGCTGGGCGTCCTCCAGGCGGAGACAGGCCACCGGCGGCTCTTCGACACCCTCTTCGTGCTGCGCAACAGCGATACCGAGGAACGGCTCGCCGAACTGGCCGAGCGGCACGGCGCCACCGCCGTCGCCAACGTCGACGCCACGCACTACCCGGTGAACCTCGTCGTCACCCCCGGGCGGCACATCCAGGTCATGCTGGCCCACCGCCCCGACGTGGTGGACCGCCCGCGGGCCGAGGCACTCCTCGACCGCTTCACGCTCCTGCTCGAACGGCTCGGCGAGGACCTGGACGCCCCCGTCGGCCGCCTCGACCCGCTCCTGCCCGCCGAGCACGCGGCGCTCACCCGGGAACGCGCCGCGAGCCGGGTCCCGGTGCCCGAGGACACCGTCTCCGACCTCCTCACCACCCAGGCCGCCGCGACCCCCGACGCCGTCGCCCTCGTCTTCGGCGACACCACCCTCACGTACGCCGAACTGGACACCCGCATCAACCGGACCGCCCAGCTCCTGGTGGCCCGCGGAGCCGCGCCCGAGCAGGTCGTCGCCCTCGGCCTGCCCCGCTCACTGGACATGGTCGTCGCCCTGTTCGCCGTCCTGCGCACGGGTGCCGCGTATCTGCCGCTCGAACTCGACTACCCGGACGACCGGCTCGCGACCATGCTCGACGACGCCCGGCCCGCCCTGCTGCTGTCCACCGCCGCGGTCTCCGCCCGCCTCACCGGGGCCGCGCCCGACACCGCCCGCGTGCTGCTGGACGACCCCGCAGTGGCGGACGAACTGGTCTCCCTCCCGGCCGACTTCACCCGCCGCGCGTTCAGCCTGGAGCACCCGGCGTACGTCATCTACACCTCCGGTTCCACCGGCCGGCCCAAGGGTGTCGTCACGCCCTACCGCGGACTGACGAACATGCAGCTCAACCACCAGAGGGAGATCTTCGCCCCCGCCATCGCCTCGGCCGGAGGCCGGCGCCTCCGGATCGCCCACACGGTCTCCTTCGCCTTCGACATGTCGTGGGAGGAACTGCTCTGGCTGGTCGAGGGGCACGAGGTGCACATCTGCGACGAGGAGCTGCGGCGCGACGCCGAGGCACTGGTCGCGTACTGCGAGGCGCACCGCGTCGACGTCGTGAACGTGACTCCCACCTACGCCCACCTCCTCATGGAGCAGGGCCTGTTGGAAGGGCACCGGCCGCCGCTCGTGCTGCTCGGCGGCGAAGCGGTCTCGGAGACGGTCTGGAACCGGCTGCGCGACACCGACGGCACGTACGGCTACAACCTGTACGGCCCGACCGAGTACACGATCAACACCCTCGGCGGCGGCACCCTCGACAGCGCCACCCCGACGGTCGGCCGCCCCATCCGCGGCACCCGGGCCCACATCCTCGACGCCTGGCTGCGGCCGGTGCCCGAGGGCGTGCCCGGCGAGCTGTACATCGCCGGGATCGGCCTGGCCCGCGGCTATCTCGACCGGGCGGGACTGACCGCCGAGCGCTTCGTCGCCGACCCGTTCGGAGAACCCGGCGAGCGCATGTACCGCACCGGCGACCTCGTCCGCCGCACCCCGGACGGCAACCTGGACTTCCTCGGCCGCACCGACGACCAGGTCAAGATCCGCGGCTACCGCGTGGAACTCGGCGAGATCGAGACCGCCCTCGCCCAGCACCCCCGCGTCGCCCAGGCCGCCGTCGTCGCGCGCGACGACTCGACCGCCCCCGGCACCCAGCGCCTGATCGGCTACGTCGTGCCCGCCGAACGCTCCGGCGCGGAACAGCGGTCCGTCGCCGCGGCACACGTCGGCGAGTGGCAGGACGTCTACTCCGACGAGTACGAGCGGATCAGCACCGCCCTCTTCACCGAGGACTACGCCGGCTGGGACAGCAGCTACGACGGACAGCCCATCCCCTTCGAGGAGATGAGCGACTGGCGTGAGCAGACCGTCGCCCGCATCCGTGAACTGCGCCCGCGCCGCGTCCTGGAGATCGGCGTCGGCTCCGGCCTGCTGCTGTCCCGGCTGGCACCCGACGCCGAGGCCTACTGGGCCACCGACTTCGCCGCCCCCGTGATCCGCAAGCTCGGCGAGGACCTGCTGCGCGCCCCCGAGCTGGCCGCGAAGGTCGAGCTGCGCTGCCGGCCCGCCCACGACACCGAGGGTCTGCCCGAGGCCTTCTTCGACACCGTCGTCATCAACTCCGTCATCCAGTACTTCCCGGACATCGACTACCTCACCGAGGTCGTCGAAGGCGCCATGCGGCTGCTGACGCCCGGCGGTGCGCTGTTCGTCGGCGACGTCCGCAACCCACGGCTCGCCCGCACCTTCCACACCGCGATCCAGCTCACCCGGGCCGGCGCCGACGCCGACCCCGAGACCGTACGGAAGGCCGCAGAGCGCGGTCTGCGGCTGGAGAAGGAACTCCTGGTCGACCCGGACTACTTCACCACGCTCGGACTCGGCGTCGACCTGCGGACCAAGCGCGGACACCACCACAACGAACTGACCCGCCACCGCTACGACGCCGTCCTCCACCGCGAGGGAGCCGAACCGCTCGACCTCGGGGCGGCCCCTGCCGTCGACTGGTCCTCCGCCGATGTGGGGACACGGTTGCGGGAGGAGAACCCGGAGCGCCTGCGGGTCACCGGTGTGCCGGATGCCCGTACGGCCGGAGAGCTGGCCGCGCAGCGCGCCCTCGATCAGGGTCGCCTCCCCGGCCGCCCGGCCACCGACGGGGGAGTGGATCCCGAGGAACTGCACGCGCTGGGCGCCTCGCTCGGATACCGGGTGCTCACCACCTGGTCACGCGAACTCGGCCACTACGAAGCCGTGTTCGTCCGCGAGACGTCAGACGATCGTGCGGACGCGGACGCGGACGAGCGGGAGACCCGATCCGACGGAGCGGCCCGGCCCGCCCGGGTGACCGCGGGGCTGTACCGGCCCGGCGGCGGTGAACCGCCGTACGCCAACGCCCCGACGGCCGCCCGGGACGCGGACGCCCTCGTCCGGCGGGTGCGCGAGGACCTGAAGACGCGGCTGCCCGACTACATGGTCCCCGCCGCCTTCGTCACCCTCGACCGGCTGCCCATGAACGACAACGGCAAGCTGGACGTGCGCGCGCTGCCCGACGCGGAGCCCGCCGTCGCGCTCGGCACCGGACGCGGCCCGCGCACCCCGCAGGAGGAGGTGCTGTGCCGCCTCTTCGTCGAGGTGCTCGGTCTGCCCGAAGTCGGCGCCGAGGACGCCTTCTTCGACCTGGGCGGCCACTCCCTGCTCGCCACCCGGCTGATCAGCCGGGCCCGCACCGAGCTGGGCGCCGAACTGGCGATCCGCGACCTCTTCGAGGCGCCCACCCCCGCGCTGCTCGCCGCCCGCGCGGACAGCGGCCGTCCCGCCCGCCCGGCCGTCACGCCCGTCGCGGACCGGCCCGACCGCATCCCGCTCTCCTCCGCCCAGCGCCGTCTGTGGCTGGTGGAGCGGATCACCGGCGGCGGGGTCGCCTACAACTTCCCGCTCGTCTTCCGCCTGCGCGGCACCCTCGACATCACCGCGCTGCGCCGGGCGCTGCACGACGTGGTGGCCCGCCACGAGTCGCTCCGCACGGTCTTCGGCGAGCACGACGGCGAGCCCCACCAGCGCGTCCTCGCTGTCGAGGAGGCACGGTTCCCGTTCACCGTGACCGACTGCGCACAGGCCGAACTGCCCGCGCTGATCGAGACGGCCCAGCGGGAACCCTTCGACCTGGCGACCGAACTCCCCCTGCGGGCGACGGTGTTCCGCCTCACGTCGGACACGCCGGGTGCGGGTGCCGCGGACGCCGCGCATCCCGTACCGGGGCCGGCCGGGGACGCGGACGGCACGGCCGGTGGCTCGCACGACGACTGTGTGGTCGCCCTCGTGCTGCACCACATCGTCACCGACGAGTGGTCCGACCGGCCGTTCCTCGCCGACCTCGACGCCGCCTACGCGGCCCGGACCTCCGGCGCCGAGCCCGGCCTCGCGCCGCTGCCCGTGCAGTACGCCGACTACACGCTCTGGCAGGCCGACCTCCTGGCGCAGGTCGGCGAGCGGCAGCTCGACCACTGGACCCGGACCCTGCGTGGCCTGCCCGAGGAACTGACCCTGCCCCTGGACCGGCCACGCCCCGCCGAGCCCACCGGGCGCGGCGCCACCCTGCGCCGGGAACTGCCCGGCGAGGTCGGCGAGGCACTCAGGACACTGGCCGGGACGACCGGCACCAGCATGTTCATGCTGTTCCAGGCCGCCACCGCCGCGCTGCTGCACCGGCTGGGCGCGGGCGACGACATCCCGCTCGGCGCTCCCATCGCGGGCCGCACGGACAGCGCGCTCGACGACCTGGTCGGCTTCTTCGTCAACACGCTCGTCCTGCGCACCGACGTGTCCGGGCCGGACCTGACGTTCCGTCAACTGCTGGCGCGGGTCAAGGAGTCCGACCTCGCGGCCTTCGAGCATCAGGACCTGCCCTTCGACCGGGTCGTGGAGGCCCTCAACCCGCCCCGCGTGGCCGGCCGCAACCCGCTCTTCCAGGTCATGCTGGGCTACCACCACCGTCCCGACGGCGACCCCGACCTGCTCGGCCTGCCCACCGAGTGGTCCGACCTGGACACCGGCACGGCCAAGTTCGACCTCGACTTCACCTTCGTCGACGAGGGCACCGGCGGGCGGGTGACCCTGCTCCTGGAGTACGCCACCGATCTGGTGGACCCGGACAGCGCCGCACTCCTCGCGGAGCGGCTCCTGCTCCTGCTGCGCCGGACCGCCGACGCCCCCGACCTGCCGCTCACATCGTTCGACCTCCTGACGGAGGACGAGAGGTCGGCCGCCACCGGCGCCTGGAACGACACCGCCCACCCGGTGGAGACGCGGGCCGTGCCCGAAATCCTCGCCGCCACGGTCGCGGCACATCCCGACCGGACCGCCCTGGTCACCGCCGCCGGTTCCCTGACCTTCGCCGACCTGTCCGCCCGCGTCGACGCCGTGGCCGCCCTGCTGCGCGCGCACGGCGCCGGCGAGGACGCCGTGGTGGCCCTCGCCCTGCCCCGGCACGCGATGGTGCCCGCGATCCTCGGGGTGCTCCGCACGGGCGCCGCCTATCTGCCCCTCGACCCCGACCACCCGGCCCACCGGCTGGAGTACATGCTCGGCGACGCGGCACCGGTCTGCCTGCTGACCACCGCGGAGCTGACGGACCGGATCCCCGAGCGTGCCGGGCTCGAACGGCTGCTCCTCGACGGCCCGTTGCCGTCCGCTGACGGAGCCCCGGCCACCCCGTACCACCCCCAGTCCGCCGCGTACACGATCTACACCTCGGGCTCCACCGGCGCCCCCAAGGGAGTCGTCGGCACCCACCGGGGGCTGGGCAACCTGTTCGCCTCCCATCTGCGCGACCTGATCGCACCCGCCGTCGAGAACACCGGCCGCGAGGTCCTGCGCGCCGTCCACGCCGCCTCCTTCAGCTTCGACGGCTCCTGGGAACCGCTGCTCTGGCTGCTGGCCGGCCACGAACTGCACGTCGCCGACGAGAGCACCCTGCTCGACCCGGCCGCCCTGCTCGCCCTGCTGGACGACCGCGGCATCGACTTCGTCGACCTCACCCCGACCTATCTGCGCGAACTGCTCCACCACGGGTTCCTCGCCCCCGGCAACCGCCTCCCCGCCGTCCTCGCGGTCGGCGGAGAGGCCACCCCGGCCGCCCTGTGGCAGCGGCTCGACGCCCTGCCCGGCACCGCCGCGCACGACCTGTACGGGCCCACCGAGTGCGCCGTCGACGCGTACGGCCGGCACGGCGGCGGAACCGGCCGCGCCGCCTGGGCCGCGCCGCTCGACAACCTCCGCGCCCACGTCCTCGACGACCGGTTGCGCCCCACCCCCGTGGGTGTGCCCGGCGAGCTGTACCTCGCGGGCGAGGGCCTGGCCCGCGGCTATCTGGGTCGTCCCGCCCTCACCGCCGAACGCTTCGTCGCCGACCCGTACGGCACGCCCGGCACCCGTATGTACCGCACCGGAGACCTCGCCCGGCGCCGCTCCGACGGCACACTGGAGTTCCTCGGCCGCGCCGACGAACAGGTCAAGCTCCGCGGCTTCCGTATCGAACTCGGCGAGATCGAGTCCGCCGTCAGCACCCACCCGTCCGTCGCCGCCGCGGCCGTCGTCGTCCGCGAGGACACCCCCGGCACACCACGGCTCGTCGCGTACGTCGTCCCCGCCGCGTCCGCCACCCCCGACCCGGCGGAGCTGCGCGCCCACCTCGCGGCCGGACTGCCCGAGCACATGCTGCCCGCGGCCTTCGTCCCCCTCGCCGCGCTGCCCCGCACGATCAACGGCAAGCTGGACCGCGCGGCCCTGCCCGCACCCGACCTCGCCGCGACCACCGGCGGCCGGCTGCCGCGCACCCCCCGCGAGGAGGTGCTCTGCGAACAGTTCGCCGCCGTCCTCGACGTGGACCGCGTCGGCATCGACGACGACTTCTTCGCACTCGGCGGCCACTCACTGCTCGCCATGCGCCTGGTCAGCCGCGTCCGCGCAGCCCTGGACGCCGAGCTGTCGCTGCGCACGGTCTTCGACGCGCCGACCGTGGCCCGCCTCGCCGCCCTCCTGGACGAGGCGGGGAACGCCACCCGTCCGGCCCTCACCGCCCACCGGACCCGGCCCGAGCGGCTGCCCCTGTCCTCCGCCCAGCGCCGGCTGTGGCTGCTCCACCAGGTGGACGGAGCCACACCCGCCTACAACATCCCCGCCGCCTGGCGGCTCACCGGAACCCTCGACCGCGCCGCCCTCGAAGCCGCTCTGGACGACGTCGTCGCCCGGCACGCCACCCTGCGCACGGTCTTCCCCGCCGACGCCGACGGCCTGCCCCACCAGCACATCCTCGAACCCGCGCAGGCGCGGGTGACCATCGCCACCGAACCCGCCGACCGCCTCGCCGAAGCCGCCGCCCGGCCCTTCGACCTGGCCACCGAACCGCCCCTGCGCGTCACCCTGTCCGAGACCGGACCGGACGAGCACATCCTGCTGCTCGTACTGCACCACATCGCCACCGACGAGTGGTCCGACCGGCCGCTGCTCGCCGACCTGGGCGCGGCCTACGCGGCCCGGACCGCCGGGCACGCGCCCGACCGGGCGCCGCTCCCGGTCACGTACGCCGACTACACCCTCTGGCAGGAGGAACTCCTCGCGGCCGACGGCGCCGGCCTGCTCGACCACTGGACCCAGCGGCTGCGTGGCCTGCCCGAGGAAATCGTCCTGCCCACCGACCGGCCGCGCCCCCGCGAGTCCGGTCACGCCGGCGGCACCGTCGGCTTCGCCCTCTCCCCGGAACTGGAACGGTCCCTGCGGGACCTGGCCCGCGCGGAAGGCGCCAGCATGTTCATGGTCGTCCAGGCCGCTGTGGCCGCGCTGCTGCACCGGCACGGCGCGGGCGACGACATCCCGCTCGGCGCACCTGTCTCGGGGCGCGCCGACGAGGGACTGGAGGGCCTGGTCGGCTTCTTCGTCAACTCGCTGGTGCTGCGCACCGACCTCTCCGGCGCCCCCGGCTTCACCGAACTCCTGCGCCGGGTACGCGAGACCGACCTCGCGGCCTACGACCACCAGGACCTGCCCTTCGACAAGCTCGTCGAGGCACTCAACCCGGAGCGCTCGCTGGCCCGTCACCCGCTCTTCCAGGTGATGGTCGTCCACCTCGGCGAGCCCGGCAGCACCCCGGACCTGCCCGGCCTGACCGTCCGCCGCGAACCGCTCGGACAGCAGAGCGCCAAGTTCGACCTCAGCTTCGACTTCGTCGAACAGGGCGAGGGCGCGGGCATCCAGGGCTGGATCGAGTACAGCGCGGACCTCTTCGACCACGGCACCGCCGAACAGCTCGGCCGGCGACTGGTCCGGCTGCTGGACCAGGTCGCCGCCGACCCCGGCCGTCCGATCCGGGACCTCGACGTGCTGGACGAACCCGAGCGTGCCCTCGTCGTCGAGCGGTGGAACGACACCGCGCACCAGGTACCGCCGACGACCCTCCCGGAGCTGTTCCGCGCCCAGGCCGCCCGGACACCCGACGCGCCCGCGCTGGTCTTCGGCGAACAGCACTTCACCTACGCCGAGTTGGACGAGCGGGTCGAGCGTTCCGCCCGCGTCCTCGCCGGTCTGGGCGCCGGACCCGAACGCACGGTGGCGGTCGCGTTGCCGCGTTCCGCGGACCTCGTCGTCGCCCTCCTGGCGGTCCACCGCACCGGCGCGGCCTATCTGCCGCTCGACGCGGACCACCCGCCGGAACGCCTCGCCCTCATGCTGGACGACGCCCGCCCGGTGTACGTCGTCGACGGTGCCCTGCCCGACGGGCCCGAGGGCGAACTGCCTTACTCCTACGACCCGTTGCACCCGGCCTATGTCATCTACACCTCCGGCTCCACCGGCCGCCCCAAGGGCGTGGTGGTGCCGCACGAGGGGATCGTCAACCGTCTGCTGTGGATGCAGGAGACGTACACGCTGACCGGCGACGACCGCGTCCTGCAGAAGACCCCCTCCAGCTTCGACGTGTCGGTGTGGGAGTTCTTCTGGCCCCTGATCACCGGGGCGACCCTCGTCGTCGCCCGCCCGGACGGACACAGGGACGCGGCCTACCTCGCCGCACTCATCGAGGAACAGGCCGTCACCACCGCCCACTTCGTCCCGTCGATGCTCCGCGCCTTCCTCGACGAACCCGCGGCCGCCGGCTGCACCGGACTGCGCCGTGTCCTGTGCAGCGGCGAGGCCCTGCCCGCCGACCTGGCCGACCGCTTCCACGCCCTGCTCCCCGCCGAACTGCACAACCTGTACGGCCCGACCGAGGCGTCCGTCGACGTCACCGCCGCACAAGTGGAGCCGGGCGCGGGAACCGTCACGATCGGGCGCCCCGTCTGGAACACGCGCCTGTACGTCCTCGACGACGCGCTGCGCCCCGTACCACCGGGCGTGGCGGGGGAGTTGTACCTGGCCGGCGTCCAGCTCGCCCGCGGATACCTCGACCGTCCGGGCCTGTCCGCCGAACGCTTCGTCGCCGACCCGTACGGCGCACCCGGCACCCGCATGTACCGCACCGGCGACCTCGCCCGGTGGACGGCGGCCGGTGAGGTCGAATACCTCGGACGTACCGACGATCAGGTCAAGATCCGCGGCTTCCGCGTCGAACCCGGCGAGATCGAAGCCGTGCTCGCCCGCCACGACACGGTCGACCACGCCTCCGTCGTCGCCCGTGACCAACGCCTCGTCGCGTACGCCGTCCCGGCTCACGGCCGGACGCTCGACCCGGCGGAGCTGCGCGCCCACGCCGCCGCCGTACTGCCCGAGCACATGGTCCCGGCCGCCGTCGTCCCGCTCGACGCGCTGCCCCTCACGCCGAACGGCAAGCTGGACCGGAAGGCCCTTCCCGCACCCGACTTCGCGGCCGCCACCACCGACACCCGGCCGCGCACCCCGCGCGAAGAGGTCCTGTGCGCACTGGTCGCCGCCGTCCTCGGCCTGGAACGGGTCGGTGTCGAGGACGACTTCTTCGGTCTGGGCGGCGACAGCATCGTGGCCATGCAACTCGTCGCGAGGGCTCGGGCTGCCGGCCTCGCGATCAGCCCCCGCGACGTGTTCCGGCACAAGACGGCCGCCGCGCTGGCCGCCGTCGCCGCCGACCTGGAGGGCGCGGCGCACACCGCCTCCGACGCCGAGCTGTTCACCGCCCTCACCGACGCCGAGCGTGCCGAACTCGCGGCGCTCGGCGCCGCCGAGGTGCTGCCCCTGTCGCCGCTCCAGGCCGGCCTCCTGTTCCACGCGGCCTTCGACTCGGGCGACGACGGACCCGACGTCTACACCGTGCAGGTCTCCCAGGACCTCGAAGGCCCGCTCGACACCGAACGGCTCCGCCGCGCCGGCCAGGCCCTGCTCGACCGGCACGGCAACCTCCGCGCCGGCTTCCGCTACCTCTCCTCGGGCCGCCCCGTCGCCGTCGTGCCCCGCACGGTCGTGCTGCCCTGGCGCCACGTCGACCTCTCAGAACTGGACGAGAACGCTCGCGAGGAACGGTGGACCCGCTGCCTCGCCCAGGAGCGGCGCCGCTTCGACCCCGCGGAGCCGCCGCTCGTGCGCCTGATGCTGGTCAAGGTCGGCCCCGAGGCGCACCGGCTGGTCCTGTCCCACCAGCACCTGCTCCTCGACGGCTGGTCGGTGCCCCGGCTGACCCGCGAACTGTCCGAGCTGTACGCGGGCAGGGAACTCCCCGCCCCGGCGCCGTACCGCGACTACCTCGCCTGGCTCGGCCGCCAGGACGCCGAGACCTCCGCCGCCGCGTGGACCCGGACGCTCGCCGGGCTGGAGGAGCCCACCCATCTCGTCCCCGCCGACCCCAACCGCACGCCGGCGGTGCCCGCGACCCGCACCACCCTGCTGACCCCGGCACTGACCGACGCCCTCAGTGCCCTCGCCCGCGCACGTGGCCTCACCCTCAACACGCTGGCCCAGGGCGCCTGGAGCGTCCTGCTGTCCCGGCTCACCGGACGCACGGACGTCGTCTTCGGCGCCACCGTCTCCGGGCGGCCACCGGAACTCGCCGGAGTGGAGTCGATGATCGGCCTGTTCATCAACACCGTGCCCGTACGGGTCCGGGTCGACGACCGGGAGCCGGCGGCCGCGTTCCTCGACCGCCTCCAGGACGAGCAGTCGCAGCTGATCGCGCATCAGCACGTCGGTCTGTCCGACATCCAACGTCGCTCCGGCCTGGGCGAGTTGTTCGACAGTCTCGTCGTCTTCGAGTCCTACCCCGACGCCGACGGGCCCGGGCTCGGTGCCGACGACGGGCTGCGCGCCGCGATGCGCGACCACCAGGACTCGACGCACTACCCGTTCACCTGGGCCGTCGAGCCCGCGGAGCGGCTCACCCTCACCGCCGAGTACCGGACCGACCTGTTCACCGCGGCGCTGGTCGAGCGGATCTGCGCCGCGATGGTTCGCCTCTTCGAGGCGATGACCGCCGACGTGGACCAGCCCCTCGGGCAGGTCGATCTCCTCACCCCGCAGGACCGTCGCACCGTCCTGGAGACCTGGAACGACACCGCCCTGCCCGTCGCCCCCGGCACGCCGGCGTCCGTCCCCGCCCTCTTCGAGGCGCAGGCCGCCGAGGCACCCGACGCGATCGCCGTCGTCTCGGGACCCGTCACCTGGACCTTCGCCGAACTGAACGAGCACGCCAACCGGCTCGCCCGGGTACTGGCCGAACACGGCGCGGGACCCGAGGAGTTCGTCGCCCTGTCCCTGCCGCGCACCGCGGACTTCCTGCTCGCGATCCTCGCGGTGATGAAGGCGGGCGCGGCCTACCTCCCGGTCGACGCGGACCTGCCCGCCGAACGCGCGCTCGCCATGCTCGACGACGCCCGGCCCCGCCTCGTCCTCACCACCGAGGCACTGGCCGCGCACCTCCCGGACAGCGACGTGCCCCGGCTGGCGCTGGACGCGGCGGACACCGTCGCCCGGACGGCGGCCCAGCCGGCCGGCGACCCGGCGTCAGGACCCGACCCGGACCACCCGGCCTACGTCATCTACACCTCCGGCTCCACCGGCCGTCCCAAGGGAGTCGTCGTCAGCCACCGCAGCGTCGTCAACCTGTTCCACAGCCACCGGCGCACCCTGCACGACCTCGCCAAGGAGACCACCGGCCGGCGCCGGCTCCGCGTCGGCCACGCGTGGTCGTTCTCCTTCGACGCCTCCTGGCAGCCACAGCTGTGGCTGCTCGACGGGCACGCCCTGCACGTCCTCGACGACGAGACCCGGCGCGACCCCGAGCTGACGGCCGCGGCGATCCGCTCCCAGGAGCTGGACTTCATCGAGGTCACGCCCTCCTTCCTCGCCCAGATGGCCGACACCGGCCTGATCAAGGACGGCGCGTGCCCGCTCGCGGTCGTCGGCGTCGGCGGCGAGGCCGTACCCGACGCCCTCTGGAGCGAGCTGGCCGCCCTGCGGTCCACCACGGCGTTCAACCTCTACGGGCCCACCGAGGCCACCGTCGACGCGCTCGCCGCCCGTGTCGGCGAGAGCGACCGACCGCTCGTCGGCCGCCCGGTCGGCAACACCCGCGCCTACGTGCTGGACGCGGGACTGCGTCCCGTACTGCCCGGCGTTCCGGGCGAGTTGTACCTCGCCGGGCAGGGACTGGCCCGCGGCTACCTCGGGCGCCCGGACCTGACCGCCGACCGGTTCGTCGCCGACCCCTTCGGTCCGCCCGGCACCCGGATGTACCGCACCGGCGACCTCGCCCGCTGGAGCGAGGACGGACAGCTCGACTACCTCGGGCGCGCCGACGACCAGGTCAAGATCCGCGGCTTCCGACTCGAACTCGCCGAGATCGAGGCCGTACTGGACCGTCACGAGCGGGTCGGACAGGTCGTCGTCGTCGCACGCGAGGACCGCCCCCGGGTGAAGCAACTGGCCGCCTACGTCGTTCCCGCCGAGGGCGCCCCCGCCCCGGACCCGGCCGGTCTGCGCGCCCACGTGGCCGCCGCGCTGCCGGACTACATGGTCCCGGCCGCGGTGCTGGTCCTCGACGAACTGCCGCTGCTCTCCAACGGCAAACTCGACCGCAAGGCCCTGCCCGCCCCCGAGTTCACCCGCGCGGCCGGTGGCAGGGGGCCGGAGAACGACGTGGAACGCACGCTGTGCGCCCACTTCGCCGACGTCCTCGGACTTCTCACGATCGGCGCCGAGGACGACTTCTTCGCCCTCGGCGGCGACAGCATCGTCGCCATGCAACTGGTCAGCCGGGCGCGCGCCGCCGGGCTGCGGGTCACCCCGCGCCAGGTCTTCCAGCACCGCACGGTCGCCGGACTGGCCGCCGTCGCGGTCGAGCTGGGCCCGGATGCCGGCCGTCCGGCCCACGACGACGGCTCGGGCACCGTACCCCTGACGCCGATCATGCACGCGTTGCGGGAACTGGGCGGCCCGATGGCCGGCTACCACCAGGTGGCGTTCGTCCAGACGCCCGCCGCCCTGGACCTGGCCACGCTCCACGTCGTCCTCCAGGCGGTGACCGACCGGCACGACCTGCTGCGGGCGCGACTGGAGCGGACCACCACCGCCGGCGCCGAGACGTGGTCGCTCCAGGTGCCCGCGCCGGGCGGTGTCGACGCTGCCTCCTGGCTCGTGCGGGCGGATGTCGCGGGCGCCGACGAGACCGCCCTGCGCGCCGCGGTGGGCGAGCACGCCCGCGCCGCCCAGGACCGGCTCGACCCGGACGCCGGGCGGATGGTGCAGGGAGTCTGGTTCGACGCCGGACCCGGCGCCCCCGGCCGGCTGCTCCTGCTCGTCCACCACCTGGTCGTCGACGGTGTGTCCTGGCGCATCCTGCTGCCGGACCTCGCCGCCGCCTGGCAGGACGCCTCCGCGGGCCGCACCCCGGCCCTCGCACCGGTCGACCTGTCGTTCCGCCGCTGGTCGCGGCTGCTCGCCGAACGGGCCGCCGACCCGGCCCGCGAGGACGAACTCCCGCTGTGGACCTCGATCCTGGCCGACGCCCCGCCGCTTCCCACGACCCGCCCGCTCGACCCTCGTCTCGACGTCACCGCCACCGCACGGAACCTGTCCCTCACCCTTCCCGCCGACGTCACGGCGCCGTTGCTCAGCCGGGTGCCGAGCGTCCTCGGCGCGACCGTCAACGACGTCCTGCTGACCGCCCTGGCGGTGGCCGTCACCGACTGGCGCACCCGGCGCGGCGAGGACGGCGACGGCACCGGCGGGGTGCTCGTGGACCTGGAGGGCCACGGCCGCGAGGAGGAACTCGCGGGCAACGCCGACCTGTCCCGCACCGTCGGCTGGTTCACCAGCGTCGTGCCCGTACGGCTCGACCCGGGGCCCGTCGACCTGGCCGACGCCCTCGCGGGCGGACCCGCGCTCGACACGGCACTGGCACGCGTGCGGAACCACCTCGCCGCTCTGCCCGCCGCCGGCGTCGGCCACGGCCTGCTGCGCCACCTCAACCCGGCCACCGGCCCCGCGCTCGCCCGACTCGGCTCGCCACAGGTCGAGTTCAACTACATGGGCCGGTTCGGTGTGCCCGAGGCCACGGACTGGTCGTACGCCCCCGAGGACGACGCCGCCGACCTGGACGGCGATCCGGACATGCCGCTGTCCCACGCCCTGACCGTCAACGCCCTGACCGAGGACCTTCCCACCGGTCCCGAACTCTCCGCCCACTGGACCTTCGCCCCCGGCGTCCTGCCCGAGGAGTCGGTCCAGGACCTTGCGGAGACCTGGTTCCGCGCACTGCGGGCCCTGGTGACCCGCGCCGGCGCACCGGGCGCCGGGCAGCGGCCCGGCGACACCGTGGAGGCGCCCTGACCGACCGTGCCCCCGCCACCTCGACCCTCAAGCCCAGCCATCTCTGTTGCCGACACGACCTGCCGACCGGACAGGACCGACCCGAGAGACCGTGAGGAAGACCTGATGACCAACCCGTTCGAGAACCCCGAGGGCCTGTACCGCGTGCTCGTCAACGACGAGGGCCAGTACAGCCTGTGGCCCGACTTCGTCGACGTGCCCGCCGGCTGGACCGTCGTGCACGGCCCCGGCCCGCGCCGTCAGTGCCTGGACCACATCGAGAGCAACTGGACGGACATGCGCCCCAAGAGCCTCGTGGAGAGCATGCGGCGGACGGGCTGACCCGGCGATGCTCTGTACGCGACTGACGAACGCGCGGTTCGTCACCATGGACCCCGACCGTCCCGTCGCCCACGACCTCGGCATCTGGCGGGGCCGGATCGTGGGCCTGGACGAGGAGGTGACCTCGCTGCCCGCACGCCGGGTGGTCGACCTCCAAGGGGCCACCGTGCTGCCCGGGTTCGTCGACAGCCATGTCCATCTGGCCTGGACCGGTCTCAAGTCGGGCACGCCGAGCATCGCCTCCTGCACCACCGTGGAGGAGGTGCTCACCGTCGTCGCCGGGGTCGCCGCGCAGGTTCCCGACGACGGCTGGGTGCATCTCGCGGGGTACGACCAGCGGGTCCTGGGACGCCATCTGAGCGCCGTGGAACTCGACAAGGCCGGCGCCGGGCGCAAGGTGTTCCTGACGCACGACTCGGGCCACGGATGCGTGGTCAGTACCGCCGTGCTCGACCTGCTCCCCGCCCACATCGCGCACGAGGACGGCTTCCTCGCCGAGGGGGCGATGGGCGCGGCCCGGGCCCTGCGGCTGCCCCACTCCCAGGAGGAACTGGCCGGCGCGATAGCCCACGCCGCCCGGGAGTGTCTCGCGGAGGGGGTGACAGCTGTCGCGGAGGCAGGCATCGGCGGCGCGCTCTTCGGACACAGTCCGGTCGAGCTCGGCGCCTACCAACTCGCCCGCGAGAAGGGTGCCTTGCCGCTGCGGGTGCAGCTGATGGTGGCCGCCGACCGGCTGCACGAGGTCGCCGCTCACGCCTTTGACGGCATCCCGCGCGCCCTCGACCTCGGCCTGCGCACCGGGTTCGGCGACGCGTGGCTGTCCGTGGGAGCGCTCAAGATCTACACCGACGGCGGCATGATGGCGCGCACCGCCGCCCTGAGCGCCCCCTACGAAGGCCTCGACCACGCGGGCCAGTTGCAGGAGGATCCCGAGGTGCTCGCCGCGACCATCGTCGACGGACACCTCGCGGGGTGGCAGCTCGCCGTCCACGCCATCGGCGACCGGGCGGCCGATGTCGCCCTGGACGCCCTGGAACGCGCCCAGCGCCTGCGGCCGCGTCCGGACGCACGGCACCGCATCGAGCACGCGGGCCTGATCCGGCCCGACCAACTGGAGCGGTTCGCCCGGCTCGGGGTCATCGCCGTGGTCCAGCCGAACTTCCTGCGCTCCTTCGGCGACGACTACGCCGCGATCATGGGGGCGGGCCGGGCCCCCTGGCTCTACCGGGGGAGAGGCTTCCTGCGGCACGGGATCACGCTGGTGGGCAGCTCGGACCGGCCCGTCACCGACGGATCACCGCTACGGGCCGTGCAGTTCATGGTCGAGCGGGTCTCCGGGTCGGGCCGGGCGATCGGCCCGGACGAGGGCGTCACGGTGGACGAGGCGCTGCGCGCGTACACCGTCGCCGGGGCCTTCGCCTGTCGCTGGGAGGACAGTCTGGGCAGTCTGACGCCGGGGAAGTGGGCCGACCTGGCCGTGCTCGCGGACGATCCGCGGTCGGTGGAGGTCTCGCGCATCGGCGACATCGAGGTGGTCGCGACGTACGTCGCCGGCCAGGACACCGCGGAGGCGACGGCATGAGCGTACGAACCCACGGCACCGATCCCCAGGCGGAGTTGGGCGCGTCACCGGACCCGCTGAGGTGGGTGATCTGGCACACCGCGACGGAGACGCTGGTCTTCGACCGGGACGTCAACGGCCCGCTCGGCATCGACGATGAGGCGGTCCTGTGTGAGGTCCTCCGCAGGATGCGCGCTGCGGGCGTACCGGAGAGCGACGACTATCCGGGCCGCCCCTGCTCCTGAACCGGGGGCACCCCTCAGACCCTGTGACGTCCTGCCGTGCGGCTGCTCGCGGAGCATCCGGTCGGTGGTGCACACGACGCCGGTGCGCGCCACCCAGCCCGGCACCATGACGTGGTCCGCCGCGCCGAGGTCGGCGCCCGCGTCGACCGGGGCACCGCGGGAGAGGACCGTCACCGCGACCAGCTCCCGCTGTGGCTCAGACGAGAACTCGCCGCCGTCGTGACGGACTTCACCCGGCCCGTGCGGGAGGGCGACGAGGAGTGAGGGCCGGGTCCCACCGGCGTCGGCGCCGACCGGGGCGCCGACGCGGCGGCTATCCGATGAACGGGTCGCCGTCGACCTGAAGGAGGCGATAACCGTGCCCGGGCGAGGATCCGCTCCGGCGCGCGGACTTCGGTGCCCGGGCGCGGCGGGCCGCGAGAATGAGCGCGTTCACCTCCGGACGGCGTATGCGCGCCTCGTCCGGACGGCGGCGTGACACACCGACGCGTGCGGCCGCGGCGCCGAGCGCGGCACCCGCACGGATGACGGTGAGCAGCGTGCGCAGTTCGAGCGGGGTCAGCGGGAGCGGCTTCTCCTCGCCGTGCCCGTTCGACCGGCTCAGGGCGGTCGCCGCGGTCATGGCGTCCGCGAACGAGGGTTCCAGGGCCTGCCAGTTGAGCAGCAGGCGTTCGGGAATGCCGGCGGCCGCGGCGCATCCGGCGGCGTCGATCCCCAGGGCGGCAGCCCGCACGGCCTCCGCCATGCGGTTCAGGGTCTCCTCGCGGAGGTTCGGCTCACGCCCGAGTGCGACGAGGAGGTCCTGGTCGAGCCGGGCCTGCGCGTCGAGGTGTGCCAGGACGTCGTCGGCCCAGGCCGCCAACCGGGTATCGGTGTCGGTCGCTTCATCCACCCAGGCAATATGAGGTTAGCCTCACCTAAGTATATAGATCGAGGTGTCGTCCAGGCGTCGATCGACACGGCTCGCGCCTTCTGACAATGTGAACCGATGCGGATTGCCAGGCAGGCGGCCAGAGTTGTGGTGCTGGATCCCGCCGGTGCTGTGTTCATGTTCCGGTACGACAACGTGGAGGTCGGCGTCCACTGGGCGCTGCCCGGAGGCGGACTGGACCCCGGCGAGACCCCGCTCCAGGCGGCGCGGCGCGAGCTGCGCGAGGAGACCGGCTGGGACGACATCCCCCTCGACGGCACGCTGTTGTGCCTGTGGGAGCACGACTTCACCAGGATCGGTGTCCCCGTGCGGCAGCACGAACACATCTTCCTCAGCCGCGGCCCCCGCCGGGACCTGTCCGGCGAACTCGGCGGGGCGCACGCCGCCGACGGGATCCTCCGGGGGAGATGGTGGTCGCCGGACGAGCTGTCGACGGCCACCGAGGCGTTGTGGCCGCCGCAACTCCCGGACCTGCTGGCGGCCGTACGACGCGACGGCCCGCCCACGACACCCGTCGACCTGGGCTTCGTGCCCCAGGATCCCGGCTGACGGCGCCGTGCCCGTGACCCGGCGTCAGCGCTCGCCGAGCGCGCGGATCTCGGCGCAGATCAGCTCGGGGTCCTCCTCCGCCATGAAGTGCCCGCAGTCCACCGTGCGATGGCGCAGGTCCGGTGCCCAGGCGCTCCAGAGCTTCTCGGCCTGGAAGCCGAGCGCGGCACCCCAGTCCTGCTGGAGCACGGTCACGGGCAGGGCCAGCCGGTTCCCGGCCGCCCGGTCGGCACGGTCGTGGTCGACGTCGACGCCGGCGGAGGCCCGGTAGTCGGCGACGATCGACGGCACCGCCGCGGCGCAGGCGTCGAGGTAGTGGCGCCGGATGTCGGAGGGGACCGCGCCGGGGTCGTCGGCCCACACGTCGAGGAAGTGGCCGAAGAACGCGTCGGGCGCGCCCTCGATCATCCGCTCGGGCAGACCGGGCGGCTGAGCCATCAGGTAGAGGTGGAAACCGACCGCGGCGGACACGCCGTGCAGCGCGTCCCACATGTCGAGGGTCGGCAGCACGTCCAGGACGGCGACGCGGGTCACCGTCCTCGGATGGTCCAGGGCGGCGCGGAAGGCGACGAGGGCGCCACGGTCGTGGCCGACCAGGTCGAAGCGCTCGTGTCCGAGCTCCGCCGCGAGGCGGACGACGTCGCTCGCCATGGTGCGCTTGGAGTACACCTCGGGACCGGTCTCGGCGGGCTTGTCACTGGCGCCGTAGCCGCGCAGGTCGGGGCAGACGACCGTGTGGTCGGCGGCGAGGTCGGCGGCGACGTGCCGCCACATCAGGTGCGTCTGCGGAAAGCCGTGCAGCAGCACGACCGGCGACCCGCTGCCGCCGACCGCCGCGTGCAGGGAGACGCCGTCGTCGACCCGCACGCGGTGCTGGGCGAATCCGGGGATGCTCAGGGATGTCACAACTGCTCCAGGTGCTCGTGGCAGGGTTGGTGGTCCGGGGCCGGACGACCGGGCACGGACGCGCCCCGCGCCGATCGGCCCGAACCGGTCCGCCGGCTGCCGGTCCGTCCGGGATCTCCCGGACGTCGTCCAGGCTGCGGGCGCCGGATCAGCGATCGATGAGTGAGTTCCCGGCCTCGGGGCCGCGGGCTCGCGGAAGGGCCGTGCGGTGGGTGTGCAGTTCGGACTGCTGGGGCCGGTGGCGGCCTGGGACGACGAGGGAGCCCCGATGCCGCTCGGCGCCCCGCGCCACCGTGAGGTGCTGGGCAGGCTCCTGGTGGCCCGCAACCGCGTCGTACCGGTCGACCGGCTCGTCGCCGACCTGTGGGAGGACGGTCCGCCCAAGGGTGCCGTCGGAGCCGTACGTACCTTCGTCGCCGCACTCCGCCGCGCCCTGGAACCCGAGCGCCCCACGCGCCGGCCGCCGACCCTGCTCGTCACCCAGGGCCCCGGATACGTGCTGCGCGTGAGCCGTGACGCGGTGGACGCGGGACGGTTCGAGGAAACGGCGGCGCGGGCCGGCGCCGCCGCCCCGCACACCGCGGTCGCCGTCTGGGACGAGGCGCTCTCCCTGTGGCGGGGACCCGCGCTGGCCGATTTCCCGCAGGCCCGCTGGGCGGCGCCGGAGCGGGCGAGGCTGGAGTCGTTGCGGCTCCGGGCGATCGAGGGACGGGCCGACGCGCTGATCGCCACCGGGGCCGCCCGCGACGCGGTTCCGGACCTGGAGTCCCACGTCGCGGCACACCCCTGGCGGGAGGACGGCTGGGTCCTGCTGGCCACCGCCCTCGACCGCTCCGGGCGGCGCGGCGACGCGCTGGCCGTGCTGCGACGCGCCCGGCAGACCCTCGCCGACGACCTGGGGATGGACCCCGGCCCGGCGCTGGCCCGGGCGGAGGAGCGCATCCTGAAGGGCGCGGCGGACGCCCGGACCGCGGACCCGGCAGGCTCGGGCGTCACCGACGGGGTGTGGGGGCGGGCGGCCGCCGCGTGGGAGCGGTCCGTACCGGCCCGGTCGCGGGCGCGGCTGCACGCCACCGCCGGCCTGCTGCGCGAGCTGGCCGTGACCGGGGCGGAGGGACTGGAGGAGGCGCGCGAGCACCGCGGAGCCGTCGTCGCGGCGGCGGGCGCCACCGGCGACGCGGACCTGGCCGCCCGCGTCATCGGCTCCTACGACGTCCCGGCGGTGTGGACCCGCGCCGACGACCCGGAGGACGCCGCCGCGCTGGTGCGGGCCGCCGCACGCGGTGCCGCGGAGCTCGGCGCCGACACGTCGCCCGCGCTACGGGCGCGGCTGCTGTCGGTCGTGGCGGTGGAGTCGCGCGGCGACGCGGCCGCCGACGGACCGCTCCCGCTCGCCGGTACGGAGCCGGCGGCCGAACCCTGGCGCACGCGCGCCGAACGGTCCGCCGACGAGGCGGTCCGGCTCGCCCGCGGGCTGGGCGACCCCGCCCTGCTGGCCTTCGCCCTGAACGGCGCGTTCATGCAGGCCTTCGGCAGCTGTGGCCTGGCCGCGCGGCGCGCGTCCCTCGGCGACGAACTGACCACCCTCGCCGCCGGACACGGCCTGCCCAGCCACGAGATCCTGGGGCGCCTCGTGCGCGTCCAGGCGCTCGGTGCCCTGGGCCACCTGACGACCGCCGACGAGGAGGCCGACGCGGTCGACCGCCTGGCGCACCGTCACGAACGCCCGCTGGCAACGGTGTTCACCTCCTGGTACCGGTCCCTGCGTACCTGTGAGACCGACGGCTGGGAAGCGGCCCGGCCGCACTACGCGCAGACGCTCGCGGCCACCGCGGACTGCGGCATGCCCGGCCTCGCCCTCGGCGCATCCGCGCTGGTCGCCCTCGTCCCGGTCCTGCGCGGTGACGAGCTCCCCCGACCCGGCAGCCTCCGCCGCATCGACCCCGGCCCGTACGAACCGTGGGTGCGGCCCCTGCTGCTGGCGGGCGAGGGCGCGACCGAGCAGGCCCGCCGGGCGCTCGCCTCCGTCCCCAGGCCGCCCCACGACCTGCTCCAGGAGGCCCTGTGGTGTCTGCTGGCCCGGGCGGCGGCGGCCGTCGGACACGAGAGCGTGCTGCGCCGGTCCAGGGACGAACTCGCCCGCGCGACAGGGGAGTACGCGGGTGCCGGCAGCGGGCTGATCTCCTTCGGCCCGGTCCAACGGCACCTGCGCGCCGCGGAGTCGGCACTGTGGGACCTCGACGGACGCGGGTGACCGAGGTGCACGGTCGTGCGCGCGGCCGGAGATGTCAGCAGCAGGTGACGACGACAAGTGACGCGTGGAAAGGGCCAGTTCAACGGCCGGGTCCCGAAGTCCCCCTTCCGTGCGCGCCATTGTCGGGCCGGGAGCGAACTCCTACGCTGGGCGGCGTGTCGCGAGGAGCGCGGTCCGGGAACGGAGACATGCATGCTCAGCAAGCACGAAGCCGCCGAAGCCGTCCGACAGGCCAAGGTGAGGACGGGAGTCACCTGGGCGCAACTGGCCGACGCCGTCGGCAAACCGCTCGCCTGGACCACGGCGGCCCTGCTCGGCCAGCACCCCATGGACAAGGACTCGGCGTCGACGGCCGCGGCACTCCTCGAACTCGGTGACGACGCCGCCCTCGCCTTCCAGCTCCAGCCGACCAGGGGAGCCCTGGACGCGGCCGTCCCCGTGGACCCCACGATCTACCGCCTCTACGAGGTGGTCCAGGTCTACGGACCCACCATCAAGGAACTGATCCACGAGCAGTGCGGCGACGGCATCATGAGCGCCATCAACTTCCGTCTCGACGTCCGCCGCGTTCCCGACCCCGCGGGTGACCGCGTCGTCGTCACCCTCGACGGAAAGTACCTCCCGTACCAGTGGTAGCCACCGGGCCCGACCTCCCACCGTGGGCGACGTGACGGACGAACCCACGCGCGCCGCGCGGCTGCTGGACGCCCAGGACAAGGCGGCGGCCCTGTTCGCGGAGATCGAGACGAGGCGCCTGGTTGCGGCGGGGCAGCGCGAACGCGCGGTGAGCGACAGGATCCGCGACCTGGCGAACGAGATGTTCGGGACCACCCACTACTGGCACAGGCGCATCGTGCGGTCCGGACCGAACACCCTGCTGCCCTACCGGGAGAACCCGCCGGACCTGGTCATCGGCGCCGACGACATCGTCTTCGCCGACTTCGGTCCGATCTTCGAGGAGTTCGAGGCCGACTTCGGGGCGCACCTTCGTGCTCGGCGACGACCCGGTCAAGCACCGCCTGTGCGACGACCTGGCCACCGTCTTCGCAGCGGGGCGCCGGGTCTTCGAGGCGGACCCGGACATCACCGGCGAACAGCTCTACGCCGAGGTCGAACGGCTGGCCGTGGAGGCGGGCTGGACGCTGGGCGGCCGGCACGCGGGCCACCTGGTCGGAGAGTTCCCGCCCGAGCACAACGACTGGCAGGACGTCGACTCCCACATCGTGCCCGCCAACGACAGGCCCCTGCGCCGCACGGACGAGGCGGGACGACTCCTCCACTGGATCCTGGAGATCCACCTGGTCGACCTGGACCGTGGCTTCGGCGGCTTCTACGAGGAGTTGCCGGACCTCTGACCGCCGTCGCGGCGTGCGTTGTGGGGTATCCGCGCCAGGGGCGCCTGTCTCTCCGGCACCCGCCGGTTCCGCCCACCGCACGCCGCCCGACGTCACCCCGAGGAGGGGCCGATCTCCAGCCGAGCCGCCTGGGTCCGGTCGGAGGCGGGCCCCGTCTCCAGGGCGACCGCCCCCGCCTCGACCACGCCTTCGTGGTCCCGGCCCACCGAGGCCAGCGTGTCGGGGCCGATCGCGAACACCGCCTCCGCCTCCGCCCCCGGTGCGATGTCGAGCCGCACGAAACCGCGCAGCTCCCGGACCCGCGGCCATGCCGTGCCGCCGGACAGCCTGCGCACGTACAACTGCACCGTCTCGTGGGCCGTCCGGGCGCCCGTGTTGCGGACCGTGACCCGGCAGACGAGCCGCGGCGCGCCCGCGGTGACCCGGTCCCGGGACAGCCGTGGCATCCCGTACTCGACAGTGGTGTACGACAGGCCGTGGCCGAACGCGTGCCGTGCCTCGGCGCTCTGGTCGACGTAGCCGCGGTACCGGTGGTCCTTGCCGTTGTAGAACACGGGCAGGTGCGCGGCGGAACGCGGCACCGACACCGGCAGCCGGCCCCGGGGCTCGGCGTTGCCGAACAGTACGTCGGCCACCGCGCGGCCACCGCGAGGGCCCGGGTACCAGGCGCTCAGCAGGGCCCACGTGCGGCTCCGGGGAGCGGGGACCGCGTGCGGGCGGCCCTGCACCAGGACCACGACGACGGGCGTCCCCGTCGCGGACACGGCGTCCAGCAGAGCCCGTTGGCCGGCCGGGAGCGCCAGGTCCGCGAGGTCGACGCCCTCGCCGCACGTCATGCCGGAGGGCGGCCCCGACCCAGTGAGTGCCGCGCCGTTGGTGTCGAAGACGGTGTCCCCGGAGCGGGCGCTCGACCCGCCGAGGACCAGTACGGCGACCTGAGCGGCGGCCGCGAGACCGGCCGCCGCGGCCACCTCCGAGACGTCGTCCCCCACCAGGGCACACCCCTCGGTGTACGTGATCTCGGTTCCCGGTGCGGCCGCCGCGCGGATCCCCTGGAGGATGGAGACACCGGTGCCCGGCCGCTGCGGTGCCGTGTAGTCGCCGAGCAGGGGGGCGACGGCATCGGCGTTCGGGCCGAGCACGGCGATCCGGCTCGTGCCGGGGGACAGCGGCAGGACATCGCCCTCGTGCACGAGGAGGGTGACCGAGGCGCGCGCGATGCGCTCACCGAGACCGGCCAGGTCGACGAGGTCGGACACGTCACCCGGATCGGGGAGACCATTTGGTCCGGCCGAACTTCCCTTGTGAACCCGCCCCTTGAAGGCGGTGCCGGCGGTCCCGCCACTCGATTCCGTCAAGGCCGACGCCGCGTCCTCGAACAGTCCGAGCCGGAACTTCAACGACAGTACGCGCGTCACCGCCGCGTCGAGCCGCTCCTCCGCGACCAGCCCGCGGTCGAGGGCCTCGGCGAGACGCGCGAACGAAGCGTCCCACAGGCTCAGATCACAGCCGGCGTCGAGCGCACGGGCCCCCGCGGCCACCGGATCGCCCGTCAGTCGGACCAGCCGGTCGATCGCGCCGCCGTCCGCCATCACGACGCCCTCGAACCCCCAGCGGTCACGCAGCAGTTCGGTGAGCAGATACCGGTTGGCGACACAGGGCAGACCGTCGAACTCGTTGTAGGCGGCCATCACCCCGGCCGCGCCCGCCGACACACCGGCCCGGGCCGCCGCCAGATGGATCTCGTGCAGCTCCCGGGCCCCCAACTCCGTGGCGGCGCTGTTGCGTCCGCCGACCGAGGCACCCTGCCCCGCGAAGTGCTTGAGCACCACGCCGATCCCGGACGCCCGCGCGCCCTCGACCACCGCCTCGGTCATCCGGGCCGCGAGGTACGGGTCCTCGGCGAAGCACTCCTCGGTGCGCCCCCAGCGCGGGTCCCGCACCACGTCGAGGGCCGAGACCAGGGCGAGGTGCGCACCACGGGCCCGTAGCTCCGCGGCGGCGCCGGCCACCGCCTCCGCGTACAACGGCGGATCCCAGGTGGCACCCGCCGCCAGGTTCACCGGCAGCACCGTCCCGTCGAGGGCCTGATGGCCGTGCGGCATCTCCTCGACCAGCAGCACCGGAATGCCGAGCCGCGTGTTCTCCCGGACGTGCCGCTGCACCGTCTCGGCCGTCCGGGCGCCGTCGCGCGCGTCGAGACCGTCCTCGAATCCGACCCCGGACCACGGGTCGGCGCGCTGGAGTCCGTACAGCGCGCCCATGCCGCCGAAGGCGCTCACCTCGTCGCGGAAGGTGTCCGTGAGCCGGTGGCCGCCCGGGGCGCGCTCGTACGCGTGCCAGCCGTACAGGCGCTGGTTGACCTGGCCGACCTTCTCCGGCAGCGTCATCCGTCCCAGCAGGTCGCGGACGCGTTCCGGCACCGGGGCCGACGGATCGCGGTACACCGGATCGCGGTACGGGGGAGGGGTCATCGCAGTTCCAGGACCGTGACGCCGTAGCCGTCGATCGTCACGTCCGACACCTGAGCGCCGGACCGCAGGTCGTGCAGCGTGCCGTCGCTGACGGGGGACACGGTGAGCGGTTCGGGGCTCTGGCTGACGAGCCAGACGAAACGCCGCCCGTCGGTGTGCGCGAGGACGTCCGCCGCGACGTGCGGATCGGCGACCGTGACCGGACGGTGGACCCCCGCCACCTGCGCGAGCGCCGCGTACAGCCGGTGCGTCGCGTCCGGGTTCGCGTGCGCGGTGCGGGCGGCCATGTGCTCCAGCGGATAGGTGGCGAGGACCGTGCGGCCCGTGCCGGTCTCGTTCACCAGCAGCGCGGGACGGCCGTGGGCGTCGACGGCGACGACCCGGGCGCCGCGCGGCTCGACGGGCAGATAGGCGCGGCTGTCCTCGTTCCCCGCCACCGGCAGGCGCAGCACCTCGCCCGCGCGCAGTCCGCCGAAGTCCTCGGTGAACGTCATCTCCAGCACGTCGTCGAGGATCGGTTCGGCCACCCCGTACGACAACTGGAGCTCAACGCCGAACAGTCCGTCGAGGTCGTCGAACCAGGGGCCGCGGGTCGCGGGGTGCTCGCCGGAGCAGAACGACAGGTACACGGTGGCGCCCGCCGCTGCCCGTCGGGCGAGTTCCCGGCGGGTGCGGGTGGTGAGCTGGCGGGTGGCCGGCAGCAGGTACAGCGACGCGTCCCCGGGCAGGCGGTCGGCCTCGCGGGTGAACGCCACGGGCAGGTCGGCGGCGCGCGCGGTGACGTAACTCTGGTGCAGGGACGTGAAGATCAGCGGCCGGTCGGCGGCCCGGCTGTAGGGGTATCCGCGCTCCAGGAAGGCGGGCACGACCAGTGCGGCGTCCGCGTCGGCGCGGGAGCAGCCCGCGAAGTCCACGGCGCGCAACACGTCGGCGAAGGTGGCGATCTCGCGGAGCGGCTCCTTGGGGGCGCCGGTCGAGTCGGTGATGCCGAAGTGCATCTCGAAGGGGTGGTGGTCGTAGGGGGACTGGTCCCAGAGGTCGTCGTAGTCGGTGTTGTTCCAGGCGATCCAGCCGGTGGCCCCGCCGAGCAGCGAGTTGTGCAGGGTCTGGCGGTAGTAGACGCCCGCGTTGCGCGCCGAGACCGTGTCGGTGGAGAGGCCGAACTCCTCCAGCACGACGGGCTGTCCGGTCACCGCGGCCAGCTCGCACTCGAACGCGGCCCGGTAGTGCTGGCGCGGCCGGTCGGTGTCCGAGCGGTACACGTGCGGGCCCACGAAGTCGACGTACTCGGCGGTGTCCCGCAGCGAGAAGCCGTTGTCGCGACCGGTCACCTCGATGCCCCAGGCGCCGTCGCCCAGGGACACCGGCTGCGTGGCGCCAGTGGCGCGCACCGCGTTGCACATGGCCTGCGCCCACGCCGTCACCACGTCCGAGGAGGGCGGGTCCACCTGGTAGACACGTCCGTAGCCGGGCATCTCGTTCGTGATCAGCCAGCCGGTGACCGCCGGGTGGTCCTTGAAGCGGCGGGCCATCCGCGACACGAACCACGCCTGGCGGCCGACCATCCACACGTCCTCGTACAGATCGCGGCCGCCCCGCCAGACCGGGTCCCAGTTCTCCCCGGACATGTGCCCGACGATGAATGTGGGCACGGTCCCCATGCCCGCCTCCCGATGCGCGTCGAGGAAGTCCTCGAAACGCTCGCAGAGTGCGTCGTCGATCCGGTGCGGCTCGGGGTGGAAGTCCGGCCAGTAGAAGAACGACCGGGTCATCGTCAGCCCGTGCTCGCGGAGCACACCGAGTTCCTCACGGACGATCTTCGGGTCGTAGTTCCGCCACATCAGCGGACCGCCGGTGCGGGACCAGAAGTTGGCACCGAGCCAGGGCAGGACGGTGGAGTCGTGGGTGAGCTGGGCGCTGTGGCGTCGCATGGTCCTTCTCAATGGTTGCGGGTGCGTGGTGCGGCTCCGCCGCCCACGGGCGGCGGAGCGGGGTCGTGCTGTCAGCCGGCGGGCGCGGGCCCGGTGGACTCGCGGACCACCAGACGGGGGCGTCCGGCCAGCGGGGTGTCCTCGACCGCCTCGCCGCACAGGGCGAGCAGCATGCGGGCGGCCGCCGCGCCGACCTCCTGGACCCGCTGGTCCACCGTGGTCAGGCGGGGGTGCAGCCAGCGGCCGAGCGGCAGGTTGTCGTAGCCGACGACCGACAGGTCGCGCGGGACGCTCAGCCCGGCACGCTGCGCGGTGCCGATGCCGCAGACGGCCATGGAGTCGTTGGCGTAGACGACGGCGGTGGGGCGGCCGTCGGCGTCGAGCAGGGCCTGCGTCGCCGCGACCGCGGAACGCTCGGTGAAGTCGGTGTGCAGGACGGCGAAGGGGCGCAGCCCCGCCGCGCGCAACGCCGTCTCGAAGGCGGCCCCGCGCAGCCGGGTGTGCTGGAGTTCCGCGGGTCCCGCGACGTACGCGACACGCCGGTGCCCGAGCCCCAGCAGATGCGCGACGACCTCCTCGATGCCCGCTCCCTGGTCGAGCAGGCCGACCCGGGGGAGGACGGCCCTGCCGTCCGGCGATCCGAGCAGGACCGCCGGCAGTTTCAGCCGGGCCAACAGCGCGGGCCGCGCGTCGTCGTCGCGGGCGTCGGTCAGTACCGCACCGTCCACCCGGCCCTCGGCGGCGAGCCGCTCGTACAGCGCGTGCTCCTCCTGCGGGCCGCTGACCAGGTGCAGCAGCAACCCGTAGCCGCGCGGCGCGAGTTCGCCCTCTATGCCGGTGATCAGCTCGCTGAAGTGCGGGTCCGCGCCGAGCACGTCGGTGGGCCGCCGGACCACCAGGGCGAGGCTGCGCGTACGGGCGTTGCGCAGGGCGGCGGCGGGGGCGCTGGGCGACCAGCCCAGTTCCAGCGCCGCGTCGAGGATCCGTCGCCGCGTCGCCTCCGAGAGGCGGCCCTTGTGGTTGAAGGCCTGGGAGACCGCGGCGGTCGACACACCGGCCGCCGCCGCGACCGCCTTGATGGTGGGACGCCGGCCCGTCTCCTCGGTGGAGGCGCTCACATCTTCACCGCCCCGCTGACCAGGGCCTGCTGCATGCGCTTCTGGAGGATCGTGTAGACGACCCAGACCGGGATCAGCGTCAGGACGGTGCCCGCCGTCAGCACCCCGTAGTCCGTGCCGGTGATCGACTTCAGCGTCGGCAGCGCGACCTGGACCGTGCGCTGCGAGGGGTCGGGGCCGATGATGACCAGCGAGTACAGGTACTCGTTCCAGAAGGTCAGGAAGTTCAGCAGCAGCACGGTGGCGATACCGGGCAGGCACATCGGCGTGTAGATGTGCCGCAGTACGGCGAAGGTCGACGCCCCGTCCAGCCGTGCGGCCTCCTCCATCTCCCGGGGGATCGTCCGCATGAACTGGACGAGGATCACCACGGACAGCGGCATCGCCGTCGCCGGCAGGAACAGCACCATGAACGTCCGGGTGTGGAACAGCCCGGTCGCCGCCGCGAGCAGGAAGGTGGGGAACAGCGCGGCGAACGTGGGGATGAGGAACCCCAGCGAGAAGACCCGCTCGATCACCGCGGCCGAACGCCCCGTCGACCGGGCGATCGCGAACGCGGCCGGCACGGCGAGCAGCAGGGTCAGGGCTAGGGAGAACAGCGTCACCACGGCCGAGTTGACGACCGACAGGCCCAGGTCGGCGCTGTCGAAGGCGGTCCGGAAGTTGCCGAGACCCAAGGACGTGGGAGGCGCCAGGGGGTGCGCGAAGATCTCGTCGTTGGTCTTGAAGGCCGAGGCGAGGAAGTAGTAGAGCGGGATGACGAGCAGCACCGCGTACGTCCACACCAGGACATGGGCCGGGAGCCAGCGCTTGCCGAGCTTCATTCTGTGCTGCTCCGAATCAGTAGGTCTGGCGGAAGACGCGGCGGATCGCCAGGAGGCCGACGAGCCCGGCGAGGAAGAGGACGACACCGACGGTCTGGCTGTAGCCGAGGTCCGCCGCGATGAACGCCTTCTGGTAGACGAGGAACGACAGGGTGGTGGACGAGGTCCCCGGGCCGCCCTGCGTGAGCAGCAGCACGTGCTGCGCCGAGCCGAACAGCGTCCACAGGAACTGGAGCATCGTCACGACACCCACGTAGTCACGGATCACGGGGAAGTGGACCGCCCACATGGTGCGCCAGTGCCCCGCTCCGTCCAACTGGGCCGCCTCGCCCAGCTCGTCGGGCACGCTGCCGAGGCGGGCGGCGAACAGCACCGCGGTGAAACCGATTCCGCCCCAGACGTCCAGGGCGATCAGACAGCCGAGGGCAGTCGACGGCGACGCCAGCCACGCGTCGGTCAGCGAACCGAGGCCCATCCCCTGCAACGCGCCGTTGGCCAGACCGTCCGGCGACAGGGCCGCGTAGAACACCATCGCCTTCGCCGGGGTCGAGATCAGCCCCGGTATGAACAGCAGATAGCGGATGACCTTGTGCCCCGGCGGCCGCTGCGCCACGTAGTAGCCCAGCATGTAGGCGCACACGATCATCACCGGCAGCGCGACGGCGAGCTGGACCGCCGTGTTGCGCGTGGCGTCCCAGAACACGGGATCGGCGAACACCGTACGGACGTTGCCGAGTCCCGCGAAGGACACCGGCTGGAGCATGCCCGGCCAGTGAAACGCCGCGATCACGAAGATGGCGATCATCGGCCCGACCATGAACACGAGGTACCAGACCAGCGCGGGCACGGCGAGCACGGTGCCGCCCTGCCGGGTGGCGCGGCCTGCCGCGGCTGGAGGGGCGGGCGGTGCGGAGCGGCGGACCGCGGTACCGTCCGGTGTCGTCGTCAGCGTCGTCATGCGGTGACTCCCGGGAACTGCTCGGCGGAAACGATGGAGGCGGGCGGCCGGCTCATGCGGACCGGTAGGCGGCTTCGAGCGTGGCGCGGACCCGGGCCGCGCTCGTGCCGCGCGTGAAGGACGTACTGGTCGCGGTGATCAGCGGCTGCGCCGCGGCCGGCGGCACGTACACGTCGGGCAGCAGCACCTGACTCACCTCGGAGCCGAGCCGCTGCGCCGCCGCGACCAGCGGGAAGTCACCGCTGACGGCGTCCGTGCGCAGCGCCATGTCGCGGCCGCTCTCCTTCACGAAGCGCGCCACGGTGTCCTGCCGGTACATGAACCGCAGGAACTTCTCCACGTGCTCGATCTTGCGGACGCCGTTCGGGCTGATCCAGAAACCGATGAGGGTGAAGGCGCGGATGATGGTGGGGCGTTCGTGGGCCGACCGCTCGGCCAGCGGCCAGCCGCCCACCTCGGTGTGCCGCGCCACGGCCTCCGGCACCTTCGCCAGGGCGGAGGACATCGCCGACTGGATCGCCGCGGACCGGGTGTTGTACTGCGTGGTCATGGAGTCGGACGTCAGCCCCTGGGCCTTGTCCGCGAAGACGCCCGCGTCCCGCAGGTCCACGAAGTACTGGATGCCCTCGCGGGCGCCCCGGCCGGAGAAGTCGCCGGTCGTGTAGACGTGCCGGGCCTCGTCCTGGGAGAGGAACGTCTGGATGATCTGGGCCAGGAGTTTCTGCCCGGTCCAGTCGTTGCCGCCGACGGTGACCGGAGCGATTCCCTTGGCCCGCAGCTTGCGGGCGGCCGCGACGAGCTGGTCGCCCGTGGCGGGTATCTCGTCGACGCCGGCCCGGTCGAGCAGCGCGCGGTTGTAGGCGACCGGCCAGTTCGTGGCGAAGTAGGGGAAGGCCCGCAGCCGGTCCTTGCCGTCGGTCCAGGCGGACAGCGCGGTGGGCAGGACGCGCTCGCGCAGCCCCCAGGAGTCGAGGTACGGCGCCACGTCCACGGTCGCGTCGACGTCCGTCCAGGCCAGCGTCTTGTCGTAGAGGTTGACCATGACGACGTCGGCCTCTTTACGGGCCAGCCGTGAGGTCTCGTAGACCTGGCCGAGGTCGTCGCCGTTGACGAGGTTCTTGACCTTCAGCCCGGGGTTCTCCTTGCGGAACCGGTCCAGGGCCGACAGATAGGTGGGGGAGCCCGGCGCGGTCGTGCCGAGCTGTGTGTGGATGACGAGGGTGTCCGGATCGGAGTCCGCCGAGGCCAGTGACGAGCAGCCGGACAGAGCGGGCAGGGCGGCGGCCGTAGCCAGGCCGGAGCCGGCGGCGAGAAGGCCGCGCCGGGTCAGCGAAGAGCGCACAGCGGTTGTCTCCAACCAAGCGGTTAACGACTGGTTAATCGATGTACCTCAAAAGGTGCGAGGACTTTAGGAGGCGAACAGGCCGGGGTCAAGGGTGGGGCGATCACGCGGACAGGCTGATGACGACGCCCCGAGGTGGTTCGTGCCGAGAGGACGGACGGAGAGGCATGGCCCCGCGCGCCCTTGCCCTCCCCCAAGTGCCTCTTGCGTGACCGGACTTCACGGGCTCCGCGGCTGAGGGGTGAAGCGATCGGACGGCGGAACCGCTCGGCCCACCGCGTGCCCGGCCACCGAGAAAGAGATCGAGGGAGGCGGCGTACCGGCTGCCCTCTGCTTGGTGCGTACCGACGCGTTGCAGGCCAACTACCCAAAGCGTTCGACTCGCCGTGAACTGGCATGATCCGGGTATAGGGCGAGAGTGCTCCCGCGCTGCTGGCTTCGGCGGTCCGCGCGGACACGAACATGCCTGGTGAGTGCGGCGCGTCGGAGGTGCTTCCGGTGCTGCGCGTGCGGCGGGTCGCGTGCCCGGCGTGCCCGAGGTGCGGAGGGTCTGCGGGTCTGGCGGGCTACGGAACCGGGCTGCCGTGCTCCGGGGCTGTTGCGCGCCGTGCGGGCGGCCGCGTACCCCGTCCGGGGCGAATCCGCCGGGCGCCTCACCCTGTATGTCCGCCCCGCTCGATCACCCGCACTTCTCCCGGACTTGGGGCGCACCATGGATGAACGCATGCCGCGACGCAGCGGACCGGCCCGGCGTGCGGCTCTGGCGGCCGGGCTCGGGGCAACGGTCCTGAGCGCGCTTCCCGGAGTGGCCGCCGCCCCGGCCGCCACCGCCGGAGTGGCCGCCACTTCGCGATGGGCCTCGCGGCAGCTCTGAGGGGACAGAGAGGCTGAGGCGCTCGGAGCCCGAGTCCGGTCGGTGCCCGGAGTCAGTACCCGTAACTCGTCGTATACGCACACTCGGTGTACACGTAGCCCGGCCGCAGCTTCGCCGTGTCCGAGGCCGGGGTCTTGCCCGTCGCGGTGTGGGACTTGTGGACGAAGTAGGTCGTGCCGACGGGGAGGCGGATGGTCTTCTGGGGGTAGTTCCTGCCGCTGTCGCTGCACGGTTTGAAGCCGATGGTGATGGTGCTGCCGAGCGAGTAGGTGGAGCACTTTCCGCAGCCTTTGAGGGTGAAGCTGCCGGTCACGGGTCCGGTGTAGAGGACCGTGATGTCGTCGGGGCTGTCGTTCTTGACGGTCACGGCGATGCTGCCGCCCGAGGCCGTGCCCGGCAGCCGCTTGCCGGCCGCGGGTACCGTCTGGGCCACCTCGGCGGCGATGGCGATCTTCCGCGCGCGCGCCCGGTTCCTGTCGTGCGGGTTGCTCTTGGCGAAGTCGTTCATCGTGGTGACGGCCTCGGCGTACTTCGCGCCCTTGTACTGGTCCACCCCGCAGGCGTACGTACCCGAACTCGCGCTCCGCGCCGCCCTGTCGGCGTCCTTGCCGAAAGTGTCGTCCAGCCCGGCCTGCTCACCGTGCAGCCCCCGCACCTGGGTACTGAGGGTCTCCAACCGGGCGACCGCCGCACAGGGGTCGTCACCGCCCACCGACTTGACCGTCTTGTCGACCGCGTCCCGCACGGCGGGTTCCACCTTGCCCGCCTGCTCGGACTCCGGGAACGTCGACAGGAGTTCGCCGAACTGCGTCGTCCAGTCGCCCGCCCCGGCACTGAGCGACGCCGCCGCGCAGCTGTAGAGCGAGGTGGCCAGCCGGTCGTCGGGCCAGGTGGTCAGATTCCCCAGCTCCTTCTTCGCGATCGCGCGCGGGACCGTACGGAGGTACTTCAGCGGAGGTACGGCGGCGCAGTAGTCCTTCTGCTCGTAGGGCGCGGCGACCGTGGAGTAGTACGTCCTGAGCCGGTCGGGGACCTGCCGGGCCGCGCGTGAGCCCGCGTGGTCGTCGCTGAGCCCGTCGTAGACGGCGAGGGCCCGGCGGTAGTCGGCCTCGACCGTGCGGAACGGCTGCTTCCCGGACTGCTCGACCAGGTGGTCCGCCCGCTCCAGCCGGTCCAGCAGCATCTGTTCGGTGGCTTCGTCGCGAGCGTCGCCGTACAGGGCGACTCCACCGGCAGGGACGGCCAGCAGCACGATGCCGAGCACCGCCGCGATCAGGGCACCGGGCAGCAGCGCCAAGCGCGTCCGCAGGCCGACCGAGGCGCCGTGGGCGGCGGCGAGCAGCAGGAAGAGAACGTAGATCACGACCGCAGCGCCCGGGACACCGTCCGGGTCCGCCGGCAGGGCCACCAGGAGCAGGATGGCCGTGGCGACCCAGCACACGGCCATCAGAACCCAGCGCCGCAGGACGGCGTACCCGAGTCCGAGTCCCGAGAGGTTGAGCAGTGCCACCGCGACGGCCCGCCACGGGTCCGCCGGAGCGGGTGGCGGTGCCGTCGGCATCGGTGGAACCACGAAGTGGTCACCTGATCCGTGCTGATCCCAGGACATGACGTTCCCCCCGTCAATCACGCCCGAAGTTCCAGGACTTGTCAGCGTACGGTCAGTCGGCGAGCGGCGACAGAGGGTATTTCACCGCGTGCGCGCTTCACCTGGCGCCGACCACCCCGGCGGCCCGCCCCGAACGTCACAACTGCCCGACGATTCAGGGCCCCTTCGTGTCGAACGGGAAGCCGGGGCGGACAGGGGTGGACCCAAAGATCCCTCCGTTCGCGGCGAGCCTCTTGCTCTTGCAAGTAATATGCAACAAGCTCTAGGGGTCCTTACCTCCTGCACCTCCTGCCCCGTGACGTGGAGTTCCGCCATGCCCCGCCTGATCCCGGACACCGGACCGCAGCGCGTCCTCGCGTCCTCGAACTTCGTCTACACCGTCGGCAGCGGCCTCTACCTGACCGCCGGCGTCCTGTACTTCACGCAGGCCGTCCACCTTCCGGCCGGTCGGGTGGGACTCGGACTCGGCATCGCCGGGATCGTCGCGCTGGCCCTGGGTGTCGCGGTGGGCCATCTGGCGGACCGGTACGGAGCGCGCGGTGTCTACCTGGCCACCCTCCTGATCCAGGCCCTGACCACGGCCGCCTTCGTCCTGGCCGACAGCTTCTGGCCGTTCGTGCTCGCCGTCTGCGCGGCCACCGGCGCGAAGGCCGCGGGAACGGCCGCGCGTTCCCCGCTCATCCGGCACTACGGCGGGGCCCGGCCGCAGGCGTTCCGGGCCTACCTCCGTGCCGTGACCAACGTCGGTGTCTCGCTCGGGGCCCTGGCCGCGGGCTGGGTCGTGCAGGTGGGCACCGTCACCGCGTACCAGCTCATGGTCGTCGGGAACGCCGTCGCCTTCCTGGTCGCCGCCGCGCTCCTGTTCCTCCTCCCGCCGGTCGCGCCCGTCGCCGAGCCTGTCGCGGGGCCCCGCTGGGGCGCCCTGCGAGACCGCCCCTATCTGCTGCTCACCGCCGTGGACGGCGTCATGGCCATCCAGTTCAAGGTGCTCACCGTCGCCATCCCGCTCTGGCTGGTCAATGCCACCGAGGCGCCGCACTGGCTCATCTCGGGCACCATGCTCACCGGCACGGTCATGGTCGTGGCCCTCCAGGTGCGGGTCGGCCGCGGCGTCGACTCCCCGACCGCGGGCGGCCACGCCTACCGCCGGGCCGGGGTGGCGTTCCTCGTCTCCTGCTCGATGGTCCCGCTGGCCGCCGGCGTACCGGCACGGGCCGCCGCGATGCTGCTCATCGCCGCCGTGGTCGTCCACACGCTCGGCGAACTGTGGCACTCCGCAGCCGGGTTCGAAGTCTCCTTCGCCCTCGCTCCATCCCACGCCACCGGCCAGTACCTGGGAGTCTTCGGCCTGGGTGCGGGGCTCGCCGAGGCCCTCGGCCCGGGGCTCCTCATCGCGCTCTGCATCACCTGGGGCCGTCCCGGCTGGTACGTCGTGGGGGTGCTGTTCGCGCTGACGGGACTGTCCGCGCCGTTCGCCGTCCGACGGGCCCACCACCACCGGAGCGGCCGCCCGTCGCCCCTCACCCGCGCGCGGACGACCCGCGCCGCCTGACGCCCGCCGTGTCCAAGGCGGCGGCGGGCAGGGCCACTACGCGCCGCCGGATGCCCGGCCCGCCATCCCGTACGCGGCCATGAACATGTCCAACAGGCCATCGACCGCGGCCTCGTCGATCGGTCGAGCCGACAGCAGGCTGCGGTAGTACAGGGCGCCGCACAGCACCTCGGCGGCGAACTCCAGGTCCACGCCCGGGGCCAGTTCACCCGTGTCCTGCGCACGCGCGATCCGGTCGAGCGTGCTCCGCTCGACGGTCACCAGGAACCGTTCGTGCAGCGTCGCCCGCAGAGCGGCGTCGGCCTGCGCCTCGGCGATGACCGCTCGGTACACCGGGCCGATCGGAGGGCTGGAGAGTGCCTTCCCGGAGCGCAGGAACTGCTCCCGCAGGTCCGCGCGGACGTTCCCCGTGTCGCCGTAGTCCAGGTCGCTCGTCCAGACCCGGCTGAGCGCGTCGAGCAACAGCGCGGCCTTCGAGGGCCACCGCCGGTAGATCGTGTGTTTGCCGACCCCGGCCCGTCGCCCGACCGCCTCGATGCTCAGGCCCGCGTAGCCGACCTCCGCCGCCAGGTCGAGGGTCGCCTCCAGCAGCTCCTCGGTGCGAACGGAGCCGCGGCGCCGTGGTGTGGCAGGCGTGTCGGTCATACCGGCACTCTATCGACACGGGGTGTGCCGTTGACAACGGTGGCCGCGGCGAGCAAGATTCAGTCTCGATCGGCACGGTGCGTGTCGTTGCCGGAACGGCGGTGCGTCTGCACGACGGACGCCCGCGATCCCGCCTCGCCGGATTCTCAAGGGGGAGATCTGCCATGAGCAGCACCGAAAGCGGTAAGCACGAGGGATTCACGGCCGAGGAGCGGGCCGCGATGAAGGATCACGCCCAGGAACTGAAGAAGGCGGCGCGCCGCGGGTCGCGCGCGGACAAGGCGGCCGAGGCGCTGCGCGACGTGCTCGCGAAGATCGCCGAGATGCCGGACGCCGACCGGGTCATGGCGGAGCGCGTCCATGCCGTCGTCACGAGGAGTGCGCCGGTCCTCGCGCCGAAGCTCTGGTACGGAATGCCCGCCTACGCACTGGACGGCAAGGTCGTGTGCTTCTTCCAGAGCGCGGAGAAGTTCAAGGCCCGTTACGCGACGCTCGGGTTCAGCGACGAGGCGAAGCTGGACGACGGAGCGATGTGGGCATCGGCCTTCGCCCTGACCGAGGTGACGGACGCGGTGGAGAAGCGCATCGAGGCCCTCGTGAAGCAGGCGGTGGGCTGAGACCCGCCGACGGCGCCCCGCGACGGCGCCGGGCGCTGTTACCCACTTTCGGATGGCGGCGGGACGGGCCTGGGGGAGCGGGCCGAGCCGGCGGTGACCGGATGACCTGAGGCGTACGGGAGTTGACGCCCGGAGTGGGCTATTCATCCTTATTCATTGCATAAATTGACGATGCAGTCTTCTGTAACCGATATGTGCGCAATTGGTAACAGCGCTCCCGTGTCGCCCGTCGTGCGGCGGGTGCGAGGAGGAAGTTGTGGGTCCTCGGCCAACGGGGCCGGGATCCGCACAGGTCGCACCCTTCAACTCAGCCCTTCTTTCAGGGGTGATGCCGGGGGTGTGACCGGCTCTCGCACCTTGAGGAGCGTTCATGTCTGTTTACACGTCTGTCCCGGTCCGCCGTCTGGTGGCCGCGGCGCTGGCAGCCGGCGCCCTGGTCGGCTCGGCCGCGGTCTCGGCCTCCGCCGCCCCGGGACCGCGTGCCGAGCGGTCGCCCGTCGCCATCAGCCGGGTGCAGAGCGACGCGCCCGGCGTCGACAGCCGCTCGAACGGTTCGCTGAACGGTGAGTGGGTGGAGGTCACCAACTCCACGTGGCGCGCCGTCAGCCTGAACGGCTGGACGCTCTCGGACCGGGACGGCAACCGCTACACGTTCCGTCACTACCGGCTGGCGGCCCGTTCGACCGTCCGCGTCCACACCGGAGTCGGCCACGACACCTCGAAGGACCTGTTCCAGGACCGTCGCCGCGAGGTGTGGGACAACCGCTCCGACGTCGCGACGCTGAAGACCGACCGCGGCCGTTTCGTCGACAGCGTCTCCTGGGGTCAGCGTCACGACCGTGACGACGACCGGAACACCGGCCGCGGCCAGGACCACGGTCGCGACCACGACCGCAACACCGGGCGTGGTCAGGACCACGGTCACGACCACGACCGTGACCGCGGCCGCGGGCACGACGGCCGCTGAGCACCTCCTGGCAGCGAGGCCGCCCACGGATACCGTCCGACACCGTCAGGGCTCTGCCAGGCCCCGCGCCCACCGGACCGGAACCCGGTCGACGGCCTCGCCTCGGAAGACCCGCACCCACCGGGGTGCGGGTCTTCCCCGTTCGGGCGTACGGGCGCGTCTGCGGGCTCCTGTGGCGGCTCACGCCGAAATGTCCCCAACCCCGGGCAACACTGTTTCACCTGAGGGTCCTTGCTCTCTGGTGAGGGGTGAAGTCTCCGTGTAACGTCTCCCGCAGATGTCGTGGTTCGCAGTCCTCGCCCGCGCTTTGGTGCGGGCGTTTTGCTGTGCAGTGCCCGAGGACCAGGACGACCACCTCCGGGTCCGCGTGGTGCGGATCCGTCATTGAATTGAGAGGCATTGGCATGGCCAGCGGAACCGTCAAGTGGTTCAACGCCGAAAAGGGCTTCGGTTTCATCGCGCAGGACGGGGGCGGCCCCGACGTCTTCGCCCACTACTCCAACATCAACGCCACCGGCTTCCGTGAGCTCCAGGAGGGCCAGGCCGTGACGTTCGACATCACGCAGGGCCAGAAGGGCCCCCAGGCGGAGAACATCACCCCCGCCTGATCCCGGCACAACACCGGCACGGTGTCTCATGGAGCGTTCACGCCCGAGACACCGTGCCCGGCCGGGAACCACGCACGTGACCAGGCGCGAGAGGCCGGGGTACGGGATGGTCGGAGCATCGTCGGGCGAAGGGTCCGGCCCGGTGCGCGGCTGTCTCGCGTGCGACCTGATGACGGGTGACGCCCCTCTGCCGGGCGGGACCGTCCTGCGTACGGACGCATGGGTGGTCGAGCACTGCGTCGGCCCCTTCGGCCTGGGAACCGTCGTCGTCAAGCCGGCGCGACACGTCCTGCACCTCGCCGAGTTGACGGTGGGAGAGTCCGCCGAACTGGGCCCCTTGCTGCAGCGGATCAGCGCCGCTGTCACCACCGTCATGGACCCTGAACAGGTGTACGTGTGCCTGTGGTCGCACGTCGGTGGGGTACCGGGACACATCCACTTCGTCGTCCAGCCGGTCACCCGCGAGGACATGGACCGCTTCGACACCTTCGGACCCGCGCTGCAACTGGCCATGGGCGAGGCGGGCGAGCTGCCCGAGGCGTCCGACGTGCAGCGGGTCTGCGACCGGTTGCGGGGCCTCCTCGGCCCGGCCACCGGAACCCGACCCGCCACGACTCAGGACCACGGCACGACCGGCCGGCCGGTCATCACGCGCCCCTGAGGCGTCCCCTCCCCACGGCAGGCGCCGACCCGCGCCACTCGACGGTCACGACCGGCACGACCGGCATCCTCGGCGTAGAGTCGGCCGCCGGAGCGCTGCCGTGACACGCGCCGGGGCCGGAGCCGGGCGGCGGCAGCGGTGGAAGGTCGATCGCATGACCGCACAGCCCCCGCCCGAAGACCCCGAAGTGCCCAACCCCTGGCAGGAACTGGACGATCTGTACACCGTCCGGCCGCCCTGGGAGATCGGGCGTCCGCAGCCGGCCTTCCTCGATCTCGCCCGGTCGGGCGCCATCCGGGGACGGGTGCTGGACGTCGGCTGCGGGACGGGCGAGCACGCCCTCATGTGCACCGGCCTCGGGCTCGACGTCACCGGCATCGACCTCGCCGCCACGGCACTGCGGACCGCCGAGGACAAGGCACAGCGACGCGGGGCCGCCGTGCGGTTCCTGCACCACGACGCCCGGCGGCTCACCGATCTGGGAGAGCGCTTCGACACCGTGCTCGACTCCGGACTGTTCCACCTCCTCGCCCCGGACGACCGCCCCGCCTTCACGAGCGGACTGCACGAGACCCTGCGCCCGGGCGGGCGCTACTTCATGCTCTGCTTCAGCGACCGGGAACCGGACTCGGGCCGCAGGGGCCCGCACCGGCTGTCGCGGGACGACATCACGGAGGCGTTCGAGGGCGCGTTGCGGGTCGACGTCATCGAGCCGGCGACGATCGAGATCACCCTGGACGAGGTGGGCATCCGTGCCTGGCGCGTGGCCATGACGAGGGTGTGAGCCGGCACCGACGACGAACGGGCGTCAGCGGTGAACACCGCTGACGCCCGCCCGGCCGACGCGCCCGCACTCCCGCGTCGCACGCGTCCGACGGGCCGGGGTAACACGACACGACCCTCAGAGCACCCGGCGTCTGCGTCCCAGCCAGGTCTGCGCGATCACGACGACGGCCAGGAACGCCCCGCTGACCACCTGTTGGTACGCGGAGTCCAGGGAGCCGATCTGGTTGATGACGTTCTGGATGACCTTCAGCAGCAGCACGCCGACCAGGGAGCCGCTGATGAAGCCGAACCCTCCGGTGAGCAGCGTCCCGCCGATGACGACCGCGGAGATCGCCTCCAGTTCCATACCGGAGCCGAGGATGGTCACGCCCGACACCAGCCAGGCCGCGTTGAGCGCCCCGGCGAGCCCGGCACACAGTCCCGAGAGCAGGTAGACGGAGATCTTCGTACGGGCCACGGGGGCGCCCATGAGCGCCGCAGCGTCCTCGTTCCCGCCGACCGCGTACACGTACTGGCCGAAGCGGGTGCGCCGGAGTACGACGGCGCCCAGCACGAACAGGGCCAGCGTGATGTACACGGGGACGCCGATGCCGAGGAAGGTGCCCTGCCCGAGCTTCGCGAAGAACGACCCCTTGTCGACCAGATAGGTCGTGGACCCCTCGTCGGTGACCGAGAGCAGGATGCCACGGGCGCCCAGCATGGACGCGAGCGTGACGATGAAGGGGGCCAGTCGCGAACGGGCGATCAGCAGTCCGTTGACCAGGCCGATCAGCCCGCAGACGGCCAGCGGAAGCAGTAGCGCGACCACCGTCCCGTACTGGGATCCCCAGGCCGCCAGGACGCCGCCGAGCGCGAAGAGCGAACCCACCGACAGGTCGATGCCGCCGGTGACGATGACGAAGGTCATGCCCAGCGCGACCACGGCGAGGAACGCCGAGGACAGCGCCATGTTCTCCAGGTTGTCCGACGTCAGGAAGGTGTCGAAGCTGAGGGTCGCGGCGATCATGGCCACGATCAACGTGACCAGCGCGCCGTGCTGCTGGGCGAGGGCGCTGAGCCGCTCGGAGCGGGTGGCCCCCAGCGGTTCCTCCTCGGTCGTGGTCCTGTCGCCTACCGGAGTGTCCACGTCGGTCGTCATCGCTTTCCTCGTTCCCGTGCCGCGTAGACGGCGAGGACGATCACCACGGCCTGGGCGATCTGGGTCCACGACGGCGGCAGATCGTGCTTGATGAGCGTCGTGGTGAGCAGCTGGATCAGGACGGCGCCGGCGACCGTGCCGCCGATCCGGACCCGGCCGCCGCTCAGCGGGGTGCCGCCGACGACGACCGCGGTGATCGCGGAGAGTTCCATCAGGTTGCCGAGCGACGTCGGGTCGCTCGCGGTCAGCCGCGCGGTGGCCAGCACGCCCGCGATCGCGGCGAGGACTCCCGAGCAGACGTACACGAGGATCAGGACGCGCCGTACCGGCAGTCCGGCGAGCTTGGCCGCCGGGCGGCTGTCCCCGATCGCCAGGAGCTGGCGGCCGAACGTGGTGCGTCGCACGACGAACGCGACGAGCAGCGCGAGGGCGGCCGCGATCAGCACGAGGTACGGGATGCCCAGCACGTCGCCGGAGCCCAGGTCGGCCATGGTCGGGTCGCGGACGTCCTTGAGCTGGGGGAGGAGCACCAGGGCGAGACCCCGCCCGGCGACCATCAGGGCGAGTGTCGCGACGATCGGCTGCACGCCCACGACCGCGATGAGCGACCCGCTGGCCACCCCCACGACGACCCCGCCCACCAGGGCGATCAGGATGGCGAGCCAGGGCCCGTACCCGAGGTAGAGGGACAGCAGCGAGGTGGACAGGGCCATCACCGAACCGACCGCCAGGTCGACGCCCTCGCTGCCGATCGCCAGCGCCATGCCGAGAGCCACGATCAGCACCGGGGCGACCTGGACCGCCTGGGTGCGGAAGTTCTCCGTGGACAGGAAGTGCGGCGTGAAGACGGTGTTCACCAGAAGCAGGACCACGACGCCCAGGTAGACGCCGTACTCCTGGAGAAGGTGCAGCAGACGGTCGCGGTCGGCGGCCGGCCGGCCGAGCGTCAGGTCAGTCATCGTGGCCTCCCGGGCCGGTGCCGACGGCGGTGGCGGCGGGCGCGGCGGCGATGGCGCGCATCAGCCGGTCCTCGGTGACGGCGTCGCCGGTCAGCTCCTCCACCACCGCGCCGTCCTTGAGGACGATCACGCGGTCACTGCCCTCGATCAGTTCCTCCGGATCCGAGGAGATGAGCAGCACGCCGAGTCCGTCGTCGGCGAGTTCGTCGATCAGTTTCTGCACCTCGGCCTTGGCGCCCACGTCGATGCCCCGGGTCGGCTCGTCCAGCAGCAGGACCTTCGGCTGCATGGCCAGCCAACGGGCCAGCAGCACCTTCTGCTGGTTGCCGCCGGACAGTTCGCCGACCTTCTGGTGCGGACTCGCCGCCTTGATGCGCAGCCGCTTGATGAAGGTGTCGACGATCCGGTCGATCCGGGCCTCGTCCACCAGCCCGAAGCGGGACAGCCCGGGCAGGGCGGCGAGGGCGATGTTCTCGCGGACCGAGAGGCCCGGCACGATGCCCTCGGCCTTGCGGTCCTCGGGGAGCAGGCTGATGCCCGCGCGGATGGCGGCGGGGGTCGACCCGGTGCGGACCCGGACCCCCGCCACCTCGACCTGACCCGAGTCGGTGGGCAGTGCCCCCGCGATGGCCTTGGCGGTCTCGCTGCGGCCGGAACCGAGCAGCCCGCCGAGCCCCACCACCTCTCCTGGGCGGACCGACACCGACACCCCGTCCAGTTGGTGGCGGACCGTCAGTCCAGTGGCGCGGAGGATCGGTTCGGCCTCCGTGTCGTGGCTGCCGGCGAACTTGGTCAGCCCGTCCTGCCGTACGTCGGAGATCTCCCGGCCCAGCATCAGTGCCACCAGCCGGAGCCGGTCGAGTTCGGCGATGGGACCCGTGTGCACGACCTTGCCGTCGCGCAGCACGGTGACCGCGTCGCAGATCTCGTACAGCTCGTCGAGCCGGTGGCTGACGTAGATCACCGCGATGCCCCGTTCGCGCAGCATCCGGATCACGCCGAACAGGGTCCGCACCTCGCGTGGTTCGAGCGAGGAGGTCGGTTCGTCCATGATGACCACACGGGCGTCGACGGAGACGGCGCGGGCGAGCGCGACCATCTGCTGGGCTCCGACGCCCAGTTCGCGCAGCGGGCGCCGCACGTCCACCCGGATACCGAGGTCGCGGAGCGCCGTGTCCGCCTCCCGGTGCATACGCCGGAAGTCGATCAGTCCCAGCCTGTTCCGGGGCTCACGGCCGAGGAAGAGGTTGCGCGCCACGGTCATCAGCGGGACGAGGTTGACCTCCTGGTAGATCGTGGAGATGCCCGCGTGCTGAGCCTGGAGCGGCGTGGCGAAGCGGACCGGGGCGCCGTCGTACGTCACCTCGCCCTCGTCCGGCTGGTACACGCCGGTGAGGACCTTGATGAGGGTCGACTTGCCCGCGCCGTTCTCTCCGATGAGCGCGTGCACCTCCCCGGCGCGGGCCGTGAAGTCCACCTGGGACAGGGCCTTCACGCCGGGGAAGGTCTTGGACAGACCGGCAACCGACAACATGTCAGAAGGCCTTGCCCAGGTCGGCCTTGGCGTTGTCCTTGGTGTACGCGCTGTCCTGGATGACGATGTCCTGGGAGACCTTCTCGCCCTTGGTGAAGGTGTCCAGCGTCTGGAAGGCGAGCGGACCGAAGCGCGGGTTGGACTCGACGACCCCGTCGATCCAGCCGTCGACGATGCCCTGGACGGCGTTGCGGGTGCCGTCGACCGTCACGATCTTCACCTTGCCCGGCTGCTTGCCCGCTCCCTTGAGGGCGTTGACCGCGCCGAGCCCCATCTCGTCGTTCTCGGCGTAGATGCCGGTGATGCCGGGCTTGGACTGGATGAGGTTCTCGGTGACCGACTGGCCCTTCTCCCGGGCGAAGTCACCGGTCTGCTTGAAGACGATCTTCAGGCCGGGGGCCTTCTCCTTGATGCGGTCCTCGAAGCCCTTGGTGCGCTCGGTCGTCACGTTGTTGCCCGCGGCGCCCAGCAGGATGGCTATCTCGCCCTTGCCGCCCGTCGACTCGATCATCTGGTCCGCGGCCCGCTTGCCCTGCTCCAGGAAGTCGGAGCCGATGAAGCTCACGTAGTCCTTGCACGCGGTGGCGTTGATCTTGCGGTCGATCGTGACGATCGGGATGTGCTTGGCGGAGGCCGAACGCAGCACCGGCTCCCAGCCGTCCGAGTTGAGCGGCGCGATGACCAGCAGGTCGGCGCCCTTGGCGATGAGGTCCTGGACATCGCTGATCTGCTTGGAGAACTGCGACTGGGCGTTGGCCGTCAGGAGCTTCACGCCCTGCTTCTTCGCCTCGGCCTTGATGGACGCGGTCTCGGCGATCCGGAAGGGGTTGGCCTCCTTCTCGGACTGGGAGAAGCCGACGGTGGCGGACTTCAGGTCGATCTTCTTCGCGCCGTAGGCGTCGATGGTGCAGGTCGGCCCCGAGCCCGTCGACGGCGAGGCGACGACCTGCCCCTGGTCGTCCTGGCTCGCGGAGCTCTTGTCCGTGCCGGACGAGTCGTCCTCCGACTTCGCGCATCCGGAGACGAGCGCGAGGCTCGTGACGAGGCCGGTGGCGAGAAGGGTCCTTGCGGCGGTGCGATGGCGAGGTGTGAGCGGCTTCATGGAGTCCCCAAACGGCGCGGCCCCGGCGCTGAGTGCGCTTCCGGGGATGATCGGCTCTTGCGGTCAACTCTGCGTACTTGGCGTTCCGGGGAGGTTTTTACATCGTTGGAAGAGGGCTGTAAAGCCCCCCTTCCGAAATCCCGTCAGCGTCGGCCCAGCGTGCTCTCACGTTCCACCAGCCGGAAATCCGCGGTGAGTTCACGTCCGCCGGGCTCCGTGCGACCCGACAGACTGCGCAGCAGGGAGGCCACGGCCATCCGTGCGATCGCCTGCTTGTCCGGCGAGATCGTCGTCAGGGTGACGGCGCCGAACCGCCCCTCCTCGATGTCGTCGAAACCGACCACCGCCACGTCCCACGGCACCCGCAGCCCGCGCTCGTGCAGCACCCGCATCGCACCGATCGCGACCAGGTCGTTGTACGCGAAGACCGCGTCCGGACGCACCCCGGAATCCAGCAGGTGGGCCATGCCCCGGGCGCCCTCGTCCCGGTCCCAGCCGCCGACCGGTACGACCAGGTCGTCCGGTGCCGGAATCCCCGCCTCCGTCAGCTCCTCGCGCCAGCCCGCGAGCCGCAGATGGGCCGGCCGGTTGGCGGAGTCGGTGCGGGCGCCCAGGTAGGCGATCCGTGAGCGTCCGCGGCTCAGCAGATGGCGTACCGCACTCCGCGCCGCGGCCACGTTGTCGATGGCGATGTGGTCGTAGGGCAGTTCGTACTCCCGCTCGCCGAGCAGGACGAGCGGCACGTCGTCGGTCCGCGACCGCAGGTCCTCCGCCTCCAGCTCCAGCGGGCTGAGGATCAGGCCGTCGATGACGTTGGCCCGGAAGCCCTGGCTGACCAGCACCTCCTGCTCGCGGTCGCCGCGCGTGTGGTCGAGGAGCACGGTGAACTCGTGCTCGGCGGCCGCGTCGATGACGGCTCCGGCCAGCTCCGCGAAGTACGGGTTGCCCAGCTCGGGAATGGCGAGGGCGATGATGCCCGTGCGGCCTTTGCGCAGGTGGCGGGCCGTGAGGTTCGGCCGGTAGCCCAGCTCGTCGATGGCCTCCTGGACCCGGGCGCGCATGGCCGGGGTGACGTGCGGATAGTTGTTCACGACGTTCGAAACCGTCTTGATCGAGACGCCGGCCCGCTCGGCGACGTCCTTCAGGCTGACCCGCAAGGGATCTCCTCTTCATCGATGTGCGCCGCAGCCACCTGGGTGTTTGTCATGACCCTGGACAGCGGCCGGGACCCGTGCTGTGATGCCAACTCCCGTTCCTTCCAACGTTGTACAGACTGAAGCAACGAGCCGCCACCCTTCCTCAGCCAAGGAGGATCCGTGCGCATCAGCAGACTCCGAACTCATCTGACACTCCTGTTCGTCGTGCTGCTCGGCATGGCCGGTCTCACGGCCGTCCCCGCCGCCACAGCCGCCGACGACCCCGTGGAGGTCCACGGCCTGAAGGGCGAGTACTACACCCAGTCCGCCCCCGGCGCCTTCGACTTCCACGAGCTCAAGGCCACCGGCCTCGACACCAACCTCGACTTCGACAACCTGGAGCCGCGCCTCGCCTTCGCCACCGGACAGTCCGACGACGTCAACGTCCGCTGGACCGGCCGACTCGTGCCGGAGAAGACCGGCGCCCACACCTTCTCGGTCATCGGCGACAACGGTTTCCGGGTGTGGATCGACGGACACCTCGCCATCGACCACTGGGTCGACGACTGGGACAAGGAACAGACCTCCCAGCCCATCGACCTGACCGCCGGACAGGCCTACGACATCAAGGTCGAGTACTTCGAGCACTTCGGCGGCTCCAACCTCCACCTGCGCTGGACCCCGCCGGGCGGCACCAAGACCGCCGTACCGCAGTCGGCTCTCCGGCTGCCCGACGGCTATGCCTACGACGGTGCCGTCGCGACCACGGTCGAGAAGGACGGACGCACCCTGCGCCTCGACTTCGCCCAGGCCCTGACCGCACCCCCGGCCGGCCTCACCGACCACGTCGAAGCGGTCATCGGCGGCGCCAAGTGGCCCCTTTCCACGGCGAAACTCGACCCCGCCGACCCCAAGGCCCTGATCATCGGCCTGAAGGAACCCGTCGTCGGCAACAGGACCGGCACGGCCCGCGGCACCGCCGACCTGCGCTACGACGGAAAGGGTGGCCTCTCCGGCAAGGACGGCAACGTTGTCAACGCCTTCTGGAGCAGCGGCCCCAACCACTCCACGTACCAGCTGCGCACGAAGTGGGCGGACGACGTCGGGCCGGGCAACGCCCTTCCCGAGTACCCCCGACCGCAGCTGACCCGTGACAACTGGCGCAACCTGAACGGCTCATGGCAGTTCGCGGCCGCGGACTCCGGCGACAAGCCGCCCGTGGGCAGGAACCTCGCCGAGAAGATCCTCGTGCCCTACCCGGTGGAGTCCCAGATCTCCGGCATCGAGCGGCACGAGGACCGCATGTGGTACCGCCGCACCTTCACCGTCCCGTCGGACTGGCGGATCGGTTCCGGCAAGCACCTCCAGCTCAACTTCGGCGCCGTCGACTGGCGGGCCGAGGTGTACGTCAACGGCACCAAGGTCACCGAACACCAGGGCGGCTACGACAAGTTCAGCGCCGACGTCACCGCCGCGCTGAAGCCGGGCCGCACCCAGGAGCTGATCGTCGGGGTCTACGACCCCACCGACGCGCAGGGCGGCGAGAACCCGCCCGTCGGCAAGCAGCGCCTCGACCCCAGCGGCATCTGGTACACCCCGTCCTCCGGTATCTGGCAGACCGTGTGGATGGAACCGGTGGCCACCGACCACGTCGACTCGCTCAAGCTGACCCCCGACGTGCCGAACGGCCGGCTCACCGTCGAGCCGCAGGGCGTCAAGAGCGGACTGCCGGTCACCGCCACCGCGTACGCGGGACACCGCAAGTTCGCCACCGTGACCGGCCGCACCGGACAGCCGCTCACCCTGAAGATCACCGACCCGCATCTCTGGTCGCCGGACGACCCGTTCCTCTACGACCTGAAGGTCTCGGTGGGCGCCGACCGCGTCGGCAGCTACTTCGGGATGCGGTCGATCGCCGTGGAGAAGGTGAACGGCACCCCGCGCACCGTCCTCAACGGCAAACCCGTCTTCATGATGGCCACCCTCGACCAGGGCTTCTGGCCCGACGGCCTGCACACCGCGCCGACCGACGAGGCACTGGCGTACGACCTGAAGATGCACAAGCAGATGGGCTTCAACGCGGTCCGCAAGCACATCAAGGTGGAACCCGACCGCTGGTTCTACTGGGCGGACCGACTCGGCCTGATGGTCTGGCAGGACATGCCCGCCATGACCGCCGGAGTGAACCCGAACGCCGCGGCCCGCGCCGAGTACGAGCGCGAGATGAAGCAGATGATCGACGAGCACATCAGCAGCCCGTCGGTCGTCATGTGGGTGACCTTCAACGAGGGCTGGGGCCAGTACGACGAGGCCCGCATCGCCGACCAGGCCAAGTCCTGGGACCCGACGCGTCTCGTCAACTCCATGTCGGGCATCAACCTCGGCGTCGACGGAGGCACCGGCGACATCATCGACGAGCACGGCTACCCGAGCCCGGCACTCCCACCGAATCCGGACGGTGAACGGGCCCTGGTCAGCGGTGAGTACGGCGGCCTCGGCCTCGCGGTACCGGGACACGCCTGGTCCGTCCAGCAGTCCTACGTGGACGTCGACCCCTCGACGTACACGGACGACTATCTGGCCCGGCTGGACGAGGTGCACCAGCTCGCCTGCAAGGGAGGCAACGGCGCCGTCTACACCCAGATATCCGATGTGGAAGGCGAGTTGAACGGACTCGTCACCTACGACCGCAAGGTGGTCAAGCCCGATGTGAACCGGCTGAAGGCCGCCCACACCGCGCTGATCCACGACGCGTCGCAGCCGACACCCGCCGGCTGCTCCTGACGGACGGGGCGCACACACCTCCCCGCAGTACGTGTGCGCCCCGCCCCGACCCATCGCGGGGTCACCACGGCACGGTCCGCCTCCGGTACGGGGGGAGGCGGACCGTGCGCCGGACGCGACACACGCCTCCGGTCCACGGCCGCTCGGCCCCGCCCGGCACGTCGGGCGGGGCCGACGCGGGTCGGCACGGTTAGTGTCGGCGGCATGGAAGGTGATGATCGCCAAGGGTGGCGTGCGTGCCTGCTCGGCGGTGCCGTGTTCGCCGTGTGCATGGCCGGCACCACCCTGCCCACTCCCTTGTACGGCCTCTACCAGGACAAGTTCGACTTCTCCGAGCTGATGGTCACCGTGGTCTACGCGGTGTACGCCTTCGGAGTCATCGGTGTGCTGCTCCTCGCGGGCAACGCCTCGGACTCGGTCGGCAGACGCCCCGTCCTGCTGTGCGGTCTGGGCTTCGCCGCGCTGAGCGCCGTCTGCTTCCTGTGCGCCACCGGCCTCGGCTGGCTCTACGCGGGACGGCTGATGTCAGGTCTGTCCGCCGGCCTGTTCACCGGAGCCGCCACGGCCTACGTGATGGAACTGGCACCCCGCGGCGGCTCGGGCAGGGCCACCTTCGTGGCGACCGCCGCGAACATGGGCGGACTGGGCTGCGGGCCACTGCTCGCCGGGCTGCTCGCACAGTTCGCCCCGTGGCCCCTGTACCTGCCGTTCATCGTGCACCTCGCCCTGGTGGCCTGCTCGGTCGCCGTCGTGCTGTGGCTCCGGGAGACGGTGGGGGAGCGCGGCCCGCTCAGCAGCCTACGACCGCACCGACCCCGCCTGCCCCGAGAGGTACGGGCGGTGTTCGGACCGCCCGCCATCGCCGCGTTCGTGGGGTTCGCGCTCTTCGGGGTGTTCACCTCGGTCAGCCCGGCGTTCCTCGCGGAGTCCCTGAACGTGACGAACCACGCGGTGACCGGGCTGGTCGTCGCTCTCGCCTTCTTCGCCTCGACCGCGGGTCAGCTCGCGGTCGGCCGCGTCGGGCCGACCCGGTCGCTCCCCCTGGGCTGCGCCGCGCTCCTCGCCGGCCTGGCGCTGCTCGCGGGCGCGCTGCGCTGGGACCTGATGGTGCTCGTGGTTCTCAGTGCCCTGGTCGGCGGGGCCGGTCAGGGACTGGCGTTCCGCGGGGCACTGTCCACCGTGGCGGGCGCGTCCCCCGCGGACCAGCGGGCGGCGGTCATCTCCGCCCTGTTCGTGGTCGCCTACACCGGCATCTCGCTGCCGGTGATCGGGGTGGGACTGCTGGTGGGCCCCATCGGCCTGGAGGGGGCGGGTCTGGTGTTCATCGCCTGCATGGCGGTGCTGGTCTCCGTCGCCGGCATCTATCTGCTCCGGCGACCGGCACCGGCGAACGCCTGACAGGACGGGCGGATCTGTCGGGGGAGCGCCGGGTCCCCGTCAGGCCTGGAACTCGGTCAGGTCGATGGAGTGGACGCTCAAAGGGAAGTCGTACTCCGGGTGCACCGCCTCCCGCTCCAGCTTCATGCCGAGCTTGCGGACCACGTTCTCCGACGCTTCGTTGCCCACGCGGTTGATGCTGATGACCCGGTCGAGGTTGCGGTCCTGGAGCGCGAACTCCAGCGTGGCGTGGGCGGCTTCGGACGCGTAGCCCTGCCCCCAGAAGGGGGTGCCGAGCCGCCAGCTGATCGCCACGTCGGACGCCACCTCCGGCAGGAACTCGGGCACGGACAGTCCGGCGAAGCCGACGAGTTCACCCGAGGCGAGCAGCTCGACCGCGAACAGTCCGAAACCCTCCTCGTCCCACTCGTCCTCCCACCGCTCGATCGCCTCGGCCGTGTCGTCGAGGTCGAGGACCGAGCCGTCGTCGACCCAGCGCATGACCTGGGGGTCCGCGTTGATCTCCGCCATGGGGGCGAGGTCGTCGTCGTACCAGCGGCGGAGAAGCAGGCGGGGGGTGCGGATCTCGGTCATGGGCTCCATCTTGCCCGACGGACGCGGCGCCGGAGCGCCGGGGCGTCCTGATCGGGTTCGGTGAACGCGCACGTCACGCGCCGTCTCCTGCCATGCTGGCACCGACGAGCACGCCGAGAGGACGTCATGCCGAAGGACCCCGAGACCGCCGTCCTGCCCGGACCGTGGTGGTTCGCCGCCAACGAAGTCCTGGCGTTCCTGCTGGAACTGGCCGCGCTGGCCGTCCTGAGCTGGTGGGGATTCAGCGCAGGAGGGAATGCGGCGCTTCGTGTCGTGCTCGGCGTGGGCGTCCCGCTGGCGGCGATCGTCGTGTGGGGCCTGTTCGCCGCTCCGAAAGCCAGGCTGAAGCCGGCGCTGCCCTTTGTCCTGCTGGTGAAGGCGGTGGTGCTGGGCAGCAGCGCGGTGGCCCTGTACGCGCTGGGGCACCCTGTCGCCGCGATCGTCCTGGCGGTCGTCGTGGTCGTGAACACGGCGGTCGCGGAAACCTTCCGCCGCGATCCACCCGTTCGCTCCGGGCCTCCGGCGTCGGTCTGAGCCACCCCCGACGGAGTACGGGACCGGGGGCACGACCTGCTGCCCCTCACCCCTCCTCCCCGCCCTCCCGCTGACTCCGCCGACCCGCCGCGGCGACATCGCGCATGGCCAGCAGAAACCGTCGGACGACAGCGAGGTCCCGCTCGTCGAAGGACCTCATCGAGGCGACCATCTCCGCGATCAGCGGACCGAAGAACGACCAGCCGAGGGTCACGGCACCGTCGGTGACCGTCAGCAGGACCCGACGGCGGTCGCTCGTGTCGCGCTCCCGGCGGACCAGGTCCAGTCGCTCCAGCCGGTCGACGAGAGCGGTGGTCGACGCCGAGTTCACCCCGAGCTGCGCACCGAGCCACCCCGGGGTCGCGGGCGTCTCCTCGCGCGCGGCGTCCAGCAGGTGGATCAGCGCCCGTACGTCGGTGGGATGCAGGCCGTGCAGCCCGGCGAACTCGCCCGCGAACAGGTCCAGTTCCACCGCGACGGCGCGCAGCAGATGGACGAGTTGGAGTTCCGGGTCCCGATCGTCCATGACATCCCTCCCGGTGATAATATCTCGCTCATCGAGACTATCGTTGGTCGAGCAATCATAGGCGGCGATCATGGATGGCGAGAACAGATTCCGCACCGCGTACGACGCCGTGCTGCGGCGGTGGCCCGTGCACGTCGACAGCGTCGACGTGCCGTCCCCGTACGGGACGACCCGGGTCCAGATCGCCGGTCCCGAGGACGGCCGCCCGCTGGTGCTGCTGCCCGGCGGCGGCACCACCTCCGTGGTGTGGTTCGCCACCGTCGGAGCCCTCGCCGCCACCCATCGCGTCCACGCGCCCGACCTCATGGGCGACATCGGCCGCAGCCGCCACGACGGCGCACCGCTGCGGGGCGTCGACGACCTGACGACATGGCTCGACGCGCTCTTCGACGAACTCGCTCTGGACGGCGCGGACTTGTGCGGCCACTCCTACGGCGCCTGGATCGCCCTCAACTACGCCGTACACGCCCCCCGGCGGCTCCGTCGGCTCGCGCTGCTGGACCCCACCCAGTGCTTCGCCGGGATGAACCCCGGATACCTGCTCCGAGCGTTGCCGATGCTGCTGCGGCCCACCGCCGAGCGCGTCCGGGCCTTCCACGCGTGGGAGACCGGCAGCGTCCCCGAGGAACCCGCCTGGCAGGCGTTCCTCGGCAGCACCGCCGGCGCGCGCCGATCGAGAGTCGTCGCGATGCGTCGCCCGCGTCGGCGGGACGTGCGGGCCTGCACCGTGCCCACGCTGGTTCTGGCGGCCGGGCGCAGCCGTGCCCACGACGCCCGGCGGATGGCCGCGGAAGCCGGCAGGCTCCTGCCCGAGGCAAGCGTCGTCGTCCTCCCGGAGGCATCCCACCACTCCCTGCCGACGGAACGCCCGGCCGAACTCAACCGTGTGCTGGCCGAGTTCCTGGCCGGGTGACCGCGGCCGGCCGGCGCGAGTCGGTCCGCCCGCCGCGCGGGGCGGACAGCGTGGTCGGGGACTGCCGCGAGGGCCCCTTGTTTCGGACCCCCGGGCGGGGGCAACCGGCCGTCATGGAGACGAATGAGGGTACGCAGGAAGCGGTCGAGACCCAGGGGGACGAGCACAACGTCCTCCTCAGCGCCGACACCAACGGCGACGGCAAGACCGACGTCTGGATGACCGACACCACGGGCGACGGCAAGGCCGACCTCTACCAGTTCGACACCACCGGCGACGGCGAGATCGACGTCACGATGGTCGAGCGGGCCGACGAGCCGGGCGTGGACCGGGTCGTGGTCGAGGGCGACGGCGGCCACCCCCTGGAGACCTGAGCGCCTGACGGGCCGTCGAGCTCCTGAGCCGGCCGGCGGGGTCGGGCACCCGACCGGCCCGACCCGCCCGCTCCGTCGAGCGCCGGGCCCACGGCATGGTCCGTGGCCTGGACGGATGAACGTTAGGGTTTGTCCTGTCCGATTCGGCTTGGCGTAGTGATGTCGTGGGTCATAGGTGATGCATGGAGGGCAAGGCGCGTCCCCAGGCGACCGCTGACCAGGCGTTGTTCGAGATGGACCGCCTGATCGCGCTCGCGCAGTTCGGCCAGCAGGACATCGCCGGACGGCTCGGGCTCAACGTCACCGACCTGACCTGCCTCGGATTCGTGATCGAGTCGTCCATGGCCGGCCGGTCCCTCGGCGCCAGCGACCTGGCCGCGCGGGCCCGGCTGAGCACCGGTGCCGTGACGGGTGTGCTCAACCGGCTGGAGAAGGCTCGTTTCATCCGCAGGGAGAGCGACCTGAAGGACCGTCGGCGCGTCTGGGTCGTGATGGACGAGTCGGCGCAGGCCCGCATCCTGGAGGTGTACGGCCCGTTCTACGAGCGGCTGCGGCTGCTCTTCGCCGACTACACGGCCGACGAGGTGGCCGTTCTGGCCGACTGGTTCGGCAAGGCCCGGACCGTGATGCAGGAGAGCCTGGACGCCATCAGGGACGCTCCGCGCGGCGAGGGCTCGTCGGCCGCCCAGAGCTGAGGGCATGGTCGGGCTCAGCGCCCGCCGTCGCCCCGTACCGCCGCTGACGCGGTCGCCGGAACGGCCGACCGGATCGGTTCGCCCTGCTCCGCCGCGCGCGACGCCGGAAACGGCATGCTCCCCGTCGCCGCGGAACGACGCGCCACGGAACGGCCGGCCATGCGGCACCCGAGGCAGCCGGGGTGCCCCTCGGCCGCTGTCCGGTCCTTCGTCCGCCAACTCTGTTCGCCGACGGGGCGTGGACCGCTGGGCTTGCCCCAGCCGCTCAGGTGCAGCACCCACGTGACCAGCGCGGCGGCGACGATCCCCGCGGCACCGAGAGCGAGGCCGGCCCCCGACCCCTTCGTCAGGGCCGCGCCCGTGACGCAGAAGCCGAGGACGGCGACGGCCGTTCCCGTCCATCCGGCGACGGTGTGGCCCAGGTCGTGGTTTCCGTGCAGACCGCTCATGAGGCTCCTCGAGAGGCGAGGCGCGAGAAGATTTATCTCGCGAGCTAAAATATATACAGCCATCGTAGAGGCGGTCCGTTGAGACGGCAAACGGGCCGCGTTCGCACGCGGCCCGTTCTGCGCCTGCCCGGATGACGGAGTCGGTGACCCGCTAGGCGGTGCCGGTGAGGGGGCGCAGCACCGCCGCGCCGACCCGCAGCAGGGCGGACACCGGTGGGCCGACCCATCGCGTCACCTCGCGCGGAACGGCGGGGTCGAGTTCGATCGTCACGCGGACGTACCGCAGATCGAGGTGCGTGACCGAGGAGTGGCGTGGTGTGGCGGCGTGGCGCGGTGCGGCGGTGTCCGGCTCCCGCTGCAAGGCCGCTCGGTAGGTGTCCCTGCGCTGGTTCACTGCGATTCCTGACGCTTGATGAGTTCGTCCGCGAGGTCCATGTACGCCGAGCCCTTGACCTCGACAGGGCTGCCGAACGACTGGGCGTACAGGTCGAGCCGTGGAATGTGGGTGGACAGCACGTCGAAGCCCCGCTCGGTGAGCGCCTCACGGGCATCGGCGTCGGGCCCGGTCCGTGTGGCGTCGGGGCGGTTCGTGCGGTTCAGGAGCACGGCGGAGCGGGCCGGCTGGGCGCGCAGGGACTGGACGTCACCCATCTCGCCGCCGATCGGCGCCATCCGGTCCAGCTCGATGGGGGAGGGGGTGACCGGCACGATCCACTCGCTCGCGTACCGCATGATGCTCCGCGCGATGGGGGCGTGGTCCTCCATCTGCGGGGCGTCGAAGACCACGGCACGCCGGTCGCCGAGGAAGTCGTTCACCCGTCGGTGCACGTCGCCCACCGGCAGCGAGAAGACGGGGAACGGGAAGCCGCCCGCCAGTTCGCTCCACCGCAGCGCCGAGGACGCGGGGTCACTGTCCACCAGCAGGGGGGAGTAGCCCGACTCGTGCAGTGCGTGAGCCAACCACACCGCGCTCGTCGTCTTGCCCACTCCGGGTTTCAGGTTCACAAAGGCATAGCTCATCGACACAAGAGGCGACGCTAGTGAGTGCGGGGGACCACCGCTGTCGGGGCGGGGCGCATCGCCCCGTCGTTCACTCTGCGGCGCCCGCGAATCATTCCGATGGATCAACGTCCGCGCAAGGATGGTGGTCTGACGTCCCGTGAGAGATCCCTGACGCATCTGCCCCCACGCGTAGGTCCTTCATGTGAGCCACCGCAGCGCCCCCGATCTCAGCTCGTCCGCCGACGGGCCTGCCTCACCTCGCGGTCGACCGCCCAGGCGTCCGCGACCGGTCCGAGGTGGCCGAGCTTGTCGGGATTGATCACCGAGCGAATGGTCAGGATCCGGCCGTCGACCACGTCGAGGGCCATGGTGTGCAGGACCTCGCCGTCCCGTGTCCGGAAGACCGCGCCCGGCTGGCCGTTGACCTCGCACGCCTCGAACGTCACGTCGATCACGGCCATGTGAGGGAAGACGGAGGCCAGCAGCCGGGCCACGTTCTCGGCCCCGACGACGGCCCGGGACAGCTGCGGTGCCTTTCCGCCGCCGTCCCCGACCAGCTGGACGTCGGCCGCCAGCAGGTTCCGCAGCGCGCCCACGTCGCCGTCCTTCAGCGCGTCGAAGAACCGCGTCGCCAACTCCTGCCGCTGCTCACGGTCCGCCGCGAACCGGGGCCGCCCGTCCGCCATGTGCCGCCGCGCCCGCACGAGCAACTGCCGGCAGGCCGCCTCCGAACGCCCCACCGCCCGGGCGATCTCGTCGAACTCGAAGGCGAACACGTCCCGCAGCACGAACACCGAGCGTTCCAGCGGGCTGAGCCGCTCCAGCAGGAGCAGCGCCGCCACCGACACCGAGTCCGCCAGCTCCACCGAACGCGCCGGGTCCTCGTACGGATCGCTCAGCAGCGGCTCGGGGAACCACGGACCCACGTACGCCTCCCGCCGTACCCGCGCCGACCGCAGGACGTCGATCGCGATCCGCGTCACCGTGGCCGACAGGAACGCCTTGGCCGACGTGGGGCGGGTGGCGGAGCCGTCGTAGCGGAGCCACGTCTCCTGGACGGCGTCCTCGGCCTCGCTCACGCTGCCGAGGATGCGGTAGGCGATCGAGAACAGCAGCGGCCGCAGTTCCTCGAACCCCTCGACCTTGCTCACACCGACTCCCTCACGCCTGAGCCCCGCCCGCCCGCCGAACCGGCGGGAGGGGGCGACTGTCGATGGTCGTCCGGGCCCGTCGGCAGGTCAGCGTAGCGACGCCGGGTCCGGGGCGGGGCTGCCGATCCCGTCAGTGGAACTGTCCGGGCTCGTAGGCGCCGGCCGGCTGCCGCGTGATGATGTTCAGCCGGTTCACCGAGTTCATGAACGCGACCAGGATCACCAGGGCGGTGAGCTGGTCCTCGTCGTAGTGCTTGGCGGCGGTCGACCACACCTCGTCGCCGACACCCGTGGACGCGTCGGCTACCCGGGTCCCCTGTTCCGCCAGTTCCAGCGCGGCCCGCTCGGCCTCGGTGAAGACCGTGGCCTCCCGCCACACCGCGACCAGGTTCAGCCGCACCGCGCTCTCGCCCGCGGCGGCGGCGTCCTTGGTGTGCATGTCGACGCAGACGGCGCAGCCGTTGATCTGGCTCACGCGCAGGGCCACCAGCTCCTGTGTCGCGGGCGGCAGCGGGGAGTCCTTGAGCGACCTGCCCGCCGACATGAAGTACTTGAGGGACGTGCCGGCGGTCGGGTTGGCGAAGTAGTTCAGTCGCGCTTCCATGGTGGCCTTCTCCCTGGTCGTCAGTGGCTGTACCCCCGAGACGAGGCAGCCCGGCCGCCTGTGACATCGCGGACTGTGACCCGCGTCTCCTCGCCGAGCCGAGGGGGCACCAGGTGCTGCGTGAGCCGGACGCCGTGCGGGTACCCGGCCCATCCGTGATGATCGAACAGGGCCCGCGGCAACGGTCCCGACGCGTCACGAGCAGGATCCCGACCCGTCACGCAGTCAACGAAGTGGTGATCTGATGGAGCTGAATCTCGAAGGACGGACCGCGCTCGTCACCGGCTCGACGCAGGGGATCGGCGCGGCGATCGTCCTGGGACTCGCCCGGGCCGGTGCCCGGGTCGGGGTCAACGGGCGCGACGGCGGGCGCGTGGAGGAAGCCATCGCGCAGGCGCGAAAGGAAGCGCCTCGGGCCGACCTCGTCGCCGTGGCCGCCGACCTCGGTACCGAGGAGGGGGCGGCCCGAGCGCGGGAGGTCCTCCCCGAGGTGGACATCCTGGTCAACAATCTCGGCATCTTCGGCGCCGAACCGGCTCTGGAGATCAGCGACGACGAGTGGCGGCGCTACTTCGAGATCAACGTCCTCGCCGCCGTCCGCCTCACCCGCATGTACCTGCCCGGCATGATGGCCCGGGGCTTCGGCCGTGTGCAGTACATCGCCAGCGACTCGGCGGTCGTCATCCCGGCCGAGATGATCCACTACGGCATGTCCAAGACGGCGTTGCTGGCGGTGAGCAGGGGGTTCGCCAAGGAGGCCGCGGGCACGGGCGTCACGGTGAACTCCGTCATCGCCGGACCGACCCACACGGGCGGCGTCGAGGACTTCGTCTACGAGCTCGTGGACCGTGACCTGCCCTGGGACGAGGCACAGCGCACCTTCATGCGCGAGCACCGTCCCCAGTCCCTGCTGCAACGGCTGATCGAACCCGAGGAGATCGCGAACCTCGTTGTCTACCTCAGCTCGGGGCAGGCGTCCGCCACGACGGGAGGCGCGGTGCGGGTCGACGGCGGCTACGTCGACTCGATCCTTCCCTAGGGGCACCCTTCGCCGGTGCGAGGCCGGTGCGAGGCCGGTGCGAGGCCGGTGCGAGGCCGCTGCGCGGACCCGCGTGCCCGGCCTCGTCGGCTCGCGCGCCCACGGACGCGGGCCGCAGGAGCCCCGCGGGCATCAGCGGGTTCCGTGCGTCCGGGAAGCCGTGAAGCTGTGCCGTCGCACAGCACCGCTCCGCTCCCGCTGTGCGACGGCCTTCCGAATGCTCCGCCCCCTGTACGCGGCGCCGGACGGCTGATGCCATGCCCGGCATGTCTCCCGCATCCCGATCATTACTTCCGACCCCGTCAGCGAGCGTGTGCTGTGCGCAGGACGTCCTCACGGGACCGGAGCGCAGACCGTGAGCGGCGGCGACGGTCAGTCGCTGGCCGTCGTGGTCTTCCTGGGGTTCGTCGCCGTGTCCCTGCTGCTGTGCGGGCTCGCGGCGGCCGACCTGGACGACCCCGAGCACTTCTACGCGGGTGGCAGCGCGGCCTTCGGCCCGGTCGGGGGCGGTCTCGCCATCGCCGGTGACTACATATCGGCCGCCACCCTGCTCAGCACCACCGGCTCGGTCGCCCTCGACGGCGCCGACGGCATGCTCTTCGCCGGCGCCACCGTCGTATCGCTCTATCTGGTCCTGCGCATCCTGGGCGAACCCCTGCGCCGCGGCGGGGTGTTCACGCTCGGCGACTTCCTCGCCGACCGGCTCGGCGATCCCACGGTGCGGCGCGCTCTGGGGGTGGCGACCCTCGTCGTCCTCACCCCGCTGCTCCTGGTGCAGCTCGGCACCGCCGGGCACATCATGGCGGCCATGTTCGGCCTCCCCGACGGAGCGCTCACCGGCTGCACGGTGGCCGGCGGCGCCCTCATGGTCTGCTACGCGGCGTTCGGCGGGATGCGCGGGACCGGCTACGTACAGATCCTCAAGGTCGGCGTGACCCTGACCGCCGTGGTGCTGGTCGCCGGAATCGTCCTCGCCCGGTTCGGATGGTCACCGCCGGCCCTGTTCGAAGCCGCCCGGAAGCACTCCGGAGCCGGCGCCGCGTACGCTCGCCCCGGGCTCCACTTCGGCCCTTCCCTCGCCGGACGCCTCGACCTGATCAGCTTTCAGGCGACCCTGCTGGTCGGCGCCGCCTGTCTGCCGCACATCACCATGCGCCTGCACCCGCTCCGCGACGCCCGCACGGCGCGGCGGGCCGTCGGCTGGGCCGTGGGTCCCGTCGCGGTGGTCTGCGCCGGAGTCGTCGTCGCCGGCCTGGGGGCCTGCGCCCTGATCGGCCGGGACGCGCTGCGGGCGGCCGACCCGGGAGGCGCGACAGCCCTGCTCATGGTGACGGGAGCGCTCGACCCCGCCGACGGCGTCGCACGGCACAGCATGCTCTTCGCGATCGTCGCCTGCGCCGTGTTCGCGACCACGCTCGCAGCCGTCGCGGGCATCACCCTGGCCGCCGCCTCCAGCCTCGCCCGTGACTTCCGGAACCGGCCGGCGCACGGCGCCGGGGCCGGTTCGCAGGCCAGGGAGATCCGGCGCGCGCGGGTGGCCATCGTCCTGGTGGGCGCGGCAGCGGTCGTGCTCTCCGCCGTCCTCGCCGACCGCGGCAGGCTCACACTGATCTCGCTGTCGTTCACCGTCGCGGCCTCGGTGCTGGCTCCGGTCCTGCTGTACGCACTGTTCCTGCCGGGCCACTCGGCCACCGGGGTGCGCTGGACGGTCTACGGAACCCTGCCGTTGATCGTGCTGCTGCTCACGGGGTCGCCGGCGGTCTCGGGCATGCCGACCGCGATCTTCCCCGGCCACGACGTCCACTGGTTCCCGCTCCAGACACCGGGGCTGATCACCATCCCGGCCGGCTTCCTGCTCGGTCTCGTCGGCCGCGACCGCTCCCGAACCGTGCGCCAACAGCCGCGCCGCGAGCGACAGTTCGTCCATCGGGGGTGAACGCGGTCCGGGTCGGACACCTGAGGTGGAGCGGGCCGCCGAAGGGGACGAAGAGGGACACCACACCTCTCGCCACTTTCAACTTATAGCGCACAGGGGGGCTTGCGGCAAGGCCCCCGTGGTGCCGCAGAATCTCCCGGCAAGGCCGGAGACCTGCGGAAACGGGAGACTCACTCAGTGCGTTCGTGTGTGGTGGTGGATGGGTGGCGCGACGGCGCCGCACCCGGGACGGGATGCGCACCGTGGGCACCGCCGTGCGGCGCCGGCGCGACCGGGGTGTCGCCGTGCGCGCGGTCGTACGGACCGGGTGCGGTCGCCCAGGAACGGAGCTGATGTGATGACGTCCTTGACAGCCGGCGCGTTCGCCCTGCCCGAGCACCTCGCCCCCAAGGCCGACCCGGCGCTGATCTCCGCCGACGAGCGGCACTTCGCGGCCGTCGTGGAGAGCCTCGAACAGACCGTCCAGGAGCTGTCCGACCGTCTCGACGCCCTGCGGAGGGAGCCCGGCGGCATCGGCCGGGAGGCGATGGAGAGGGACGCCGAGATCCACCGGCTGACCGGCCGGCTGCGTGCCCTGCGACGCTTCGGCATCGACCTGTGCCTCGGCCACACCGTCGGCGCGGACGACGCCGAACCCCTGTACATCGGACGCCTCGGCCTCACCGACAGCACAGGTCGCCGACTGCTGACCGACTGGCGCTCACCGGCGGCGGAGCCGTTCTTCGCGGCCACCCACGCCAACCCGATGGGGCTGACGAGTCGTCGCCGGTACCGCTGGACGCACGGCCGGATCAGCGACTACTGGGACGAGGTGTTCGCCGCCGACGGGCTGGACCGGCACGCGGCGCTCGACGACCAGTCCGCCTTCATCGCGGGCCTCGGCGCCAACCGCTCGGACCGGATGCGGGACGTGCTCGCCACCATCCAGGCGGACCAGGACGCCGTCATCCGCGCCGGATCACGCGGCGCGCTCGTCGTCGACGGCGGACCGGGCACGGGAAAGACCGTCGTCGCGCTGCACCGGTCCGCCTACCTCCTCTACGCGGACCCGCGGCTCGGCCGGCACCGCCGCGGCGGTGTCCTGTTCGTCGGCCCGCACCAGCCCTACCTGGCCTACGTCGCCGACGTCCTCCCGAGCCTCGGCGAGGAGGGCGTGCAGATCTGCACCCTGCGCGACCTGGTCCCCGAAGGCGCCTTTGCGACGGCCGAGGCCGACCCGGACGTCGCCCTCCTGAAGTCCTCCGCGGACATGGTGAAGGCGATCGAGAAGGCCGCCCGGTTCTACGAGACACCGCCCACCCGGGTCATGACGGTCTCGACGCCCTGGGCCGACGTCCGGCTGAGCGCCGACGACTGGGCCGAGGCGTTCGAAGCACCGGGACCGGGCGTTCCGCACAACGAGGCGCGGGACCTGATCTGGGAGGAACTGCTCACGATCCTGCTGGACAAGCACGACGACGACATCGCGCCCGACCTGTTCCGCAGGTCGCTGCGTCACGACGAGGAACTGGTCGGGGTCCTGCACCGTGCCTGGCCGGTCATCGAGCCCGCCGACCTCGTCGGAGACCTCTGGTCCGTGCCCGCCTACCTGCGGATGTGCGCCCCCTGGCTCGGGCCCGCGGACGTACGGAAGCTCCAGCGCGCGGAGGCCCACGCCTGGACGGCGTCCGACCTGCCGCTCCTGGACGCGGCGCGTCAACGCCTCGGGGACCCCGAGGCGTCCGCCCGCCGGCAGCGCCACGAAGCCTCCGTCGCCGCCGAACGCGCCCGCCGGGCGGATGTCATCGACAGCCTGCTCCAGAACGTCGTGATCGACGAGAGCGAGGGCGCGATGGGGATGCTGCGCGGACGGGACCTGCAGGAGTCCCTCGTCGACGAGGCGGCGTTGCCCGGCACCGACCCGGAACCCCTCGCGGGCCCCTTCGCGCACGTCGTCGTGGACGAGGCCCAGGAGCTGACCGACGCGGAATGGCAGATGCTGCTGCTCCGCTGTCCCTCGCGGAGCTTCACCATCGTCGGGGACCGGGCACAGGCCAGGCACGGATTCACCGAGTCGTGGCGGGAACGCCTCGAACGGATCGGGCTCGACCGGGTCGAGGTGGCCTCCCTGAGCATCAACTACCGCACGCCGGAGGAGGTGATGGGGGAGGCGGAGCCGGTCATCCGCGCGGTGCTCCCGGACGCCAACGTGCCGACCTCCGTACGCCGCAGCGGCATCCCCGTCGGCCACGGATCCGTCGGTGAGCGGGACGCGATCCTCGGCGCGTGGCTCGCCGCGCACGACGAGGGAGTCGCCTGCGTCATCGGCGACGCCACGTTCCGGCCGACGGCCCGCGTCCGCTCGCTCACTCCCGAGTTGTCGAAGGGGCTCGAGTTCGACCTGGTCGTCCTCGTCGACCCGGAGACGTTCGGCGAGGGTGTCGAGGGGGCTGTCGACCGTTACGTCGCGATGACCCGCGCCACCCGGCAACTCGTGGTGCTCACGCGTCCATGACCTGGTCGGTCAGTCCCCGGACTCGACCAGCCGTGCCAGGTTGTCCAGCGCCATACGCGTTCCGGTCTCGTTGTCCGCGGCCGGAACGGCGTCCGGCACCCCTTCGTGGACGATGACGACCTCGGTGCCGCCGTCCACCTCGGTCAGATGCGTGGTGATGACCATCTCGCCGCGCAGTGCGGGATCCGCCGTCTCGAACTCGAGGACCTCCACCACCCGCTCGTCGGGGACGAGTTGTGCGAAGCGGCCGTGATACGTGTCGGTGTGTCCCGCCGACTTGCCGGTGGCGTCCGGTGCGTCGTACGTGAGCGACACCCGGAACGCGCCGCCCTCGCGGGCGTCGAAGGTGTGCACCTCGGTCCGCATGTCGTGGGGCGCCCGCCACCGCGCGACCGCGTCCGCATCCAGAAGGGCCCGGTAGACAGCAGCTCGGGGGGCGTTCACGCGCCCCGTCATTCGCGTCGTGTACACGAGATCCAGGCTACAGAGGAGAGCTCGAGGAGGCGCGGCGCGCGGCGGTGCCGTGCGCGCCGCGTCCGTGGCCGCCGTCCTCCGAGCCGATCGCCGGCCTGGGCAACACCCGCTCTTCCTGGGGACGTTGGACGCCTGGCGAGAAGGCGGCACTGACGGGTCGGCCGCGCGTGCCGCGTCGACGCGACCTCTTGACGGCCGTGGTTCAGACCTTTAACGTCGCGACACGTAGTTCACAGGTGAACTTAAAGTTCACCTACCTGAACGATGCCTTCCCCCACCGTCTGCTCGGCACGACCAGACGAAAGGCCGTGATCGTCATCTTGAAGAGGCAACCACATACCCGAACGTCCGCCGCACGTCGCGGACTTGTCGTGGCGCCGCCGTCGGATGCCGGGCGCTCCCTTTCGGCGGCCGCGGTCACAACGGGCCGGCCCCGTGGGCTGATCCATCGCACCGCCCACTCCTCCCGACGATCGACGAAGGATGTCAACATGACTCGTTCCAGGATTCTCGCGACGGTGACCGTCGCGGGTGTCGTCACCGCGGTGACCGTGCTCGGCACGTCCAGCGCGGGCGCGGCCGACCCGAAGGTCGCGCCCGGCGGCAACTTCGACCTGTCCGTCTGGCAGTTGCAGGAGCCGGTGGGTTCGCCGGGCTCGCCGACGACGATCTCCTCGTCCCGGCTGCAGGGGGCGAACGGCTTCCAGGACTCGTACTTCTACACCGACACCCGCGACGGTGCGATGACGTTCTGGGCGCCGGAGAAGGGTGTCACCACACCGAACTCCAACTACGCGCGTTCCGAGCTGCGGGAGATGAACCGCAGCGGCAGCGCGGCGGACTGGTCGCTCAGCGGCAGCCACCGGCTGAGCGCGACGCTGAGGGTGGTCTCGGTGACGTCCAACGTGTGTGTCGGCCAGATCCACCTCGGCTCGGGCGGCTCGTCCACGAAGCCGCTGGTGGAGCTCTACTACCGCTCCAGCGGCGACATCGTCGTCGGCACCGAGAACTCCCCCTCGGGCGGCCAGACGACCCACACGGTGGGGCACGTGTCGGTCGGCAAGACATGGACGTACACCATCGCCGTGTCCGGCGGGAACACCATCGACCTCACCGTCAACGGCAGCACGACGCACTACCCGATTCCGTCGTCGTTCTTCCCGTACAAGCAGTACTTCAAAGCGGGCTCCTACAACCAGTCGTCCTCCGACAGCACGACGAAGGGCGCGCGGGTCGGCTTCTACGGTCTGACCGTCTCGCACGGCTGACGCGTCACCTCGCACCGCGTACGCGGCCCTGTGACGACCTCGATGTCGTCACAGGGTCCGTCCGTGTCGCCGCTCAGCGGACGCCGGCCCGCCGCCCCCGCGCGGTGACGGTGCGGAGGTCGCCCGTGAACGGGTCGCCGTGCTCGGGCAGCATGACCGTCGCCTCCAGCTCGTCGATGCGGTCCAGGGTGGCGAGCGCGGCGCGGCTGTCGTGTGTGAAGCCGCGGCAGACCAGGGTGGGTCCGGTGTGGCCGGTCAGCCCGTCGTGGGGCTGCGGCAGTCCGGGGCGGCCGGCTCACTGGGGTCGGCGCAGGCCCGCGATCAGGAGGGCGACGAGTCGTCGCGCGTCGTAGCGCGGGTCGTTGCCCGCGCCGATGCAGAGGTTCCCGACGCCGCGCATCAGCTCGTAGGCCTTCAGGTCCGGCCGGATCTCGCCGGAGTCGGCGGCCGCGTCGAGGAGTTGGGTGCACACGGGCAGGAGCCGGTCGAGGAAGTAGGTGTGCAGCCCGTCGAAGGCCGTGTTGTCGGGCTGGAGGACCGCCGCGAGGCCGTGCTTGGTGACGAGGAAGTCGACGAAGAGGTCGATCCACTCGGCGAGCGCCGCGTGCGGGGACGGGCCGGCGGCCAGAAGGGCCGGCCCGGCCTCGGCGCACGCTTCGACCTGGTGCCGGTAGACGGCGATGATGAGGTCGGCCCGCGTGGGGAAGTGCCGGTAGATCGTCGCCGTCCCGACACCGGCCCGCGCGGCGACATCACGTACGGGCGCCTCCACGCCGGACTCCGCGAAGATCGCCGCTGCCGCGTCGAGCAGGGACTCCTGGTTCCGCCGGGCGTCGGCGCGCTTGGCCCGGGGAGCCCGCCCCGCGGTCTCGTCGCTGTCGTTCATCCGCGCCGTTCCCTTCACTGCCGATGAGCGGAACGGGACATCGTTCCGGATCGAGGTTGCTAAGCGGGACGCTGTTCCGTATCGTCAAACGGGACGGGGTTCCGTTTGCCTATGATGGCAGACCGGGGGCCCGTCGACCAAGCCACGCAGTGGCACACGCTTCACGGCGATCGAGGAGTCAGGTCATGCAGTACCGCACCTTGGGTCGTACCGGTGTGCAGGTCAGCTCGCTCGCGCTCGGCGCGATGAACTTCGGCCGCATCGGTCGCACCACGCAGGACGAGGCCACCGCCCTCGTCGACGCCGCCCTGGAGGGCGGGGTCAACCTCGTCGACACGGCCGACATGTACGGCGACGGCGAGTCGGAGGAGATGGTCGGCAAGGCCATCGCCGGCCGCCGGGACGACATCGTGCTCGCCACGAAGGCCGGTCTGCCCATGGGGGACGAGCCCAACCACCGGGGCAGCTCCCGCCGTTGGCTGGTCAAAGAGCTGGACAACAGCCTGCGCCGACTCGGTGTCGACCACGTCGACCTCTACCAGATCCACCGATGGGACCCGGAGACAGCCGACGAGGAGACGCTGTCGGCGCTGACCGATCTGCAACGCGCCGGAAAGATCAGGTACTTCGGGTCCTCGACCTTCCCCGCGCACCGCGTCGTTCAGGCCCAGTGGGCCGCCCGTGAACACCGTCTGAGCCGCTACGTCACCGAGCAGCCCAGCTACTCGATCCTGCAACGCGGTGTCGAGGCCCACGTCCTCCCCGTCGCCGAGGAGTACGGTCTCGGTGTCCTGGTGTGGAGCCCGCTGGCCTCGGGCTGGCTGTCGGGCGCGGTCCGCGCGGGCCGGGACATCACCACCAGCCGCTCGGCGGTCATGCCGCAGCGCTTCGACCTCTCCGTTCCCTCCAACCGGGCGCGCCTCGACGCCGTGGAACGGCTCGCGGCGGTGGCCGACGAGGCGGGACTGACCCTGATCCAGCTCGCGCTGGGCTTCGTCACCGCGCATCCCGCCGTGACGAGCGCGCTCGTCGGCCCCCGCACGACGGACCACCTGCACGCGCAACTCGCCGCAGCGGACACCGTGCTGTCCGCGGACGTACTCGACGCGATCGACGCGATCGTGGCGCCGGGGACCGACCTCGCGGCGCACGAGAAGTTCGACACCCCGCCCGCGCTGCTCGACCCGGCGTTGCGCCGGCGCTGACGACCCCGGGGGAATGGCCTGGCGACCCTGCCCCGGGTCAGGTCCGGTGCGGGGCCGCCAGGAATCGATGGGCGGAACGGGGCTCTGTCAGCCGGTGTAGGCCTCCAGTTCGGACAGTTGTCCCGCCGGCCAGCCGGTGTTGCCGGTGAAGGTCACCCGGAGATAGCGGGTCGCGGTGCCGGTCAGGCTGATGGTCACGGTGTTGCCGCTCGACGGGTTGAACGTGTACCCCGCCGACGACTTCAGCGTGCCGAACGTGGAGTTGTCGGTACTGCCGAGCACGCTCAGCGTCTGGGTGCGGGTGGCCCAGGCGGTCGCCGGGGGCAGTTTGAGCACGACGCGCTTGACTGCCTTGGCGGCGCCGAGGTCGACGGTGACGGACTGCGGGAAGGCGTTGTTGGCGCTCTCCCAGTAGGTGTCCGCGTTGCCGTCCACGGCCTTGGAGGCGGGGTAGACGTCGGTGTGACTCGTCTCGGTGACCGGCCGGTTCTTGGCGAGGTTGACGGTCGGGTCCGTGGGCGGGTCGGTCGGCGGGTCCGTCGGAGGATCGGTGGGCGGGTCGGTCGGCGGCGTGGTGCCTCCGCCGGGTACGCCGCCGTTGGTCCACTGCGGGGCCGGCCAGTTGCCGGTGCAGGCCGGCGGGTCCGCGTACCAGCCGCTGTTGCCGGCGCCGCGCGTGATCACGAAGCCGGAGCCGACGCAGTTGTGGATCGGGTTGGACTGGGCGATGTGCGTGGCCGTGACGTTGGTGAAGGAGGCCGTGCCCGTCGCCTGGATCTGCAGGGCGTAGGTGCCCGCCCCGTCGATCCGCACGTTCTCGAAGTGCAGCCCCTTCGTCGCCCCCTCGATGTTCATGATGGCGGCGTACGAGCTGTCGAGGATCTCGCTGTCCGTGATGTTGATCGTCGCGTCCAGGGCTTCGTTGAGCCCGCTGAACCAGACCGCGCCGACGCCGAACTGCCAGTTGTAGTCGTTGTTGCCGGTCCGGATCAGGGTGTTGCGGGCGGCCGTGGTGGTGCCCGAGACAGCTGTTCCCTGACCGGAGTTGACGCCGGGGTAGCGGTTCGCGATGTGCAGGCCGCCGCCGTTGGTGATGGTGTCCGCCATCACGTTGTCGGAGATGGTGATGTCCTTGCCGCCGTACGTGACGATGTTGTTGGCGAGGATCGGCAGGATCACCGTGTTGAAGGTGAACTTGTTCTTGACGTTCGGGACGCTCTCCGCCCACATCGCCAGGCCGTCGTCACCCGTGTTCCGCACGAACGTGTTGGTGACCGTGGAGTTGGTGACCCCCATGTGGAAGTTCACGCCGTCCGCGGTCTGGTCCAGGATGCGGCTGTTCTTGATGGTGAAGTTGTCCATCGGGCCGTCCATCCAGGCCCCGCACTTGGTGTGCTGCATCCACACGTTGTCGACCGTGGAGTTGGACAGCGCGCCACCGATGGCGTTCACCTGGTCGTCGTCGACGCGCTCGCGGATGTCCCCGAGGATGGCGAAGTCCTTGAGCGTGACGTTCTTGCTGCCGCCCTGGTTGGCGTACTTGCCGTAGACGCCCACGGCCTTCGACCGGTTCACCGGGTCACGGCCGGTCAGGACGCTGTACCAGGGACCGGCGCCGGCCAGCGTCACCTGGTCGACGACGATGTGGTCGCGCACCTGGAAGGTGCCCTGGGGGATGTAGACGGTCTTGCCCTGCGCCTTGCCCGCGTCGACGGCCGCCTGGATCTTGGCGGTCGAGTCGGCCGCCCCGGTCGGGTCGGCCCCGAAGTCGCTGACGACGTCCAGCGCTCCCGACGGCTTGCCGATGGGCGCGCCCACCTGCTCGAAGTCGGCGAGGTCGATGGTGAACGTCGGTGAGGCGCTGGTGGACGACACCTGCAGGCGCACCTTGGTCCCGGCCGGCAGCGTCGAGCCGAGCAGGGTGCGGGTCTCGTCGTAGAAGTGATGGGGGTTGGTGTCGCCCGGGTTGTTGTTGAACGGATAACCGCCGTAGTACCAGCTGTACTTGGAGGTCACCGGGATGCTCTTGAGCTGCGTTCCGTTGACCTTCAGGTCGAGGCTCGCGTCGCGGCCGGTGCCCGCGGAGTTGTCGGGCAGCGAGTACCGGAACGACATCGCGTTGGCCGGGGCGGTCAGGGTGAACTCGACGTACTCACCCGTCGCGTCCAGAGTCACCGCCTGCCGGCCGGACGCCTCGGAGGGGAGGTGGCCGTAGAGCCGGTCCGGTCCGATGAGGGTGCCGTTGGTGGCGGCGTATTCGGCCTCCTGTTCCTTGAACGGGACGGTTGCGCCGCGGCCGGATATGCCGACCGGGGAAGGAGCCGGCACCCCGGCCGCGACGGCGTCGGGTGCGAGTGCCACGGCCACGACCGTGCCGGCCGCGGCGAGTGCCAGCGACACGGTGGCCGCCAGTCCTCGGCGCAGGGGTCTGCCATTGGGGGATGAATTCACAGGCGTGCGTCCTCAGGGCTCGTGGGGTGAGCGGACGCAAGAAGGCTAGAAGCGACGGCAAAGGAAGTCTATGAACGTGCGCAAGATTGATACAGAGAGCCGCAAATAATCGACGGACGGGGAGTGGGCCCCCGTGAGGCCGACGATTCGGAGAGCGCCGACCGACACAACGGCCGACACTGCGCCGCGAGCCGAGGAACCCCGTCGACGGCTCCCCACCCGTCGACCGCGCGTCGCGTCCGCGGGCGAACGGGCAATCCGCGGGCTTGTCGGCTCCGGACGAGAGCCGAAAAACCGCATGCCCCGGCCGAGCCCCCGTTGCTAGCATCGCCGCCATGATCACGCCTTCGCCTCAGCACCGGATGACGCCCCGCACACGGGGCTGCTGAGCACGGACGCGTACCGCATTCCGAGGCCCCGGGACGGGGCCCCGACGTGCGCTGCGGATCGGCCCCACCCCCGGTAGGAGGACCGATGACCGCATCACGCCACTACGTCACGACGACCATCCCCTACGTCAACTCCCGCCCCCACCTGGGCTTCGCCCTGGAACTCGTCCAGGCGGACACACTGGCGCGCCACTGGCGCCGAAGAGGGAGCGAGGTCCGCCTGCTCAGCGGCACCGACGACAACTCCCTCAAGAACGTCCTCGCCGCCGACGCCGAGGGCCTCGACGTGAAGGTGCTGGTCGACCGCAACGCCGACGCGTTCGCCGCTCTGAGCGGTCCGCTCGACCTCTCGCTGGACGACTTCATCCGCACCAGCAGCGACCCCCGCCACCGGGTCGGGGTGGAACGGCTGTGGCGCCGCTGCGCCGCCGCGGGCGACCTGTACCGCGCGGAGTACGAGGGCTTGTACTGCGTCGGCTGCGAGCAGTTCTACACCCCCGGTGAACTGGTCGAAGGCCGCTGCGCCGAGCACGGCACCGAGCCCCAGCGCGTCGCCGAGGAGAACTGGTTCTTCCGCCTCTCGCGCTACGCCGACCGACTCCACGAGCTGATCACGCACGGAGTGCTGCGCGTCGAACCCGCCGTCCGGCGCAACGAGGTCCTCGCCCTGATCGAGAGCGGCCTGCACGACTTCTCCGTCTCCCGCTCGCAGGCCCGCGCCCGCGGCTGGGGCATCCCCGTGCCCGACGACCCCGGCCAGGTGGTCTACGTCTGGTGGGACGCGCTCGGCAACTACGTCACGAGCCTCGGCTACGGCACCGGCGAAGCCGCGTACGAGCGGTGGTGGGCGGGGGGCGGACGCCGCGTGCACCTGGCGGGCAAGGGTGTCGTGCGCTTCCACGCCGTCTACTGGCCGGCGATCCTGCTGTCGGCCGGACTGCCGCTGCCCACGGACGTCCTGGTCCACGACTACCTGACGGTCGGCGGCCGCAAGATCAGCAAATCCGGACCGGACACCGTCGACCCGGTCGCGCTCACCGACGCGTACGGCACCGACGCCGTCCGCTGGTGGCTGCTGCGGGACGTGCCCCGCGTCGGGGACGCCGACTTCACCCAGGAACGGCTGACCGCCCGTGCCGACGCGGACTTCGCCGGCGGGCTGGGCAACCTCGTCCACCGTGTCGTGACCATGGTCCACCGGTACCGTGCCGGGACGGTCCCCCCGTCCAGCGGGGCCGCGCCGGCGGTGGAGCCGCTGGCAGACGTGTGCCGAAGTGCCCCCGGCCGGATCGACGCCGCCCTGGAGGACTACGACTTCCGGCGGGCCGTGAGCGCGGCGTGGGAGATCGTGGAAGTCGCCAACCGCTGCGTCGACACCACGCGCCCGTGGGAACTGGCGCGCGCCGAAGGGCGCGGAGACCGTGCGGCGGGCGGGCGCCTGGACGACGTCCTCGCCGCGCTGGTGGCCGCGTGCCGCCTGCTCGGCGACGAACTCGCGCCGTTCGTCCCCGGCGCCGCAACACGGATCTCCGAACAGGTCGGGCCCACCGGGAACGGGACGCTACCGCCCGCGTCGCCGCTCTTCGCGCCGCTCCGCGACGCCGGGTAGGCCCACGCGAACCGCGCGGTGCCGGAGGCCGATCCCGCCTTCGGCGCCGGGACTTGCTCTGCCGACGTGCTGGGTGCGTGCCGCGACGGGAGCGCCGCGGACCGCGGGTCAGCGGCTCTTGCGCACCCGGGCCGCCGCGCGGGCCTCCGCCGCCTTGCGGGCGTCGGCGGCCTTCCGTGTCTCCTTCGCGGGGCGTCCCGGCCGGGTACCCATGCCGCGGAACGGCGCGTTGCCGGTGGCTGTCTTCGGCGGGGTCGGCGGGCGCTTGGCGCCGGTGATCTCGGACAGCGCCGACTCTCCCGACCGGACCTGCGTGACCGTCGGCCGGATCCCGGCCTCGGACATCATCCGGTTCACGTCGCGGCGCTGGTTCTGCGTGACCAGCGTGACCACCCGCCCGGACTCGCCGGCGCGTGCGGTGCGCCCGCCCCGGTGCAGGTAGTCCTTGGCGTCGGCCGGCGGGTCCACATTGACCACGAGGTCCAGGTCGTCGATGTGGATGCCCCGTGCCGCGACGTTGGTGGCGACCAGGACGGTGACCTCACCGTCCTTGAACTGGCCGAGCGTGTGCGTGCGTTGCGGCTGCGACTTCCCGCTGTGCAGGGCGGAGGCCCGGATGCCGCTCGCCCGCAGGTGACGGGTGAACTGGTCCACGCCGGCCTTGGTGTCGAGGAACATCAGGACCCGGCCGTCCCGTGCGGCGATCTCGGTCGCCGTCGCGTACTTGTCGGCGCCGTGGATGTTCAGCACGTGGTGTTCCATCGTGGTGACCGAGGCCGCCATCCTGTCGACGGACGCGAGCACGGGGTCGTGCAGGTGCTCGCGGACGAGCTGGTCGACGTTGCGGTCGAGGGTGGCCGAGAACAGCAGGCGCTGCCCGTCGGGGCGCACCTGCTCCAGGATCTTCGACACCTGCGGCAGGAACCCCAGGTCGCACATCTGGTCGGCCTCGTCCAGCACCGCGATCCGCACCTGGTTCAGGTAACAGTCCCGGCGTGAGATCAGGTCCGCGAGGCGGCCCGGTGTCGCGACGAGCACCTCGACGCCGGTGCGCAGCGCCGCTGTCTGCCGGTTGATGGAGAGCCCGCCGACCACGGTCGTCAGCCGCAGGTCCAGCGCCTGCGCGTACGGTGCGAGGGCGTCGTCCACCTGCTGGGCGAGTTCCCGCGTCGGTACCAGCACCAGCGCCAGCGGCTGCTTGGGCTCCGCTCGCCGTCCCGCCGTCCGGGCGAGCAGGGCCAGCCCGAACGCCAGCGTCTTGCCGGAACCGGTGCGCGCCCGGCCGAGTACGTCCCGACCGGCGAGCGCGTTCGGCAGCGTCACCGCCTGGACCGGGAAGGGCTCCGTCACCCCGAGGCCGGCCAGCGTCGTCAGCAGCTCCGGCGGCAGCCCGAGCTCGTCGAAGGACGTGACCGGAGGCAGACCGGGGGACACCGTCTGCGGCATCGCGACCTCGCCCTGCGGCGCTGTCACCGGCCGCCGCTCGCCGGTGCGGTGCCGTCCAGAAGCCGGAGGCTTCGCGTTCATGGGGAACCTTCCTCAGTCCGACGCCCGAAACACTCCGGGGCCCGTACCCCTGGGTACGGGCCCCGGCGACGTCGAAGCGTGAGCCCATTTTACCAGCGGCCGACCCGGCGCTTCGCGGGCCGGTCACGCGCGGGACATCCGCCGGTCCGTCCGGGCGGTGCCCCCGGGCCGACCCCGGTTCGCGGACGTGGCGGTCGTCCGAACACCCACGCCGTACCTGTCCGCCGAACGGCGGCCCAGCGGACGCCGAGGGCCGCCGACCCGTGGTGCAATCCGGGCAAGGACGCCATACCCACCCGCCCTTTCTCGACGAGGCGGCCGGATGTGACCTTCTCCATTGCGGGCGGTGGGCCGAGGCGGCGAGTGTCTGCCGGAACGAGTCCCCGAAGAACTGTTATCCGGGGCTCCGGGGGCGGTCTCCCATGTGACGGCAGCATCGTTCCGAGTCGAGGACAGGGAAGTTTTCATGAGGAGACAGCACGGGGTGGACCCGGCGGCATTGGTGACTGCCGCCCGAGCGGGCGACTCGGAGGCTCAGGACGCCCTGGTCGGGGCCTATCTCCCCTTGGTCTACAACGTCGTCGGACGCGCGCTGAACGGCTCGGTCGACGTGGACGACGTCGTGCAGAACACCATGCTCCGCGCCCTGGACGGCCTCGACGGGCTGCGCACCCCGGAGAACTTCCGCTCCTGGCTCGTGGCGATCGCCATGAACCAGGTGCGCGCCCACTGGCAGGACCGGCAGCACGCCCCGGGCGGTGTCGAGGAGGCCGAACACCTCGCGGACCCGGGCGCCGACTTCGTGGACCTGACCATGTGGCAGCTCCAACTGTCCGGCCAGCGCCGGGAGACCGCGCTCGCCACGCGCTGGCTGGAACCCGACGACCGTGCGGCGCTCTCCCTGTGGTGGCTGGAGTGCGCCGGGGAACTGACCCGCGCCGAGGTCGCCGAGGCACTGGAGGTCTCCCCGCAGCACGCGGCGGTCCAGGTGCAGCGCATGAAGGCACAGCTGGAGACGGCGCGGGTGGTCGTACGGGCCCTCGACGCGCAGCCGCCCTGTTCGGAGCTGCACGGGCTGCTCGGCTCCTGGAACGGCCGGCCCTCGGCGCTGTGGCGCAAGCGAATAGCCCGGCACGCCCGCGGCTGCGTCCGCTGCTCAGGACTGTGGAACGGGCTGATGCCCGCCGAGGGACTGCTGGCCGGCCTGGCCCTGATCGCGGCGTCCCCCGGGCTGCTCGCGGCGCTGCGGCCCGGCCCGGACGGGATGGTCGCCGCCGGATCGGCGTCGCGGCTGCGGGACGCCGGAGGCCGCGGCGGCTCGCATGCCGCCGGCGCCGGGCACCGAGCCCCTCGCGGTGGCGCATCGGCGTCGCGCCTGGAGGCGCGCCGTCGCCGTCGCGTGCGGCGCCGGGCCGTCGGCGGCGCCGTCGTCGCCGCGTGCGTGGCGGGCGGGGGGCTCTGGTACTTCGCGATCGACTCCGGGACGCCGCACGAGGGAGCGACCGCTGCGCGTACCGCGGGCGACCCCGTCATGGACCTCTCGGCGCCGGGCGCCGACGGGATCTCGGCCTCGCCCGCAGCGTCGACTTCCCCGTCCGCGTCCCCGTCGCCCTCCGCGTCGAAGTCTGCCAAGCCGAAGGCGTCCAAGACCGCCCGTCACGCGGAGCCGAGTACGCCCACCTCCTCGTCCACGGCGCCGCCGACCCGGCCGCCCTCCGCCACTCCCCGGGCCCAGGCGGCCCCGTCGGGCACCGTGGCCCAGGTGGTCGCGCTGGTGAACAAGGAACGCGCCGCCGCCGGCTGCGGCCCGCTCACCGAGAACGCGGACCTGGAGGAAGCGGCGCTGGACCACTCCGAGGACATGGCGGCCCGCGACTTCTTCGACCACAGCAACCCCGACGGCGCGGACCCCGGCGAGCGCATCACCGCCGCGGGCTACCGCTGGTCCACGTACGGCGAGAACATCGCCCGGGGCCAGCAGACCCCGGAATCGGTGATGGACTCCTGGATGAACAGCCCCGGCCACCGCGCGAACATCCTGAACTGCTCGTTCAAGAACATCGGCGTCGGCGTGCACAAGGGCGCGGGAGGCCCGTGGTGGACGCAGGACTTCGGCGCCAGGATGTGACGCTCCCGAGAGCCTTCAGAGGACGCGCCAGCCGGGTTCCAGGCGGTCCAGGAGGGTGCGGAAGGCCGCGTCGGCACGGTCCTGGCCGCCGTCGGCCAGCGGAGCGATGAGCAGGCCGAGGCACGCGTCGACCAGGAGGTCGGCCTCCGCCCGGGCACGCGCCTCCGCCATGCCGAGGTCCCGGAAGGCGGAGGAGAGCAGGGTGGTCCACTCGGTGAGCACGTTCCGCATCACCGGTCCGTACCGGTCGGAGCGGAGCAGGCTCGCGGCCATGATCTCCAGGTACAGCGGGAGCGCGGCGTGCAGGTCGGGCGTGCGCAACCGTTGCCAGACGTCCTCCATGAAACGGCGGATCCTGGCCGGGTCCCGGGGAGAGCCGGCGCCCGCCAGCAGCTCCTGGGAGTGCCGGAGGGGTCTCCGTTCGTCCAGCGCGAGGGCCTCGGCGACCATGCGTTCCTTCGTCCCGAAGTAGTACAGGAGCATGCGGTCACTGGTGCCCAGGGCCCGGGCGAGGGGGCGTAGGGAGAGATCGGCCAGACCGTTGCGGACCAGGTAATCCCGGACCCGATCCAGAAGGTCTCGCCGTTTTGCCTGGTCAGGAGGGCGCGGCATCGGGATTCCCGGAGATCTGGAGAGCGGAGCTGACAGTTTCCGTATGTCTGGTTAAATACTGTTGATACGAATATTTACCGTAGCGGGCGCTACATGTATATCCGTAGCCGTGGCGCAGGCCACGCACAGGCGTCCCCCACTTCATCCCGGCTCCGCCGGCGGTGAACCTCCGCAGCCTGGGTGGCGGCGGCAGCAAGCAGTTCAGAAGGGACTGGTTCTCATGGCCCCCTGGGCCATCGGCCCCGCGACGACCTCCCGTCGCGGACGCTTCGGACGGTTCTCCCGTCTTCGATCCCAGGAGGCGATCGGCGAGGGCGGAGCGATACCCGCCCAGGAGCCGGAACGGACCGTGAACGCACGACCGGCGTCGTGGATCACCCGGAACCAGGCCCTCTGGTCCCGCACCTTGCAACCGCTGCGCCCGCTCGACGCCCCACGCGGCTGCGCCACCGCCTGGGACGCCTCCTGGCCCCTGCCGCGCGAGCTGACCTCTGCCGGTCGCGCCCGCCGTCTGGTGACCGCCCAGCTGACCGACTGGGAGCTGGAGGACCTCACCGACACCGCCGAACTCCTGGTCAGTGAACTCGTCACCAACGCACTGCGCCACACGCGCGGCCCGCTGCGGCTGAACCTGTGCGGAGGTGGCCCGCACCTGCGGTGCGAGGTGGAGGACACCGACCCCACCGGCCCGGTGCGCCGCGTCGTCGACGCCGACGCGGAAGGGGGCCGGGGCACGGAACTGCTGGACCTCCTCGCCGAGTCCTGGGGGAGCACACGCACCGCCACCGGCAAGACCATGTGGTTCCAGATACCGATGCAGGCCCCCTGACAGCTCGGACACATCCCGTGCCGGAGAGGGACGCCACCGGTGCCGTAGCCTCGGAAGTGATGATCACTTCTTGAGCGGAGGCCCGGTGAACGAGGCGGAACCCACGGGATGTTGCGCGCCTTCGGTCGGCCCGCGCGGCACCGGCCTCTCCCTGTCGGCCCCTGCCGGCGACAGGCGACGCGGCGACACCGCGCACTCCGGAGGCCGACCCACGACACCACACGACCGGGACACGAGCCTGCTGCTCCCGGGCGGCACCTTCCTCATGGGGACGAGCGACGCGGACGGGTTCTCCGAGGACGGCGAAGGCCCGGTACGGAAGGTGACCGTCTCGCCGTTCCGCATCGACGCCCACGCGGTGACCAACGCCCGCTTCGCCCGGTTCGTCGAGGCCACCGGTCACCTCACCGAAGCCGAACGGTTCGGCTGGTCCTACGTGTTCGCCGGATTCCTGCCCGCCCCGCTGCGCCGCGGCGCCGCCCGCCCTCCGCAGACGCCGTGGTGGTGCGGCGTCCAGGACGCCGTGTGGCACGCGCCCGAGGGGCCGGGCAGCTCGGTGACGGACCGCGCGGACCACCCCGTCGTCCACGTCTCGTGGAACGACGCGGCGGCGTACTGCCGTTGGGCCGGGGCGCGGCTGCCCACCGAGGCGGAGTGGGAGTACGCGGCGCGCGGTGGGCTCGAACAGCGCCGCTACCCCTGGGGCGACGACCTGACCCCCGGAGGCGAGCACCGGTGCAACATCTGGCAGGGCACCTTCCCCACCAGGAACACGGCCGAGGACGGCCACCGGGGCACGGCGCCCGTGGACGCGTTCGAACCCAACGGGTACGGGCTGTACAACACGTCCGGCAACGTCTGGGAGTGGTGCGCCGACCGTTGGGGCACCCGGCACTCCGAGCGACCGCGCACCAACCCGAAGGGGCCGTCCCAGGGCTCCTCCCGCGTCATGCGCGGCGGCTCCTACCTGTGCCACCACTCGTACTGCAACCGCTACCGCGTCGCGGCCCGCACCGCCAACACCCCCGACAGCAGTACGGGAAACCTCGGTTTCCGCTGTGCCCGGGACGCGTGACGGGCGGCCGGACCCCGCCGCCGGCCCGCCGGTTGTCACCGGAACATTGCAGCCTCATGAAGCCTCACCGGACCGCGGCGCAGCCGCCGTACCCGGGATGACCTGGGCATTCCCTCCTTCTCCTTGGCCCGGAGTCATGGTCCTGATTTTTTCCGGGCTGTTGACGTAAAGGTGCGGCGCTTCCATCCTGTGCCTCATGCCACACGACCACGACGGCCCGCTGGCACGGCTGCGCCGGGGCCACGAGGAGCTCGTCCTGCGCCTGCTGCGCACGCACGGCCCGCTCAGCAGGGGCCAGTTGGGGCGGCTGAGCGGACTGTCCCGCACGACCCTCTACGACATCGTCACCGCCCTCGTGGACGGCGGCGCCGTCGTGGCCACACCGCCCGCCGCGGCCGAGCGACGGCGCGGGCGCCCCGTCGACGCGCTGAGCCTGCACCCGGGAGCCGGGCAGGCGATCGGCATCGACTTCGCCCGGCGCGCGGTGCACGTCGCCGCCGTCAACGTCGCCCACGAGGTCATCGGTTCGGCGAGCGCTCCGCACGCGGCGGATCTCGGCCGGGAGGAGCGCGTCGCCCTCGCGGAACGGCTGGTCGGCGAACTGGCCGGAGGCCGGCTCCGACTCGGAGCGCTGAGCGGCATCGGCGTCGGCGTCGTGGGACCGGTGAACGAGCGAAGGACCGGCACCGGGCGGACGGTTCAGGACGCCGGACCACCGCGGCCGGGCGTCCCGTCGCAGGCCCGGCTCAGGACGGCTCAGGCGGCCCGGCAGCCCGCCGGGACGGACCACGGACCTCAACTGGATTTCCAGGACGGCTCGTTCGCGGCACCGCAAGCGCCCGACGAGAGCCACGCCGACCTGGCGGTGCTGCTGCGCAAACGCTTCGGTGTCCCGGTCCTCCTCGACAACAACACCCGGCTCGCCGCGCTGGCCGAGGCCACCTGGGGCGCCGCCGCCGGCGTCCAGGACGTCCTGTACGTACGGCTGTCCCACGGTGTGGGCGGCGGCCTCGTCGTCGGCGGTGCCCTGCACCGGGGCGCGCACGGCCTTTCCGGGGAGCTCGGGCACATCACCGCCGACCCCGACGGACGGCCCTGCTCCTGCGGCAAGCGAGGCTGCCTGGAGACGGTCGCCTCGATCGGTGCCGTGGTCGACGCCCACCCCTCGGCCGCCGACCTGCCCGCCTTCCTCGCGACCCTCCCCGACGACCCCGCCGCGCGCCGGGTGCTGGACGACGTGGGAAGCCGCGTGGGCACCGTCCTCGCGGCCGTCTGCAACGCCCTCGGCCCGGAGGTCACGGTCCTCGGCGGGGAACTGGCCGCCGCCGGCCCCGCTCTCCTCGGGCCCGTCGAACGGACCCTGGCCGCCCACCTCATGCCGGTCTCCCGGCCGCTCCTCGACCTGCGGGCCGCAGCGCTCGGAGAGGCGGCGGGCGCGCTCGGTGCCATCGCGCTCGTGCTGCACGAGTCGCCCCTGCTGACCCGCTACCCCGCATCGGAATCCGTGGAGTGAACGTGACCGCCCCAGCCCCGCCGAGCCCGACATGGCCGTGATCACCGCCCCCGACAAGACGCCCCCGGCCTCCGCACCGCGCCGGGAGCGCCGAACCGTAGGGCCGCTGCTGCTGAACCTCGCCGCGCTCACGGTCGGCGTCGCCGTGTGGGCCCTGGCCACCACGGCCCACCTGGTCGACGTCCCCGGGCCGCTGTCGGTGGCGTCCCGTGCCGCCGAGATGCTGCGCGACGGCACCCTCGCGGACGACGCGCTGGCGAGTCTGCGCCGGGTGTTCCTCGGCTTCGCGCTCGGCACCCTGCTCGCCGTACCGGTGGGCTTCCTGATGGGCTGGTACCCGCTCGCCCGCGCCCTGTTGGAGCCGTACGTGCAGTTCTTCCGGACCGTGCCGCCGCTGGCGATCATCCCGCTGGCGATCGTGCTCATGGGCATCGGCGAGACCCCGAAGGTGTTCGTCATCTTCCTGGCCGCCTTCCTCTCCAGCGTGGTCGCCGCGTTCCAGGGGGTGGTCGGTGTGGACGCCACCCTGATCAACGCCGCCCGGGTGCTGGGTGCTCCGGACCGCGTGATCTTCCTCAAAGTGGTGGTGCCTGCGGCGTCGCCGTTCCTGCTCGTCGGCATGCGGATCGGGCTCGGCGCGTCCTGGGCGACGGTGGTCGCCGCCGAACTCATCGCCGCGGACAAGGGCCTGGGCTACGAGATGATGCACGCGCAGACCTACTACGACCTGCCGACGATCTTCGTCGGACTGATCACCATCGGGCTGATCGGACTGGTGATGGACCGTCTGCTGCTCTGGGCGGAACGTCACCTGACGGTCTGGCAGGAGCGACGATGACCCACGAAGGCGTCCTCACCGGGACCACCAAGATCTCCTTCCGCGAGGCCGGGAAGAACTTCCGCCTCAAGTCCGGGGAGTTCACCGCTCTCGACCGGGTGTCGCTGGACGTCGCCGACCGCGAGTTCGTCACCGTCGTCGGCCCCTCCGGATGCGGCAAGTCCACCCTGCTCAACATGGCGGCGGGCCTGACCGAGCCGAGCGTCGGGCAGGTCCTGGTGGACGGGGCGCAGGTACGGGGCCCCGGACCGGAACGCGGCGTCATCTTCCAGCAGTACGCCCTGTTCCCCTGGCTCACCGTGCGCGGCAACGTCGAGTTCGGCCTCAAGCTCACCTCGCTGTCCGCCGCCGAACGCCGCCGCAAGGCCGACCACGCGATCGAGCTGGTCGGACTCACCGACTTCGCCGACGCGTTGCCCAAGACGCTGTCCGGCGGCATGAAACAGCGCTGCGCGATCGCCCGGGCGTACGCGGTCGACCCCGAAGTACTGCTGATGGACGAGCCGTTCGGAGCGCTGGATGCCCTGACCCGTGTGCAGCTCCAGGACCAGTTGCTGCACACCTGGACCCGCGAGCGCCGGACGGTCCTGTTCGTCACACACGACGTCGACGAGGCCGTCCACCTCGCCGGACGCGTCGTCGTGATGGCGGCGCGGCCGGGCCGGATCCACCGGATCGTCGACGTGGACCTGCCCTATCCGCGCACCGAGGAGCTGCGGCTCTCGCCCGAGTTCGCCCGGCTGCGCAACGAGGTCTGGCACGCCGTGTACCACCAGACCCCGTCCGGCCCCCCGGCCTGACGCGCCGACACCACACCCCCCCGAGCCCGGCACAGCACACCCGCCTCGAAAGGTCCTATCTGTCATGAGCATGTCCCGACGTACCTTCATGGCGTCACTTTCCGCGACAGCCCTCACGCTCTCCGTGACGGGCTGCTCCTCCGACGACGGCGACGGGGACGCGGCGAAGATCCGGTTCGGCTACATAGCCGACTACAACGGCGCCGGCCTCCTCGCCATCGCCGACGAGCGGGGCCTGTGGCGGAAGCACGGCCTGTCCGCCTCGTACAAGACGTTCGTCAATGGTCCGATCCAGATCCAGGCACTCGGCAGCGGTGACCTCGACTACGGCTACATCGGCCCCGGCGCGATCTGGCTGCCCGCCTCGGGCAAGGCCCGGATCATCGCGATCGACACCCTCACCTACGCGGACCGGGTCATCGCCAAGCCGGGGATCACCTCCATGGCCGGACTGAAGGGGAAGAAGGTCGGCGTGCCCGAGGGCACCTCCGGCGAGATGATCCTCAACCTCGCACTGCGCAAGGCCGGGATGACCATGGACGACATCAAGAAGGTCGCCATGGACGCACCCACCATCGTCTCGGCCTTCTCCTCCGGTCAGATCGACGGTGCCGGCATCAACTACCCGCTGATCGACACCATCAAGCAGAAGGTGCCCGACCTCGTCGAGGTCGCGAGCACCGAGGACATCGGGGGATCCTTCCCCACCGCCTTCGTCACCGGTGCGAAGGCCGACGCGGCCACCGACGCCAAGGTCGTCAAGGTGCTCCAGGAGGCCAACGACTGGCGGGCCGCCCACCCCGACGAGACCGTCGCCCTCACCGCGAAGCTCCTCAAGGTCCCGCAGGACAAGGTCAAGGCGGACGCGAGCCACGTCAAGACCCTCACCACCGCCGAACTGGCCGCCAAGACCAAGGACGGCACGGTCGGCACCTGGCTCGACGGCATGACGGACTTCTTCGTCAGCACCGGCCAGCTGAAGAAGGCCCCCGCCACCGACTCCTTCTACGCGGGCGCCGCCTACACCAAGGCCGCCTCGTGAACCTGCTGTTCCTGATGACCGACCAGCACCGGGTGGACACGCTCGGCTGCTACGGCAACCCGCACGTCGCCACCCCCCACCTGGACCGGCTCGCCGCCACCGGAACCCGCTTCGACCGCTTCTACACCCCGACCGCCATCTGCACCCCGGCCCGCGCCAGCCTGCTCACCGGCCAGGCACCGTTCCGGCACCGGCTCCTCGCCAACCAGGAGCGGAACGTGGGCTATCTGGAGGACCTCCGCGAGGACGCCTACACCTTCCCCGGCGCACTCGCCGAGCGGGACTACCAGTTGGGCCTGGTCGGCAAATGGCACGTCGGCACCCGTCGCAACGCCGCCTCCTACGGCTTCGAGGGGCCCGACCTGCCCGGCTGGCACAACCCCGTCGACCACCCCGACTACCTGGCCTACCTGGAGGAACGGGGGCTGCCGCCGTACCGCATCACCGATCCGGTGCGGGGAACGACACCCAACGGCAACCCCGGCAACCTGCTCGCGGCCCGCCTCCGCCAACCGCCCGAGGCGACCTTCGAGCACTACCTCGCCACCCGGGCCATCGAGCAACTGGACACGTTCGCCGCCGACGGCCGCCCCTTCTACCTGGCCACCCACTTCTTCGGCCCGCACCTGCCCTACCTGCTCCCCGACACCTACTACGACATGTACGACCCCGAACTCGTCGAACTGCCCGCCTCGATCGCCGAGACCTTCGAGGGCAAACCACCCGTGCAGCGCAACTACAGCGCCCACTGGACCTTCGACACCATGCCGCTGGAGGTGACCCGCAAACTCATCGCCGTCTACTGGGGATACGTCACCCTCGTCGACGAACAGATCGGCCGCATCCTCACCCGGCTCGACGAACTCGGCCTCGGTGACGACACCTCCGTCTTCTTCACCGCCGACCACGGCGAGTTCACCGGCGCCCACCGCCTGCACGACAAGGGCCCCGCGATGTACGAGGACATCTACCGGATCCCCGGCATCATCCGCGTCCCCGGCCGGCAGCCGCAGGTGCGGGACGAGTTCGTCAGTCTCACCGACTGCACGGCCACCATCCTCGACCTGGCCGGATGCGACACCACGCCCGCCACCGACAGCCGCAGTCTGCTTCCACTCGTGCGCGGCGAACACCCGTTCTGGCCCGCGGAGTTGCTGGCCGAGTTCCACGGCCACCACTTCCCCTACCCGCAGCGCATGCTCCGCGACGACCGGTACAAGCTCGTCGTCAACCCCGAGTCGGTCAACGAGCTGTACGACCTCGAAGCCGACCCGCACGAACTCGCCAACCGCTACCCGGACCCCGAACTCGCCCCAGTGACACGGCGCCTGACGCGTCGGCTCTACGACCTGCTGCGCGAGCGCGGCGACAACTTCTACCACTGGATGACGCCCATGTTCGACATCGGTGCCTCCGACCACGACCCGACCCTGAGCGCCTTCGAGTAGAGAGGTCCCGCCGACCGTGAACCGAAGAACGAGCCGCACCGCGGCCGTCGCCGCCGCACTCGCCGGTCTCCTCCTCGCGGTGCTCCCGCCCGCCGGGACCGCCACCGCCGCCACCGCGACCTACACGAACCCCGTGACCGCAGGCACCGTCGACACCTTTCCCGACCCCTCCATGATCCGCGGCAAGGACGGCTACTGGTACGCCTACGGAACCCAGAACCCGGTGTTCCAGACGCGGGGCCAGACGTCCGAACGGATCCTTCCCGTCCTGAAGTCGGCCGACCTCACCCACTGGACGTACGCGGGGGAGGTCTTCACCCCACAGACCCAGCCCGCCTGGCACGGCGGCTCCCGGCTCTGGGCCCCCGACATCCGCTACACCGACGGCCACTACAACCTCTTCTACTCCGTGCCGGACAAGGACACCGTCGGAGTGGCGACCGCTCCCACCCCGACCGGTCCGTGGACCGACGGCGGCGCGGTACTGCCCGCCGACAGCGGATGCGCCACGGGCGACATCGACGAGGCCCAGTTCACCGACGTGGGCGGCCGGCCGTATCTGTACTGGGGCAGCTACGACACGATCTGCGTCGCCCGGATGAACGGCGACCGCACCCGCGTCGAGGGCGCCGTCACCCAGGTCGCGCAGGGTCGGCGCGTGGAGGGCGGCTTCGTCGTCCGACGCGACGGCTACTACTACCTCTTCTACTCGGACGCGGGCTGCTGCGACGGCGCCTACAGCGGCTACCAGGTGAAGGTGGGCCGCGCGACCAGCCCGACGGGCCCCTTCACCGACGACCGGGGCGTCGACCTGATGTCTCCCGTCAGCAAGGGCGGCATCGTCGTCGGCGGCAGCGACCGCTGGATCGGGCCCGGCCACAACGCCCTCCAGACCGACCTGGCCGGGCAGGACTGGCTCGTCTACCACGCCATCCCCGCGAACGACCCCGACCTCGACCCGGTCCCCGGCATCGACCGCACCCTCAGCAGACGGCCCATGGCGATCGACCGGCTCGACTGGATCGACGGGTGGCCCGTCCTGCGGGCCGGAGCCGGACCCTCCTCCACCGCGCAGCAGTCCCCGGTCACCACCTGGGCGGCCGGCTCCACCTTCAACGACGGGTCGCTCGGCGCATGGCAGCCCCAGGGCTCCGGCACGGCCGGCTGGACCACGGCCACCGAACAGGACTCCGGCACCTTCGTCACCCACTCCGCCGGCACCGACCCCGCCTACCTGGTCACCTCCGCGCAGGCTCCCGCCCGGACCCGCGCCGAGGCCGACCTGCGGGTGACGAGCACGGGCGGCGCGGCGGGCCTGGTCCTCGCGTACCAGGACACCGGCAACCACGTCGCGGCCTGGCTCGACCGGAACCGCAACGCCCTGGTCACCGACGTCCGCGTGGACGGCGTCAGTGCGGGGGAGCAGATCACGGCACTGCCGTCCGGCTTCCAGTGGACCGCGTGGCGCAACGTCGCCGCCGAACTGCGCGGCACCCGCCTCACCGTCGAGGTCAGCGCCGACCGGCTGCACGACGCCGTCGCCACCCAGACCCGTACCCTCCCGGCCGCCGCGGCCCGGTCCGGGAAGGTGGGCGTGGCGGCCAGGGGCGCCGGAGCCTCGGCCGACAACGTGGGCGCGGCGCCGCTCTACACCCCGGTCACCCAGCGGGTCGCCGACCCGTCGCCGGGTGCCCCGCTGCCCGCGTACAGCGACGAGTTCGAGTCGGCGGCCCTGTCCTCGGCCTGGACCTGGGTACGAGGTCCGGCCGCCGGGGTCACGACCGGCGACGGCGCCCTGTCCTGGCCCACCCAGAACGCCGAGCTGAACCTCGGCACGAACATGGCCTCCGTCCTCGCCCGGGACGCCCCCGCCGGCGACTTCGTCGTGGAGACCCGGTTGCGGCTGACCAACGGGCCGGGCAACCAGCAGGCGGGGCTCGTCCTCTACGGGAACGACGACCGCTACTTCAAGCTCGTGCACGCCGTGCTGCCGCTGAGCCACACGGCCGGAAAGGTCACCCACGTCACCGAGTTCGCCAAGGAGGGTGCCCGGCCCACCACCACACCGCCGACCGCGGTGGCCTACGGGCCGATGTTCGGGGGGCCCGTCGCGGACACCCTCTGGATGCGGCTCGCGTACCACGCCGACACCGCGGGCGGAGAGCACGAGGTGCGGGCCGCCACCAGCACCGACGGTGTGCACTGGACGTGGACGGGGGTGTGGTCGCTGCCCCGGGAGCAGGCGCTGAGGATCGGTCTCGTCTCGCTCGACACGGCGGGCGCCACGGCCCGTTTCGACTACCTGCGCACCTACGCTTACGCCCCCTGATCCGGGCGTCCGGCCGACGGTGGCCCGCCTCCCCACGGGGATGCGGGCCACCGTCGTAGGACCGTGTCGTTCACCCGGCGGCGGTCACCCGTGTCGTGAGGAAGTCCAGCAGCGCGGTGTTGAACCGGTCGGGCCGTTCGGCGCCCGGCAGGTGGCCGGCGCCGTCGATGACGGTCAGGACCGCGTGCGGGACGAGGGCGCGAAGGGCCTCGGCGTCGGCGACCGGTGTGTACGCGTCGTCGGCTCCGACGACGATGAGGACCGGGGACCGGACGGCGGCGAGCGTGTCGCGGTAGTCGGGCCGTTCGGCCCGGCCGCGCAGAGCAGCCGCGGCACCCCGGGGATCGGTGGAACGCATCATGGCGAGCACGCGAGCGGCCACGTCGGGCATCGCGGTGACGTTGTACGCGGCGAGCATCTTGCCGATGACCTCGCCCGCGTAACCGTCCATCCCCTCGGCCAGGAGCCGGTCGGCCATCCTGTTGCGGACGGCCTTCCCCTCGTCCGTCTCGGCCGGTGCCGAGGTGTCCGACAGCACGAGGGCGCGCACCCGCCCGGCATGACTTCGCTGCATCTCCATGGCGATCTGTCCGCCCATCGACACCCCGCCGACCACGGCCCGGTCGATGCCCAGGTGGTCGAGCAGCCCGACGAGGTCGTCGGCGAACGCCTGGAGGTGTACGGAACCCTCCTGGACCCCGCTGTCGCCGTAGCCGCGCAGGTCCGGGGTGACGACACGATGTCCGGCGGCGACGAGGGCGGCCACCTGGGGTGCCCACAGGGTCCTGTTGAAGGGATGCCCGTGGATCAGTAGCACGGGGAGTCCGGTGGCCGGACCGGAGTCGTCGTAGTGGATCGTCGTGCCACGCAGCGCCAGTGAGGTCATGGCGCGCACCCTAGCTTCAAGATCGTCGCAACCCAAGATCGTCTCCTGGTCCCGAGACCGCCCGGCGGGCGGGGTGTCGGGCGGACGCGACGGGGCGGTGCCGGTGCACCGGGGGCTGGGGTGACCGGCTGTGGGCCCTGTGGCTACCGGCCGCCGGGCCGGCGCGTGTCGTGCGAGGCGAAGAGGTCCTGCTGCTCGGCGGCGACGGGGGAGTCGGGGCCGTTCCCGCCCGCGGACCTGGAGCGCTCGCGGGCGGACTTGTTCCACTCGCCCTCGCCCAGGATCAGGACCGGATCGAACATGACGATCGCCCCGGCGAGGATGAGGAAGATGACCGGGCCGATCAGCATCGGCAGCAGGAGCGAGGCGCCGGACTGGCCGTTCGCGACCTGGGTGGACGTGTTGTGCAGGTGGACGCTCACCGCGGCCATGCCGGTGTAGTGCATGCCGGTGACCGCCAGTCCCATCACGAGGCTGGCTCCGAGCGAACGCAGGAAGCCCTGCACGGAGACGGCGGCCCACAGCGCCGCTGTCGCCGCCACCAGGGCGATGACCAGGGACAGCGCCACGGTGACCGTGTCGTAGCGCAGGTCGCCGTTGAGCCGCATGGCGAACATGCCGAGGTAGTGCATGGTCGCGACGCCGATACCGGTGATGCTGCCGCCCACGGCCAGAGAGGCTCGGGTGGCCCCGCGACTGCCGACGATGAAGACGCCCGCCGAGACCACGACGATCGCCACGACCAGGCTGAGGATGGTCAGCGGTATGTCGTACGTGATGGATGTCTGCTGTACGGAGAAGCCGGTCATGGCGATGAAGTGCATCGTCCAGATGCCGCAGCCCAGCGAGGCGGCTCCGAGGGCGAGCCAGCCCGTCCGCCAGCCGGGCTCGTGGTGGATCGTGCGGACCACGCAGCGCAGTCCGAGTGCCGAACCCACGCAGGCCATGACGTAGGCCGCCACTGGTGTGACCAGCCCGTAACTGAACCCGTCGATCGTTCCGTTCATCCGCTCCCTGATCCTTTATCTGCCTATGAGGAACGACATTGAGCCCTTTTTCAGCCACTGTCAGCAAGGCCTTACCGGCGGTAGTTATTGAAACTTGCACGATCGTTATCGGTTCGGTGTCGGAGCGACGGTCCTGACGGGAGGCCGGGTGGGGTCCGGAGAGGGTGCTGCAGAGCCCGGACCGGGAATTTCGTGCGGCTTCGACGCCTTGTGCAGAGCGATGGCCGTGTCGTCGCGGCGGTGGGGGAGAACGACCGCCGGGGGTGTGTGCGACGGCAGCCGTGCGAGCCTGACGGAAAGACGGAAGAAGGGTGTGTGCGATGAGCCGGAACGAGGAGAAGGCGCTGCTGGCGGGCGGCTGCTTCTGGGGCGTGCAGGAGCTGATCAGGACGTTCCCGGGTGTCCTGGACACGCGGGTGGGATACAGCGGAGGCGATGTCCCGAACGCGACGTACCGGAACCACGGCACGCACGCCGAGGCGATCGAGATCACCTTCGATCCCACGAAGACCGACTACCGGACGATCCTGGAGTACTTCTTCCAGATCCACGACCCGTCGACGAAGAACCGGCAGGGCAACGACATCGGTCTCAGCTACCGGTCCGCGATCTACTACTTCGACGACGAGCAGAAGCGGGTCGCCGAGGACACCATCGCCGATGTCGACGCCTCCGGTCTGTGGCCCGGCAAGGTCGTGACCGAGGTCGTGCCGGCCGGTCCGTTCTGGGAGGCGGAGCCGGAGCACCAGGACTACCTCCAGCGCTACCCCGACGGATACACCTGCCACTTCGTCCGCCCGAACTGGCGGCTGCCGAAGCGCGCGCAGGCCTGAGTCCGACCGAAGCCCCCGTACCGGCACGCGCTGCCGGTACGGGGGCTTTCGGCTGCTCCGAGAGGTCCGTTCGCGTCCCGTCGCGGACTTCCTACCGGGCTGCCGCGGCAGAGGCGAGGGTCTGGACGAGCGCGGCGAGGCCCTGCGTGTAGATGCCGTGGAACAGGGCCACCGCGTCGGCGTCGCTGATGCCGTCGGGGGTGAAGGAGCCGGACCACTCCACGCGGGCCCTGCCCGGCTCACCGGTCTCGTGCACGGTGAGCGTCGACCGGTAGCCGGTGACCGGGAACGGGGCCCGCAGGATGGAGTAGCCGTAGGTGCGGTGCTCGTCGTCGAAGGTCTGGAGGCGTTCGACGATCACCTCACCGTCCTCGTTCTCCAGGCGGCGCACCCGTCCACCCTCGCTCAGCTCGCTGACGGGGATGTAGGGAAGCCAGTCGGGCAGCGAACCGAAGCCGCCGACGAGCTGCCAGACGCGGTCGGGCGAGGCGTCGATGTCGATGGACGCGGTGGTCGTGGCCACGGGGGTCTCCTTCGAAGCGTGGGGGTGATGTGGGTCAGGCGGCGGTGACGGGCACGGGGGCGTCCTCGGCCATCAGCCGCTCCTCGCGCAGCTCGGCCCAGAATCCGGCCGGGATGCTCTCGCCGAGAGCCGCCACGTCCTCGGCGATACGGCTCGGCCTGGTCGCGCCCGGGATCGCGGCGGCCGTCGCCGGGTGGGCCAGGGAGAACTGCAGCGCGGCGGACTTGATGCCGACGCCGTGCCGCCGGGTCACCGCCTTGATCCGCTCGACCTTGTCGACGATGTGCGCGGGTGCCTGCTGGTACTCGAAGTGCGCGCCGCCGGCGAGGATGCCCGAGCTGTACGGGCCGCCGACCACGACGTCGACGCCCTGCGCCGCGGCGGACGGCAGCAGACGCTGGAGGGCGCGGTCGTGGTCGAGCAGCGTGTACCGGCCGGCCAGCAGGAACGCGTCGGGCTTCGGCTCGTCCAGGTCCAGGGTGAGCTCCAGCGGCTCCACCCGGTTCACGCCCAGCCCCCAGGCCTTGATGACCCCCTCCTCGCGCAGTTTCTGCAGCACTCGGAAGGCGCCGGTGCGGGCGCTCTCGTACGCCGCGAGCCACTCGTCCCCGTAGAAGTCCTGGGCGACGTCGTGCACCCACACGATGTCGAGGCGGTCGGTCCGCAGACGCTTCAGGCTGTCCTCGATGGACCGCAGGGTGGCGTCGGCGGAGTAGTCGTTGACCATCTTGTTCGGCCGGCCGTGTTCGAAGAGGCCGCCCTTCTCGCCGAGGTCACGGGCCCCCGGGTCCTCGGTCTCGTCGAGGATCACGCGGCCGACCTTCGTGCTCAGGACGAAGTCCTCGCGCGGATGCCGCGCCAGCACCTCGCCGAGGCGGATCTCGGAGAGGCCCGCCCCGTAGAAGGGGGCCGTGTCGAAGTAGCGGATGCCCTGGTCCCAGGCTGCCTCGACGGTGGCCGCGGCCTCCTCGTCGGGGATGGCACGGAACATGTTGCCGAGCGGCGCGGTGCCGAAACCGAGCGCTCCGGGCAGAAGGGACGTGATGCTCATGAAGGAATCCTCGCAATGGTGGTTCGGACGGATAAGGGGCCGGATGGTCGATCCGTCGGCCTTGCGTGTTCGAGGTTAGGATCCCTACATGAGACTGTCCAAGACTTGCTCGGACACACTTGAGTCCTCCGAGGTCCTACATGCTTGACCTGCGACAACTGCGCTACTTCGTCGCCGTGGCCGAGGCCGAACACGTCGGCCGCGCCGCCGAGCGGCTGCACATCTCCCAGTCGCCGCTCAGCCGGCAGATCGCCCAGCTGGAGAAGAACCTGGGGCTCACCCTGTTCGAACGCAGCCAGCAGCGCATCCGGCTCACCTCCGACGGCCGGGTCTTCCTGACCGAGGCGCGCGCCCTGCTGCGCCACGCGGACCGCCTGGAGAACCTCGGCCGGCGCCTCGGCCGGGGCGAGGAGGGCGGCCTGTGCATCGGCTACGTCGCCGACGCCATGCACACCGGCGTCCTGCCCTCCGCGCTGCGGACCCTGCGCGAACACCGCCCCGGCATCCATGTCGCGCTCTACGACCAGGAGTCGGCCGCACAGTTCGAGGGCCTGCGTCAGCGCAGCCTGGACATCGCGCTCGTCCGCACCCCGCCCGGCGACGACGACCCGGACCTGGACGCGGCTCCCCTGCTCCGGGACCCGCTGCTCCTCGTCCTGCCCGCGGAGCACCCACTCGCGGCGCAGGACGACCTGACCCCCGAGGCGCTCGACGGCCAACCCTGGATCGCGGTCGGCGACGCCCAGGACCCGGCATGGCGCGACACGTTCGTCGCGTCCTGCGTCGCCTCCGGCTTCGCCCCGGACATCCGACTCGACGCGGCCGACCCCCTCACCGCGCTCGGCCTGGTCGCCTCCGGCCTCGGCCTCGCGCTCATCCAGCGGAGCATGGTCCGCGGCACCGCCGACGGTGTCGCCGTCCGTGAACTGCCCTGGTACGAAGGGTCCATCCAGCTGTGGGCCGCCTGGCACCGCGTCGATCTGCGGCCCGTCGTGGCGGAGTTCCGTGCGACGGTCCTCGCGGATCGCGGCGCCCCACGAGCCGAGACGACGGCCTGATCCCGACGGTTCTGCGCCGCTCTACGGTCGGCCGGCACCGGGGTCGCGCGCCGGGCCACCGGGACGCGCCTCGGCGTCCGGGTCGGGTTCGACGGTCAGACCGAGCAGCCGCATCTCGCGCACGGACTTGCCGGCGATCTTGCGGCCGAGCAGCGGACGTCCGTCGTCGTGCCGGTAGACACCGGCCGGCTCGGCGGCCAGCGGCTCCTCCCAGCCGCGATAGAGCGCGGTCAGCCGGACGGCGAAACCGACCAGGAACGCCAGGGGCGCGCTCGCGGCCCGGGGCAGCCCCGCCTGGTCCAGGACGATCCACACCGCGCCCGTGAGCGCGGCGATGGCGACGAACCACTCCCCCCGGACGAACTGCTTCGGCGGCACACCGCACGACACGTCGATGAGGAACCGCCCCGCGGTCGGGCCGACCACGGCGAGCGCCAGCGAACCCAGGACCGGCAGACCCACCTCCACGCCCGTCTGCGCGCCGACGATGGCGTACCAGGGCAGCGCGAACGAGGTGACGAACTGGAAGAGCCCCTCACGGAACAACTGCCCCTTGTCGTAGGCCAGGAGATGGCCGATGACCCCGGCGATCAGACACAGCGTGATGTACGAGGAGTTCGTCAGCGCGGCCGGCACACGGCCCACCAGCACGTCCCGGCTCACTCCGCCGCCGATCCCGCCGAGCAGCGCCATGAGCAGGATGCCGATCACGGTGAAGTTCTTGTAGTGGTCGGGCCGCCGGGCGAGCAGGGCTCCGTTGAGCGCGTTGGTGGTCGCCGCCACGAGGTTGATCAGGGTGCCGCCGCCGGTGAACTCGAACGACGCGAAGCCGACGGTTCCCAGGGCCAGTTGCGTCGCGCTCACAGGATTCCCCCGGTCGGCTGGGGCGAGGCGCTGCTCTCACCGGGCCCGACCGCCTCGCCGGAAGCGGACGTGAGGCGGTCGGGCCACGTGCGGACGGGCACGCTCAGGGGGTGACGATGGCGAAGTCGGGGTCCGGAGTGTCGAGCAGACCCACGAGCGTGGCGAAGACCTGTGGATCGCCCTGGACCTGTACGCCGTCCATCCCCTGGCCCGCGAGGAGCGCGAGCAGTCGGGGCTTCGTCAGGGTCAGGGTGAGGTCGGCCGACGGCGCCGCGCCCGCCTCGCCGGTCGCGGTCTCGGTACTGCGGTACGTCAGCGCCCCGTTGGACAGCTGGATTCGCCAGGTGCGCCCCTCGTCGGTGAGGTGCCACGTCATGGTGAGCTTCTCGTCCCAGGCGCGCGGACCGTCGACGCGGATCGCGAGCGAGTCGATGAGCATGTCGACGGTCAGCGCCATGGCCATCTCGGGGTTCGTCGAGTCCAGCGTGGTGTGCGCGACGCTGCCCCGCAGTTCCTGCGCGCCCATCAGGTAGAAGTTCCGCCACGGGCCGTTCTCGCAGCCGTGACCGAGCCGCTCGTACACGCCGGCGAGCGCCTGCTTGGCGTCCGCGTCGTCCGGTGCGGCGAAGACCGCGTGTCCGAGGAGCGTCGCGGCGAAACGCAGGTCGCCCGCGGAGGCGTACTCCCGACCCTTGGCGACGAGTGCGGGGACGCCGCCGTAGTCGGCGGCGAAGCGCTGGGCCAGCTCGGTCGGCGGGTGCTCCCACAGGTGCGCGGGATTCCCGTCGAACCAGCCCATGTAACGCTGGTAGATGGCCTTGGCGTTGTGGCTGATGGAACCGTAGTAGCCGCGGTTGGCCCACCGGTTCGCGACGGCCGGAGGCAGCTCGATCCGCTCGGCGATCTCGGTGCCGGTCAGCCCCTGGTTGGTCATGCGAAGGGTCTGGTCGTGCAGATAGGCCCACATGTCGCGCTGCCCGGCGAGGTGTTCGACGATCCGATCACGGCCCCAGGTCGGCCAGTGGTGGGAGGCGAACGCGACGTCGGCCTGGTCGGCGAACAGGGCGATCGTCTCGTTCAGGTAGTGCGCCCAGATCCGGGTGTCCCGCACGACCGCGCCGCGCAGGGTCAGGATGTTGTGCATGTTGTGCGTGGCGTTCTCCGCCATGCACAGGGCCCGCCGGTCCGGGAAGGAGAAGTTCATCTCCGAGGGCGCCTCGGTGTCCGGCGTCATCTGGAAGACGATCCGCACCCCGTCGACGGTCTCCTCCTGCCCGGTGTGCGTGATGTCGAGCGTCGGCGGTACGAGGGTGATGGTGCCCTTGGACGTCGTCATGCCGAGCCCGGCGCTGATCTGCCCGGCGGGCCCCTTGTCGAGTTCGGCGCCGTACATGTACACGGCGCGGCGGGTCATCGCGCCGCCCGCGTACACGTTCTCCGCGACGGCGTGCTCCAGGAAGCCGGCCGGGGCGATCACCGGCACCGGCGCGTGGCCGTGCGGCAGGACACCGCGCGAGCCGCCGAAGTGGTCGCCGTGCGAGTGCGTGTAGATCAGCCCCGTGACCGGGCGCTCTCCCCGGTGTTCGCGGTACAGCGCCAGCGCGGCGGCGGCGTTCTCGGCCGAGATCAACGGATCGATGACGATGACACCCGTGTCGCCCTCGACCAGCGTCATGTTCGACAGGTCCAGGTTCCGGACCTGGTAGATGCCTTCGGTCACCTCGAAGAGCCCCTGCTTGTTGCACAGCTGGCTCTGCCGCCACAGGCTCGGGTGCGCGGTGTCCGGACATTCCGCGTCCAGGAACGCGTACGCGTCGCCGTCCCAGACCACCCGGCCGTCCTCGGCACGGATGACCGCCGGCTCCAGAGCGGCGACGAAACCCCGCTCGGCGTCGTCGAAGTCGGACCTGTCGGCGTAGTCGAGAGTGCTCATACGACATGAATAACTCGGACCTGCGTCAACCCAAACAAACTGCCCCACCGGTCCGGGCCGGTGCGTTCCGGGCGGACCGACCCGATGCGTACGGTCGTGCGACCGCTCCACCCGAAGAGCACCGCTCGGGGGTCCCCGCGCGCATCCGGGCCTGACCTGCCGGTACGGTGCCTTCCTGCGGCGTACCTCAACCCGCCTGCGGCAGTTGACCTTCGACGGGGAGCAGGACACCGGATGAGCGCACGTTTCCAGGAACTCGACTGGCAGCCCACCCCGATGGGCGAGATCAGCCTCCGTCGCCGACGCGATCCCTCGTCGGGGGAGGACGTCTTCGAGGTGAAGCTCGGCGACGAGTACCTGATGTCCAGCCTCTTCACCGAGGGCGAGGTCGAACTGACCCGGCTCGGCCTGGCGGAACTGGCCGAGGGTCCGCTCGACGTCGTCGTGGGCGGCCTCGGCCTCGGATACACCGCCCGGACCGCGCTGGACGACCCCAGGGTGCGTTCCCTGGTCGTCGTCGACGCCCTGCCTCAAGTGATCGACTGGCACCGGCGCGGACTCGTACCGCTCGGCACGGGACTGTCGACGGACCCGCGCTGCCGCCTGGTGCGCGGGGACTTCTTCGCCATGGTGACGGGCGATGCGGCGACCGGTGGTTCCGTGCCGTCGGAAGACGCCGGTTCCACGCAGGACACGGCCGTCGCAGCCGACGCCGCGCCCCGTGGGCTGGATCCGGAGAACCCCGGCCGCCGTTTCCACGCGATCCTGCTCGACGTCGACCACTCGCCGCGCCACGTGCTGCACCCCAGCCACGCCGCGCTCTACGGTGTGCCCGGTCTGACGGCCCTGGCCGACCTGCTGCATCCCGGCGGCGTGTTCGCGCTGTGGTCGAACGACCCGCCGGACGAGGAGTTCGGCGCCGTCCTCGCCCAGGTCTTCACGGACACCGCCGCCCACGTCGTCGACTTCGACAACCCGCTCCAGGGCGGGACCGCGGCGAACACCGTGTACGTCGCCCGCCGCCGCGACTGACGGCCGATCCGACAGGCGGCCCGGCTCCGACGCACCGCTCGACGCGGAGGTCCTCTCCGGGACGTCGTGGGCGCTCGCCCTACCGGACCGGTGGGGCGAACTCGGGCTGGTCCAGCAGGCGCAGCCAGCTTCCGTCCGGCTGACGGCGGACGACCTGGGCCCGCGCACCGGCCCCGTCCCTCGGTGGCGTCGAGGTCAGTGCGATGTCGCCGCTGACCAGCGTCGGCAGCGGCTGCTCCGGCTCGAAGCGCGGGCCACCGGCCAGCACCTTCTCCCACAGGGCGCGGATCGCCTCGCGACCCACCGTGAACGCGCCGGGCGGGTAGGCCATCACCGCGCCCTCCTCGTACAGGGCGGCGACTCCGGCCGCGTCACCGGCGTTGGACCGTTCGACGAACAGTCGGGTGAGGTCCTCGGGCCGCTGGGCCTTCGCATGCTCCGACATGGGATTCTCCGCTTCGTTTCGTCCGGTGTCCCTCCAGCGTGGTCTCCCGGCGATCAGAAGTCCAACAGATGGATGTGCTGGGAGCTAGAATTACCAGTCATGGACTTGAGGCAGCTGGAGTACTTCGTCGCGGTCGCCGAGGAGCAGAACTTCACGCGGGCGGCCGAGCGCGTACACATCAGCCAGTCCGGGGTCAGCGCTCAGATCCGCCGGCTCGAGCACGAGCTCGGTGCCGAGCTCTTCGACCGCTCGGGACGTACCGCCACCCTCACCGTCGCGGGAAAGGCGGCACTCGGACCGGCCCGCGCCGCACTCGCGGCGGCCGAGGCGGTGGGCCAGGCGGTGGGGCAGGTGACCGGGCTCATCCGGGGCCGGCTCACGGTCGGCATGGTCACCGGTTGCACGATCGCCCCGCTCTTCGACGCCCTCGCCGCCTTCCACGAGGCCCATCCCGGCGTCGACATCTCCCTCCTGGAGGACACCTCCGACCGGCTGGTCGAAGGGGTGCGCGCCGGCGTCGTCGATCTCGCCCTGGTCGGCACCGCGACCACCGCCCCCGACGGACTGGAGACGTTGACCATCATCAGCGAGCGGCTCGTCGCGGCCGTCCCGCACGGACATCCGCTCGCGGAACGGCGAAGGGTGAGGCTGCGCGACCTGACCGCTCACCCCATCGTGTGCATGCCGGTCGGCACGGGCCTCCGTACCGTCTTCGACCGCGCCTGCGCCGCACAGGGCCTCCAGCCGGCGATCGCGCTGCAGGCCAGCGCCGCGGACGCCATCGTCGACCTGGCCGCTCGCGGGCTCGGCGTCGCCGTCCTCAGCGACTCGATGGCCGCGGAACACCGCGACCGGCTCACCGCCCGGACCATCGACGACGTCGAGGCACCCGCCTTGCTCGCCCTGGTCTGGAGGGGCTCGGACAACGCGTCGGTACGGGAGTTCCTCGTCCACGGCCGACGGGCGTTCGGGAAGCCCGCCGCCGCCTAGGCGTTTCCGTGGCGGGGTGCCGCCCCGGCCACACTCAGGTGCGGAGAACCGCGTCGAGAGCCCGGACGAGTTCGCCGACCGGCCCGCCTCCGGGCGGGGCGACCGGCAGACGGCCCAGCACGGTCCTGACCGCGGTCGGCGCGTGATCGCGAGCCCGTGCGAGGGCCTCCGCGGCGGCGCCTGTGCTTTCGGTGCCTGCTGCCGACGCGAGTTCTTCCGCCCTCGCCGCGTGAGCCGCGGCGCCCAGGATGTGTTTCACCTGATGAGCACTCGCCTTGGGATGCAGATACGCGGCGGCGGCCGCATGGCTCGCCGCACGGGCCGCGTCGGCCGCGGCGGGGGAGAGGGACGGCTCGCGGGACGCCTTGAACGCCGCCCAGGCGCTCTGCCGCAGAGCGCCGGTGCGCCGTCCGCCCGCCGCGAAGACGCGGGCCGCGTCGACGGCGTCACGGGGGCGCGTGTCGGAGGGAAGGTCCCGTTCGAAGAGCGGCAGCACCGGGCACGCGCAGTCGGCCGCGTATCCCGCGATCACACGGAGTTCGTCCTCGGACAGCTCGATGGTCTCCGGGGCGTTCGGCTTGTTCGGCACGGGCGCCATCCTCCCTCGGACCGGCCCTCGGTGCGGAACCGCGCCGACCTGGTCCCCGAACTCGCCCCTTCTACCGGGGCGTTGGCAGCCCGTGAGGGTGGTGGTTCAGATGCTCGGCCTCGTCCTGCCGCCGTCCGACTCCTGGTGCGCGTAGCGCTGCTCCCGCCACGGGTCACCGATGCTGTGGTAGCCGCGGTCCTCCCAGAAGCCCCGGCGCTCCTCGGTGAGGTACTCGACGGCGCGGAGCCACTTGGTGCTCTTGTAGCCGTACAGGTGCGGCACGACCAGACGCAGCGGGAACCCGTGCTCGGCGGTGAGGGGCTCGTCGTCGTGGTGCGTGACCAGCAGGGTCTGCGGTGCCGTGAAGTCGGCCAGACGGACGTTGGAGGTGTACCCGTACTCGGCCCACGTCATGACGTGCGTGACCTCCGGGGCGGGTGGTACCAGCTCCAGCAGGGCCGCGGCGGGGATCCCGTACCACTCGTGGTCGGTGGAGGTGGGCCCGGAGGCGCAGTGCAGATCGGCGACCACCGTCGCGTGCGGCAGGGTGGTCAGTTCCTCGAAGGTCCAAGTGCGTTCGACGCCGCCCGCGGTGGCGCCGAAGACCCGGAGGTTCCAGCGCTCGGGGCGGAAGCGGGGGACAGGCCCGTAGTGCGAGACGGGCCAGCCGTTCACATGGTGCTGACCGGGAGGAATGCGTCGGGCCAGGTCGGCGGCGGCCTCGACTGCGCTGTGTCGGTCTCTGGCCACGCGGGTGTCCTTTCGTCGCCGGTGCTCGGTGACGACCGCCTTCCCCGCGTGGCCTGGATGCTCACCTGCCGTGAGGCACAGGCCCGGACCGATACCGCGCGTCCCCGGCCGGGTCAGGCGGTCGCGAGGGACACCTCGGTCGACTTGATCAGGGCGACGACCGACGAGCCGGGCGCGAGCGCCAGGTCGGTGACCGCGTCCTTGGTGATGGCCGCCGTCAGTTCGCCCCCGTCGACGGTGACCTTGACGGTGGCCATCGCTCCGCCCGTGGCGACGTCGCTGACCGTGCCGGGCAGCTGGTTGCGGATGGACAGGCCCTCGACAGGGCCGGTGGCGAGCGCGACCTCGGTGGACTTCATCATGGCGCGCACCGGCGACCCCTCGGCGAGCCCCAGGTCCTTGACGGCCTCCAGCGTGATCGCCGCGGTGAGGTCCCGGCCGCCGTCCAGGCGCACCTTCACGGTCGCCATCACCTCGCCGGTGGTGACAGCGGTGACGGTGCCGGGAATCTGGTTGCGGATGCTCAGGCTCATGACGAAACGCCTCACAGTGGGAGGTGGGGGACGGGAGAACGGGTGCTTTGCGGGTTTTTGTGTCCGCGCCGCACCCCCAAGCTAGCCGCTTCGGCGGGGCCCGTCGGGACCTGCCTCGCATCCGCCACCTGTGTGTTGCCCTGCCCTCGCACATGAGGGACAGCCGTCGGCCGGGCCAGAGGCGGGGAGTCCGCGCAGCCTGTCGAAGAAGCACGGCCGGTCGATCCGGTGAGACCAACCGGCCGTACCTCCCCCGCTTCGCCCCGACGACTACGCCGCCACCACGTCGGCGACCACGCAACTGACGTTGTCGGGGCCGCCGAACCCGTTGGCGAGGCCGACGAGTTCGCGGACCGCGTGGTCGGGATCGGGCACCTCGGTGAGGACCCGGCGCAGTTCACCGATCTCCACGACGGCGGACAGTCCGTCGGAGCAGAGCAGATAGCGGTCACCCGGCCGGGCGTCGTGCAGGCGCAGGTCGGGCGTGCCGTCGGACCCGTGACCGAGCGCCCGGAGCAACAGCGCTCGCTGCGGGTGGGAGACGGCCTCTTCAGGGGTGATGCGCCCGTCGTCCACCATCGACTGGACCATCGTGTGGTCGTGGGTGATCTGGAACAGCTCGCCCTCGCGCAGGAGATGGGCCCGGGAGTCGCCGATGTGGACGAGGGCCAGTTGCGAGCCCGTCCAGAGCATCGCGGTGAGCGTGGTGCCGGACCCCGCTGCTGACGAACCATCACCGGCTACGCCGTTGACGGCGGACTTGGCCTGCTCGACGGCCTCTTCGAGGACGTTGAGGAGATCACCCGCGGCGAACCCCGCGGTTTCGAGCGGTTTGAGCGCCTCGACGGCGGCCGCGCCGGCCGTGGCGCCCGCACGGCCGAAGCCGTCGGCGACCGCGAGCAGACGGGAACCGGCGTACGCGGTGTCCTGGTTGCTCTCCCGGACGAGGCCGGTGTCGGACAGCGCGGCGTAACGGATGCTCAGGGGCTGGGTGTTGGCGGACATGGCGGGGTCCTTCCGTGACAGGTGGTCGACGAGGAAGGAGGCGAGATCGCGCCGGGCCGCGGTGTCGGCCTCGACTTCGGCCCAGTACCGCCGGATCTCCGGCACCGCCTCGGACGGCTCCAGCGCGCAGACGTGCTGGATGCGGGCCAGGGGCATTCCCAGACGCCGGAGCCACGCGACCATCCGTGCCTGGTCCAACTGCTCGGGCGCGTAGAGCCGGTAGCCGGACACCGGGTCGACACGCTCGGGCGGGAGCAGACCGAGTTCGTCGTAGAGACGCAGTGCCTTCGGCGAGAGCCGGGACGCCTTCGCGAACGTCCCGATGGTCAGCAACCGCATGCTCGTTCCTCCTCGAACCGGGCACCTCGCCCGGCCTCGCCGATGCTGTGGCCTCACCCAAGGTGAAGGTCAACCATGGCGTCCGCGACGGGTGACACGTGCCCTGAGCGGGCCGGCCGTGACCGAGGCGCGGACGCCGTCGCTCAGGGCTGGTGCAGCCAGACCCGGAGCGAGCCGATCGGTTCTAAGCCGTGGCGAACGGCGGCCGTCAGGTCCTCGCCGTGCTCGTAGCCGACCACGGGAAGCGCGGGGAACAGACGGTGGGTCGCGGTGAGCGCGAAGGACCAGGCCGCGTCGGGGCCGCCCTCGCGGGCGAAGACGTTGGAGACGCCGACCACGTCGTCACTGCGGCTCGCCACCGCACCGGCCACCACCCGGCCGTCGGCGGAGCGCCCGACGAGGACGGTGGTGGCGGGATCGTCGAGCAGTTCCGGCCGGAAGACGTCCTGGTTGCCGTCCCCGTCGTCCCAGGCGAGCGCCCAGGCCCGCAGTGCGTCGGGGTCGGCCGCCACGTCCGCGCTGAGATCCGACGCGACGGCCGGCGCACCCGCCGGACGATGGATCCACCGAGCCTCGAACAGGACCCGGAACCCGGCCCGGCCGAGATCGAGGTCGCCGAAGCTGTCCTTGACGGACGCACCGGGCGAACGGGTGTCGATCCGCGCCGCCACCACTTCGGGGTCGGCGCCGGGCTCCAGCGTCACCGCGTCGGGATAGAAGGGCGGCGTACGTTCGGGAGCCGTCCAGGAACCCGGCCCGAAGGCGCTCGTCAGGCCGTGGGATCGGCTCATGGCCGCGCACCATTCGGCGTTGTTGCGGGCAGCGGCCCGGACCAGGAACTGCTCGGACGTCGTCACGAGTGTCGATCATGGTCGCTTCGGAGCGGTCCGTCGAGTGGATTTCACCGTCCTCCTGAGGGCTGCCCCCCCGGTGATGGCGGAGGACGCTTCCGGGAGTGCCCAAGTTGCCTTCGAGCCCACTCGAAGGTGTTGGCTGGTGGAAGAAACACCGCGACGCGATGATCGTACGGGTGACGTCTTTCCTTGAGGAGTACACCATGACGCAGAAGATCTGGTTCATCACCGGTGCCTCACGCGGCTTCGGCAGGGAGTGGGCCATCGCCGCGCTGGAACGCGGCGACTCGGTGGCCGCGACGGCGCGTGACCTCTCCACGCTGGGTGATCTTCGCGAGAAGTACGGAGAGCGGCTGCTGCCCCTGCGTCTCGACGTCACGGACCGTGACGCCGACTTCGCCGCCGTGCAGCAGGCGCACGAGCGGTTCGGGCGCCTGGACGTGGTGGTCAACAACGCCGGCTACGGCCACTTCGGGCTGGTCGAGGAACTGACCGAGGCGGAGGCCCGCGCACAGCTGGAGACGAACCTGTTCGGCGCCCTGTGGGTCACCCAGGCGGCGCTGCCGTTCCTGCGCGAGCAGGGGAGTGGTCACATTCTTCAGGTCTCCTCCATCGGAGGCATCAGCGCCTTCCCGCTGGTCGGCATCTACCACGCGTCGAAGTGGGCGCTCGAAGGCATGAGTCAGGCGCTGGCACAGGAAGTGGCGCCGTTCGGGATCAACGTCACGCTGATCGAGCCCGGCGGGTTCGCCACCGACTGGGCGGGCTCCTCGTCGAGCACGTCCGAGCCGCTGCCCGCGTACGCCGACTTCCACAAGGAGGTGCAGGAGCAGCGACGCAAGCGTGTCGGCACGCCGGGCGATCCGGCCGCGTCCGCCGCGGCCGTCCTGGAGATCGTGGACGCCGACGAGCCGCCGCTGCGCTGCTTCTTCGGCTCGGCGCCGCTGGGCATCGCCAAGGCCGACTACGAGCAGCGTCTCGCCGTGTGGGAGAAGTGGCAGCCGGTGGCCGAGCTGGCGCAGGGCTGAGCGTGGGGGAGGCCGGCTCGTGGGCCGCGCCTGTCTTTCCCCCCCACACACACACGGAATCGGCCCGCACACGAGGAAGAGGGCCGACCGGATGCATCCGGTCGGCCCCCTTCAGGGATGGCACTGTGCGGTCAGGAGCGGTGGCTCTGGTAGTACTCGCCGACCTGCTCGTGATAGCCGGCGTCGCCCACGTGCTTGTCCTTGTCGAACTCCGGAGAGTCCTTGATCTGGGCCTTGGTGAGCGCCACGAAGATCTTCCGCTCGGCCTGGTCGACCGTCTGGACGGTGCCGGCCGGCAGCAGTACGTGCTTGCCGAAGATCCACACGCCGGTGTCGACGACGAGGTAGGAAGAGTTGACGTCGTCCGAGTGCTTGTCGACCTTCCCGATGCTCCCGTCGGTGGCCTCGACCTTGAATCCGATCAGGTCGGTGCCCGCGGTGTACCCGGTGGTCGGCTGATAGCCCCAGATGTTGTCACTCATAAAACGGCTCCCTCAAGAATTCCTCGACACTCCGCAGAAGAACAACGGAGTCGTACAAAGCGTCATACATATTCGATGACGTTTCCTCGAAGCGTCGAGTGCCCAGGGTGCCGGACTCCACACACCCGTTCCGAGAATTTCGACATCTGCTCCTGGACCGCTGGCCGACGGGTCGCGCCTGCCGCCCGTTCCTAAAGGTCAGGGCGTGAGAGCGGATCGATCTGCACTCCCCGATCTTCTTATTCGTCTCCTACGGAAATCGAGGTGACGAAGATTTCATTCATCATCTTCGCCGGTTCCGTGTTTGAGGATCCGCTGCCGGGTGACCCAGGAGATGAATCAATTCGCGAGAAGGACAGGGTGTGAGTGGTTGTGGCTGCGGACGAGAAGGCTCAGGCCAAGGGCGAGCAGGCCAAGGGCAAGGCCAAGAAGGTTGTCGGCGGTGCGGTGGGCAACGAGTCCATGAAGGCCGAGGGGCACGCCGAGGAGTCCAAGGGCGACCTGCGCGCGGCCAAGGAGAAGGCCAAGGACGCCATCAAGCCCAAGTCCAAGTAAGGCCGACCCGAGCGGTACCGGCCCGACGGATCCCGGCAGCCCATCCTCATGGGCTGCCGGGATCCGCGCTGTCGTGGCCGGATACGGTTCGCCCGTGAGCGACGACGCGAAGGTGGGCGGGGCGCGGTGGGAGTCGGCGCACCGGGCCGCGTACGGCTGCGGGGCCTGGGAACGGGCCCGTCATCAGGCGGATGTGCTGGTCGCCTGGCACACGGAGCGCGCTGCGGGCTTCGGCGCGCCGGCGCCCGATGGGCAGCGGGTGCAACCGGCCCCGCGTGTGAAGTGGCCGTGGGGGAGCGGCAGCACAGAGAACACGATGGGCCTCGTGCTGTGGCGGCTCGCCCACGAGACCGGCGTGCTGGTCGACCAGCTCCTGCTGACCGACGCCGTACGGTACTGCGAACCGGGGGCCACGTCCCTGCCCGCGGGTCCGCTGCCCGACGAGGCGCGCGCCGGTGGGATCGGCGTCGGCAGCGCCGAGTCGGTGGCGGGGATCGGCCCGGTACTGCGGGCCCATGTCGCGGACGGGGCGGCGCGATTCCCTCACCGCACGGCTGGGCGGATGACGGTCGGCCTGCGCGTCCGGGAACTGCGGGCGACGCCGGACTGGGAGGGCGGCGACTGGCCGGCGGCACTGACCCTGGCACGGAGGGCCATGCGGCGGGCGGACGACCTGCGGGAGCAGGGGGCGTGGCAGCCCACCGAGCGGGAACGAGCGGTCGCGGCACGGACCCGCCTGGATCGTGAACCGACCGGCGAAGCAACCCGGTTGAGATCCCCGACTCCCGCCTGGACGGCGCGGGCACGTCGCCTGGTGCACCTCGCCCTCGTCCTGGCCGACGCCGCCGACTCGCTGCCGAGCGACGACGGATCCGCCCCGGGCCCAGCGGCGCAGGCACTCTCCGCCACGGCCGACGCGTGCGTCCTGCTGCGGGCCGGCACCCAGGAGATCGAGCACCTGTGGGCGGCCGAGCCGCAGGCGCCGGCGGATCCCGGCGCCTGGGAGCTCTGTCACGTCCCGGAGGCGCTGCGGAGCCAGATCGAGGAGACGGAACTTCTCGTCCGGGCGGCCGAGGTCTTCCTGTGGATGCTGGCGTGCGGCTGACCGGCGCGCGTGCGGGCAGGCCGGGCAGAGGCGCTCCGCGCGACGCTGGACCGGGGTTCGTGCTCGGCGTCCCCGTCGGTGCGCGCGGATCTCAGTAGAAGTCGTCCCTTCGTTCGGAGGGATGAGCGGCGTCACGCCGCTGCTGCTGGAGTCGGGCAGCAGCGGTCGCCGCAATCTCCCGCAGATGTGCCTGACTCTGCAGCGTCATCATCGACCCGAGCGCGTGCCGTCCGGTCAGCGGATTGTCCACGCAGGCCCGGTACAACGCGGCGGCGCTGCCGGAGTCCTGGTACAGAGTGCGGTAGATCTCGGCGGCACGGTACTGGCCGTAGGGGTGGTCGCGTGCGGCGGCGGCGAGGAACTGCTCCAGGGCGTGCACGGCCGGGGTGCGGGTCACCGGCAACAGGCGTTCGAGATAGAGGTCGCCGAGGGCGAGCATGGCCTCGGGCTCACCCAGTGCCGCCGCGACGCGATACCAGCGGCCCGCCTCGTCGTACGACTGCCCGATGCCGGCCTCGGGGCAACCGCGCTGGTGGAGCGAGGCGAGGTAGTAGGCGGCGCGTGGCGAACCGCTGCTCCGCCGCAGGTGCGGCACGGCGCTCGCGTACCGCCCCTGCACGTAGTCGACGTGCCCCAGGAGTTCGACCGCGGCCTCGTGGCCCACGTCGGCCGCCGCTCCCAGGAAGGAGGCCGCGGCATCGCGGTACCGGTCGTCGTTCCAGCAGCGGAGACCGATCCGGTAGTACTCCTCCGCGGTGGTCGGTTCGCGTCCGTCCACGGTGAAGTTGTTCCCCTGCCACAGCACCATGCCGCCGCCCCCCTCGTGTCACGGGTCGTGCCGCGGCGGTCGCCCGCCGAGTCATGAGCACGCGGCCATTGTGCCGCAGCCCCGTTCAGTGGAGGGCTCGTGGATCACGGGCGCTCTCCTCTGCGACGCGAGGAAGCGGGTGCGCGTGTTCGGGTGGCGCGGGGTGGGCTGCCGGCTTACAGTATGATTGATCTTGAGCTGGTCGGCGGAAGTCGCCTCGGCTCACGATGCGTTGGTGGTCCAAGGAAAGACGTCCCGCTTCCTGCGGGGAGATGCAGGTGCAAGGCCTGCCCGGCGCTCTGTTGAAGACCCCGTCCCGCCTGCGCGGGGCGGGGTCTTCTCCTTGACGGGTGCGAACGGGCCGTCGTCGGCGTCAGACCCGTGTCTCCTCCGGGACCCTCGTGTGGCGAAGGCATGAGGCCACGACCACGAACGGCCACAGGGACTGAACGCCCGTCACGAAGCGCTCCGCGACGCCGAGGTCGCCGTGGCGTTGGGTCTCGACGAGGAACCAGGCCGCTCCGGCCACCATGACCGCCGTCGCGGTGACCGACGGGACGCGTCGGAGAGCCCAGGGCGCGGTCTTGCTGCCGTCCGCGGACAGGACGGGCCACAGCGCCAGGAGCGCGAACCCGATGGCGGCAGCCGTGCCGTGGCGCAGCGAACCGCCGCTGATCGGGGCGGGGAGCAGGGCCAGCACCAGGGCCGTCACGCCACCGCCGGCCAGCGCCAGTCGGCCGGGCACGGCCACGGACCGCAGCCCCCAGGCGGTGAGGAGATGGCAGATGCCCAGCGCGAGCAGGGCGCCGGTCATCACCCAGAAGCCGGACTCGCCGTAGGCCGCGAGGACGCTGATCGTCTGGGTGACCGGATCGTAGGCGGGCCCGACCAGATGGGCCCCGAGGACCCAGCCGGCGGTGAACAGAACGGGGGCACACCCCGACGAGAGAAGAACCCATCTCGGTACATTCGACACCGAACAAAGATATAAGGCGCAAACCGGCGTAAAGCGCTTTGGTGGTCTTCGGTGTCGCGGCCGTCTGTCGCGGGGTGGCTCGTCCGTCGCCGTCGACCGCTCGTGTCGCCGAGAGCGTGCGAGGTCGGGGAGGGCGGGTTGTCGCCCGGTGACCTGTCCGGACAAGTGGGGGCTCACGTCTTCACCTGCCGCTGGAGATTTCGACGTGTACTGGTCACCTGTTCTTGGTCAATCAACCCCCATGGAAACTTATGTTCGCGGTCAAGCAATGGGCAAGAACAGTAACGGAGGACGTTGTGTCCCTGGATGCTCGTAGGGCTCGTCGGTTCGCCGCTCCCTCGGCCGCCGCAGTCGCGGCCGCGGTGGTGACGATGGTGGTCAACCCGACGCTGGGCGCGTCGGCTTCGGCTCCGCAGGCCACGGCCAAGGCGAAGACCCCGACCGCGAAGAACGTCATCTTCATCAACGGTGACGGCATGGGCGCGGCCGCGCGCCAGGCCGCTCGTCTGCACCTCACCGGTCCGGGGGGCCGGCTCGCGATGGACAAGCTGCCCGTCTCGGGCCAGCTGACCACCGAGCCGGACGACCCGAAGGCCGTCGTCACCGACTCGGCCGCCGCGGCGACCGCGTGGGCCACGGGCGAGAAGACCTACAACGGCGCGATCAGCGTCGACGTGGACGGCAACCCGCTGGCCACGCTCGGCCAGCAGGCGAAGGCGGCAGGCAAGGCCACCGGCCTGGTCACCACCGCGCAGGTCACCGACGCGTCGCCGGCGGCGTTCTTCTCGAACACCGCCAACCGCTCGGCGCAGGACGAGATCGCCCGTCAGTACATCGAGGTCTCCAAGCCCGACGTCATCCTCGGTGGCGGCGAGGACTGGTGGCTGCCCGCGGGCAGCGCGGGCGCCTTCAAGGACCAGCCCGCCGAGGACCCGTCCGAGGCCAGCAAGGGCACCAAGGGCGACCTCGTCAAGAAGGCCAGGAAGGCCGGCTACGCGTACGTCAACAGCGCGGACCAGCTCAGCCGAGCCAAGAACGGCAAGCTCCTGGGCCTCTTCGCCAACGAGGAGATGTTCCAGCAGCGCTCCGAGGGCCAGGGCGACGTGTACAGCCCCGTGGTCGGCCTCTCGACCATGACCGGCAAGGCCCTGGGCACGCTGGACAAGAACAAGAAGGGCTTCTTCCTCATGGTCGAGGAGGAGGGCGTGGACGAGTTCGCCCACGCCAACAACGGCGCCCGCCTCCTGCAGTCCATGCAGGAACTCGAGAAGACCGTCGCCGTGGCCCGCGCCTACGTCGCCACGCACTCCGACACCCTGCTGGTCATCACCGGTGACCACGAGACCGGCGGTCTGGCCGTCGAGGAGTCGGACGCCGCCGACGAGTCCGGCACCGGCGTCTCCGCCGAGGACGGCCCGTTCAGCATCCGCGGCAGCGAGAAGAACTTCTACATCGACTGGACCACGTCCGGTCACACCGGAGTCGACGTACCGGTGACGGCGGTCGGCCCCCTGTCGGACCGCTTCACCGGCAAGCACCCCAACACCCACGTGTACGACGTGCTGAGCCAAGCCCTGACGCGCCGCTGAACGACACCGTGACAGCCGGAGCCCCGCGGCCGTCCAGCCGCGGGGCTCCGGGATCGACCGGTCTGTCGATGAGCGCCGGTCAGACGGGGATGCGGCCGCAGAGCCAGTTGCCGGGTTCCTTCGGGTCGTCGCTGATCCAGAACTGGCGCCAGAGCGTCGCGAACTCCTCGCGGCTGAGGTGGCCGTCGCCGTTCAGGTCGAGCAGCTCGAAGACGCCTGTCATGTCGACGGGCAGCCCGTTCCAGGTCTCGACGAGGCGGCGGTGCTCCTCCGGCGAGATCCGGCCGTCCCCGTTGGTGTCGACGGCGTCGAAGACCGTGTCGGCGGTCGCGTCGACGGCATCCGTCATCGCGGGCAACTGGTCGACGAGGGAGAGCAGTTCGCTCAGGTCGACCGTCCCGTCCCCGTTGGCGTCACCGGTTTGCAGCAGGGCCGCCCACCAGCCCATCAGAAGGGTTTCCACCCGCGTACGCAGTTGGGTACCGGGCTCCACGCCCGGCAGTCTGCTCCAGCGGCCGACCAGTGCCGCGAAGTCGTCCTCGCGCAGATAGCCGTCGCCGTCCGCGTCGAACGCGGCGAACATCCCCCTGAGCTTTCGCTCCTGAAACGCACTGGCCATGAGCGGCCTCCTTCGACGCCGAACCGAACCACGAACCGCCCGCCGCGACCGTCCCACGGGTGCCGACAGTCGCCCCTGTCTGACGGTGCCTCAGGCGTGTCCCCACGATAGGTCGCGGGTCGGCCGCGCCTCCACGAGCACATCTGCGCGAACGATCACCCGCCGACTGGCAGGCCGCCGCTCACACCCGCCCGGGTCGGTCCCGCCGCGCGCTGAAGGACCTGCCCGGTCAGGGATTGACCCAGGCGTCCGGGGTGGTGGTCAACGCCGAGACGCTGGCGGGCAGTTGGGCCGACGCGACATCGGCGAGGGACACGCCCTCCAGGATCTCGCGCACGTTGGAACGCAGGGCGATCCACAGGGGCAGCAGTGACTCCGCGGGGCCGGTGTAGGACAACTCCGGCGGGCGGACTCCGCGGACGGAGACCAGGGGTCCGTCCACCGTGCGTATGACGTCGGCGATGCTGATGGACTCCGCCGCCTTGGCCAGCCGGTAGCCGCCGTTGCCGCCGCGCTGGCTCAGCACGAGGCCGCCCCGGCGCATGTCGTTCAGGATGCCTTCGAGGAACTTGTGCGGGATGTCCTGGGCGTCCGCGATGGCCTCGGCCTTGAGCGGCCCGCCGTCCCGTGACGCGGCGAGCTGGAGCGCGGCACGGATCGCGTAGTCCGCCCTGGCTGAAATCCGCATGGGTGCATTATCCCGTATGGCCTCGGAGTCTGTCCCCGCGGCCTCAGTCGTCGCCGTGCGCGTCCCGCCGGTCGGGCGGTGCCACGGGGTTTCTCGGTCAGAAGGGCAGGGAGAACGGAGGGTGCGCTCCGTTCAGGAAGTAGTCCCCGACGTCGCGGACCCGGTGGGCGACCGGCTCGTACAGGGTGTGGGTCCGCGCGTTGCGCCAGAAGCGGTCGAAGCCGAGCCGCGAGGAGGTCGCGCGGGGGCCGATGACGTCGAGGGCGCGAGCGGTGGACTCCTGTGCCGCCCCGGAGGCGGCGGCCTCGGCCATGGCCACCAGGACGGAGATCTCCGCGCACTCGTCGTAGGTGAGGTCTTCCCCGTGCGCCAGGCCGACGTGCACGGCCGCCAACGCCTGGGCGGCCAGGGCGGACGCGGAGCGCACGAGGACGGTGAGCTCGCCGAAGACCGTCAGCACATGCGGGTCCTGTGGCGAACCGACCGGCCAGGCGGGGTGCCAGACGGAGTAGCCCGCCCTGCTGTACTCGCGCGCCTCGGCGAGCACGCCTTCGGCCATGCCGAGCAGGAGCTGGACGGAGAGGAGGCGTCCGACCGGGGAGGAGAGGGCTGTCAGGGGTGACAGGACGTCCTCGTCCGCGGACAGCGAGCCGAGCACGTCGCGGGTGGCGACCGGAACGCCGTCGAACTCCACGCTGCCCCCGGCCGCGAGCCGCTGGCCGAAGGTGTCGGCGTCGGCGTCGATCCGCACGCCGTGATGGGCGGGGTCGACGGTGACGGCGAGTGGTTCGCCGGTGTCGGACCGCTCCGCCCGCACCGCCAGCCGGTCGGCGACGAGGACGCCGGTGGCATAACTCTGCCGACCGTTGAGGACGTAGTGGCCGCCCTTCCTCGCCAGGGTCAGCGACGGTTCCTGCCGGGCGAAGCCGCCGGCCCAACACCCCTGCTCGTCGGCCGACTTGCGCTGTGCAGGAGTCCTGCGGTGCGGCTGGGGCTGCGGGCTGGCGGCGGACTGGGAGAAGTGCCGGGCGCTCCAGGACAGGAAGTAGTGACAGCCGAGCAGTTGACCGATCGCGCCGTCGGCGGCGGCGATCTCCCGGACCACGGCGTAGGCCGTCGACCAGTCACCGCCTCCGCCGCCCGACTCGGCCGGCAGGAGCAGCGCCAGCAGTCCCGACTCACGCAGGCGGGACACCTCGTCGAACGGGATCTTCCCGGCCTGCTCCCTGGCTACCGCGTCCGTGGCCAGATCGTCGGCCGTCTCGCGAGCGACATGCAGCCAGTGGGCGCGATCGGGACCGGTTCCGTCGGATTCCGGCTCGGCTCCGGACGGCGCGGTGGCGGGGCCCATGGCGATGGTCTCCTCAAGTTCGGCGTCACGATGTGGTGTTGGGGCTCGTGCGGGTCGGGTGATACGTGCGCGAGGCCCACCGTGCTCCGTACGGCGACGATCCTTCGCGCGGCCGACAGGACGGTCCCGGTGGGGACGTCGAACGCGAGGGGAGCATTGCCGCCCGTGCTCTTCGAAGCGAGGGCGAGTTCGCATACGTCCCGCTCGGAGACCCGGTGAGGGAGCGATAGGCGAAAGGCGCCGCACCAGGGGTGCCGCGCGAGAGTCGAGGCCGCGAGGCGGTCCGTTCGGACCCCGGGTCGCGGCCGAGCGCGTGTGCCGGGAGTGTGCCCTAGGCGCGACAGCAGGCGGTGCTGGCGACGCGGCCAAAGTCGATATGCCGACGACGTACGAGTCGTAGCTGCATAGGGGGCATGTACATCATCCTGCGCAGTCGGCGGGCGGGCCGTCAATATATTCCTAGTAAATCGATAGGGAATGTAGGGAACGCAACACCGGAGGGTGCTCCGGACCCGGCGGCAGGCTGCGGCCTGCCCTGGCCTGGGGCATTCTGGCCGAAAGCCGCCCGGGTGGCGTGAGCGAAAGGCACCACTGTGACGAGTGAGGACACCCCGAGGGCGACGGGGCACGGCGGGGTCGTCGCCCCCCTGGCTCACATGACCGCCCGCAGCCCCGACGAGCCGCACCGGGTCGCCACCCCGCTGGAGCTGCTGTTCGACCTGTGCTTCGTCGTCGCGGTCGCGCAGGCCGGCGCGCGCCTCGTCCACGCCCTGGCCGAAGGCGATCCCGGGCACGGCGTGACCGGCTATCTCTTCGTCTTCTTCGCCATCTGGTGGGCCTGGGTCAACTTCACCTGGTTCGCCTCCGTCTACGACTGCGACGACGTCCCGTACCGGATCGCCACCCTCGTGCAGATGGCCGGTGTCCTCGTCCTTGCCGCCGGAATCCCCCGCGCCTTCGACGACGCGCAGTACGCCGTCGCCATCACCGGCTACCTGATCATGCGGTTCGCGCTCACCCTGCAATGGCTGCGCGCGGCCCACGGCGAGACGGGCGCGGCGAGAACGGCGGCCCTGCGCTATGCCGCGGGCCTCGTCGTCGTGCAGGTCGGCTGGGTCGTGCTGCTGCTCCTGCCCGACGCGGCGTGGGCCTGGGGATTCGTCCCGCTGGCGATCGCGGAACTACTCGTGCCCGCCTTCGCCGAGCACCGTCACCGGACCCCCTGGCACCCGCACCACATCGCCGAACGCTACGGCCTCTTCACGATCATCGTGCTCGGTGAGACCATCTCGGCCGCCACGGTGGCCGTGCAGTCGACGCTGGACGAATCAGCGGCCCTGGACGAGCTGCTCCCGATCGCGGCCGGCGGGCTCGTCCTCGTCTTCGCCGCCTTCTGGATCTACTTCGCCGTCCCGATCCACCAGTACCTGACCTCCAACCGGCAGGCGTTCCTCTGGGGTTACGGCCAGTACCTCATCCTGGGCTCCGCCGCGGCGATCGGCGCCGGCATCGAAGTCGCCGTCGAGCAGGCCACCCACCACGCGCACCTCTCCACGCTCGCCGCCTCCCTGGCCGTCACCCTCCCCACCGCCCTCTTCATGACGACCGTGTGGCTGGTGCACGCCCGCCATTTCAAACAGGGCACCGCCCAACAACTGGTCCTGCCGACCGGAACCGTCCTCGTCCTCGCCGCGAGCTTCGCCGGCCACTGGGCGGTCCCCCTGGCGGGCCTGGCCGCAGCCTGCACCGTCGCCGCCGGCGTCTACCTCACCGCGACGACGGTCCGCCTGCCGCGAGTGCGGTGAACCGGGCGAGGGAGGTGTCGCCCGCCTCGGCGACGACCGTTCCGAGGCGGCGGGAAATCCACGTGCCGACGTGCTGTCGTGTCCGTTACCGTCGGCCCATGAACGTCATCGGCCGAAGCAGCACCGCAACCGCGCGAGCGACCAGCTCGCCGGTTGCCGCCGTCTGACCTTCCCCTTTCCACCGGCGACCGGAAACGGCCCGTCGGTGGTTCCGTGGCGTTCAGGCTCTCCTGCCCCGGTGTCGACCCGGCGGACCCGTTGTCCGGTGCCTCCCCGCATGGACGCCAAGGAGACCCCGTCATGAACACGGAGCAGATCGTCCGCACGTTCGTCGAGTACTTCGAGGAGCGCGGGCATCGCCGCGTCACCGGCTCGACACTGCTGCCGCCGAGCGGCGACCCGGTGCTGTTCACCACCTCGGGCATGCATCCCCTCACCCCATATCTGCTGGGCCGGCCTCATCCGCTCGGCAGACGGCTGGTCAACGTGCAGCGCTGTCTGCGGACCACGGACCTGGAGGAGGTCGGCGACGACACCCACCTCACGGTCTTCGAGATGCTCGGCTCCTGGTCGCTCGGCGACTACGAGGGCCCGCAGAGCCTCGACTGGGGGCATCGACTGCTCACCGAGGGGCTGGGCATCGACCCGAGCCTGCTATACGTCACCGTCTCCGCCGGTGACCAGCAGACCGGGCCGGACACGGACTCCCTGAGACTGTGGCAGGAACGCGGGGTCCCCGTGGAACTCACCGTCGAGGACAACTGGTGGTCCAACGGACCGGTCGGACCGTGCGGCCCCGACTCGGAGATCTTCCTGTGGAGCGGCGACACCCCTCCCCGGTCGACGCCCACCCGCGACGACCGCTGGGTCGAGGTGTGGAACCACGTGATGATGCGCCATCGCCGGCTCGAGGACGGATCCCTCGTGCCCCTTCCCCAGCGCAGCGTCGACACCGGACTCGGCCTGGAACGGCTCGCCTGCCTGCTCCAGGGCAAGTCGTCCGTCTTCGACTGCGACGTCTTCGAACCCTGGCGCCGCCTCGTGCCGCCCCTGTGGCCACTGGACGAACCCTCGCTCCGTCTCGTCCTCGACCATCTGCGCTCGTCCGTCGTGGTCGTCGGCGACGGCGTGCGCCCGTCCAACACGGGACAGGGCTACGTACTGCGCCGCCTCCTGCGACGCGTGCTCACCGTGCTGTGGCGGGACGAACCGTCACGCACGCTCGGCGACCTGCCGGACGAGCTGCTCTCCCACACCCTCGACCACTTCCGTCAGGACGTGGACCCCGCCGAGGTCCGCCCGGTGCTGCTGGACGAGGAGCGCCGGTTCGGCCGTCTCATGGAGCGCGGCCGGCAACTCCTGGCCCGCCCCCGGTTCCAAGGCCCCCTGAGGGACGAGGACTTCCACTACCTGCACGACACCCACGGCCTGCCCCGGGACCTGGTCCTCAGCCTGCGGGAGGAGTGAGCGGTCGACACGGACCCTGCCGAGGGGGGCAGTTCACCGTGACAGACGTCCTCGCCTCGTCTGTCGCGCTGCGGACGTGATCTGCGCTCGTACCCACTCCGGGTCCGGGTTGACGTGGGGGCGGCCCGCGACGAGGACCGTCGGAACGGTCTCGTCGCCGTCGTTGGCCGCCCGCACCACCTCCGCACCCGCGGGGTCGCGCCAGATGTCCACCCAGTGGACCTGGCGGGAGCTACGACCCAGCCGCATGCGCAACCGCAGGCAGTACGTGCAGCCTGCCCGCCAGAAGACGACCGGACGACCGTCGACCGCGCTCCGGCGCTGCGCCTCGAGCGCACCGACCGACCGCGGAAAGACCAGGGGCGAGTGCACGCCCGCGAGCAGAACGAACACCAGCAGGAGGGCGACTGCGGGGCCGGTACTCCCGCGCAGGGCCAACCCGGTCGCCACGAGCGAGCCGAAGAGCACCGACAGGAGGGGCAGGATCCAAGCGCGCGTCATGATGCCGCAGGCTACCGCTGCGTCGCCCGCCCTGGGGACGCGAGTTGGTCCGTGGAACGGTCGCCTGTCCGTCAGGACATGGTCAGCACCATGCGGAACCGGGCGTCACCGGACAGCATCCGCTGATAGGCGTCACCCACCCCGTCCAGCGGAACGGTCTCGATCATCGGCCGGATCCCGTAGAGCGCGCTGAAGCCCATCGCGTCCTCGACGTCCTGCGACGTGCCGGACGGATGGCCGCGAACGACCCTGCCCGGAATGAGCAGTTGGGTGGGAGTGACGTCCAGGGAGGACATGTCCGCGCCCACCACGATGAGTTCGCCGCGGGGCAGCAGACCGTCGATGACGGCCGAGGTGGCCTGGGAGCTGGCGGCGGTGGAAAGCACGGCCTTGGCGCCGCCGAGAGCCTGCAACGCCTCGGAGGGGGAGCCGGCGGTGCTGTCGATGTAGTGGTGCGCTCCGAGCTGTTCGGCCAGCTCGGCCTTGGCGCCTCCGCGTGCGACGGCCACGGTCTCGAAGCCCATGGCGACCGCGTACTGGACGCCCAGATGCCCGAGACCGCCGAGTCCGAGCACGGCGACCAGGTCACCGGGGCGGGCCGAGCTGCGCCGCAGACTGTTGTAGACGGTCACGCCCGCGCACCCGAGAGGCGCCGCCTCCGTGAAGGACAGGCCGTCCGGGATCCGCGCCAGCGCGTCCTGCGGCACGATCACGGACTCGGCGAACCCGCCGTCGTAACTCCAGCCGGGAACCTTGAGGTTCTCGCAGACGATGAAGTCGCCCTGACGGCACGGCCTGCAGTGGAGGCAGCTTCCGCCGAACCAGCCCACGCCGACGCGCTCGCCGGCGGTCCAGCCCTCGTAGACGCCCTCGCCGATCTCCTCGATGCGGCCGGCGATCTCGTGGCCGGCGACGAGCGGGAAGGTCACGCCGGGCAGCCCGGCACTGATGAAGAAGGCGTCGCTGTGGCAGATCCCGCAGGCCTCGACCCGCACGCGTACGTGTCCGGGGCCCGGCTTGGGCACCTCCCGCTCGGCGATCGTGAACGGACCGTTCGCGACCTGGACCTCCGCGACTCGATAGGTGCTCATGGCATCTCCCTCGTGCATGCGTGAAACGCCCCGCTCTCCAGCGAACCAGCTCCGGCGGGATCACGCATGCCGAGACGGCCTCCAGCGCCTCTGTGCGGGGCGGCCGGGCCCGCCCCGCACACCGTGGGGCGTGTCGGCGCGTGCGGTGGTCCGGTTCCGCGCAGGGCCGGAGGTGTGCTCCTTACAGGGCCGTCAGGTCGCGGCTCTGCGGCCGGGTGAGGTGGGCGGTCAGGAGGTGGGCGTCGAGCAGGGAGACGTCGGCGGTGCGGGACGCCTGCGAGAAACCGGTGAGCATGCGTTTCGTCAGGACGAGACTCTCGGGGGATCGTCGGACGAGCGGCCTGGTCCAGGCGGCGACGGTCCGGTCGAGCTGGTCGACCGGGGCGACCTTGTGGAGGAGGCCGAGCCGATGGGCGGTGGCCGCGTCGAACACCTCGCAGGTGAGCATGAGTTCGCGGATCCTCGCGACACCGGCCTCGGAGACCAGCCGCCCCATGGCCCCTCCCCAGGCCGGTGGGAGGCCAAGGCCGACCTCCGGCATGCGGAAGCGGCAGGTGTCGGCGCCGACGCGCAGATCGCAGTACGCGGCGAGGGCGAGACCCGCTCCGACGACCTTGCCGTGCAGCCGGGCGACGGTGATGGCGTGGGTGTTCTCCAGCGCCCGGCACAGGCGCTGGGCCTTGTCCGCGATCCGGCGCATGGTGGCGCCGGTCGGGTCCGCGTCGAGCGCGGCCAGGTATTCCGTGCGGTCGGCCCCGAGACAGAAGTCCTCGCCCAGGGAGGAGAGCACCACGACGCGGACGTCGGGCCGGTCGTGCAGCTCGTCGAGCAGGGCCGTCAGGTCGTCGAGGACGGCGACGCCCAGGGTGTCGTCCAGGTGCGAGGGGTTGAGGCGCACGTGCAGGACGGGTCCGTCCTGCACGGTGCCGATGGAGCCGGGGGAGTGCTCCGGGAGCGCGGGAAGTATGTCGTTCATGCGAGGGCGACGTCCAGGTTCAGCAGGCGCCGGAAGGCGACACGAGGTGCCCTCTGCGGGCGCCGCACGAGGGTGAGGCGTGGCAGGCGTCTGACGAGTTGACGGAGAAGGGTCTGGGCCTCGAGGCGGGCCAGCGGGGCGCCGAGGCAGTAGTGGATGCCTCCGCTGAAGGCGAGGTGGGCCGGTTTGCGTAGCGGGTCGAAGCGGTCGGGATCGGGGTGCTTGGCCGGGTCCCGGTGCGCCGCTCCCACCATGAGGTGGACCATGTCGTTCGCGTGGATCTCGGCACCCTCCAGGACGCAGTCCCGCGCCGCGACCCTGCTGATCACGTGCGTGGGTGAGTCGAAGCGCAGCGCCTCCTCGACGAACGCGGGCACGATGTCCGGATCCGCGGCGACCATGTCCCACCGCTCGGGATGTTCGAGGAGCAGGAGCGTCATGGTGGACAGCAGGGTGGAGGTCGTCTCCAGCGCGGCCAGCAGGATGAACAGGACCAGCAGGTAGACGGCTTCGTCCGCCTTCTCCTGGTCCGGCTCCATGCCGTCCCACGTGGTGATCCACCGGGACACGGGGTCCTCGCCCGGATGGCGGCGCCGGTGGCGCACCACCTCGGTGAGATAGGAACGCAGTTCGGCCATGGCCGCGTCGGACTGCGCCAACTGGCTGGCGGAGGGCAGTAGTTCCTGGGTGAAGACCTGGTCGTGGGTCAGTTCGCGCAGGCGCGGCCAGTCCGCGGGCGGCAGCCCCAGCCAGTCGCCGATCGCGGCGATCGGCAGCTCCTCGCTGACCAGGGCGGCGAAGTCCGCCTCGCCGTCGCGCAGTTGCTCCTCGAGGGTGTCGATGAGCGTGTCGGTCACCCGGCTCACCGTGCGACCGATCTGCTCGATGGTTCCGCGGTCGAAGCTGCCGGCCGCTCGCCGCACCCTGGTGTGCTCCGGCGGGTTGAGCGCCGGCAGGGTGCGGCCTATCTCGCGTGAGGAGGAGGCGCTCCAGCGGGTGCGCGGTCCCTGGCTCTCGCGCCAGTTCCGGTCCGGCTCCAGCCAGTCGGAGCTGCGCAGGATCTGGTCGCAGGCGGCGAAACCGGTGACGAGGAAGCCTCCCCAGGGTGCGGGGCTGACTCCGCCTCTCGACCGGAGTTCCGTGTAGATCGGAAAGGGATCGGCTTGGCCCTCTGCTGTCCGCAGGCGGGAGAAGAGAGCGACGGCTGTCCGACGGTCGGTGGACGGTGTCGTGGCAATCCCCACGGTGGCGGCTCCTTTCTGAGCAAACGCCGCCATGCATACCCGCGGGGTGCTTGAAGCATCCAATAACACTCTGGTCTCTTGGGGTTACCTACGTCACTCGCCTCGCGTCCATGCCAGGAAGCGGCTGAAGAGTCCCCCCTTGTGCTGCGGCGCGGCGTGCGCGGCAGGACGGGCCGCGGCGGCACCGGAGGGCTGCTGGGCCGACGCGGACGTCTGCGCCGCCTGGGCGGGCAGGGAGTGCGCCTGCTGGGCCGCCGCCGAGGGGACCTGGCGGGGGGTGAAGCGGATCGGGACGGTCACCAGGGAGCGGCTCCAGGGGGCCGGCACCCAGGAGAGGTCCTTGAAGGGGACGCGCAGCTCGACGTCGGGGAGACGGTTGAGCAGCGACTCCACGGCGGTGACCGCGATCATGAACGCCGGGTCCTTGGCGGGACAGGCGTGGGGTCCCGCGCCGAAGGCGAGGTGCGCCTTGCCGCTGAGCTGCTCGCGGTGCTCGGTCAGCTTCGGGTCGGTGTTGGCGGCCGCGAAGGAGATGAGGACCGGGTCGTTGGCGTGGAGCGTCCTGCCGCCCAGTTCGACGTCCTGCGTCGGGTAGTGGGCCGCGTAGTTGGCGATCGGCGCGTAGTTCCAGAGCGTCTGGACGACGGCGTCCTCGATGGGCAGACCGGCCTGCCACTCCTCACCGAGGTACAGCGCGCTGCTGGTCCCGATGGCGGCCGCGAGCGGTGCGGTGCCGCCGGAGAGCAGGGTGACGAGCTGGTGCAGGACCTCTTCGTCGGTCAGACCCGCCGGGTGCCTCATCAGACGGGTCGTCAGGTCCTCGCCGGGCTGCCGGTGCTTGAGGGCGATCAGCTCGGCGAGTGCGCCGCCCAGCACCTCGTCCGCGCCGGGAGTGCCCTCGAAGATGCCGCTGATCCCCACGATGACACGGTCACCGATCTCGGGCGGACAGCCGAACAGGTCGCTGAACACCAGCAGCGGGAGCGGCTGGGCGTAGTCCGCCATCAGCTCGGCCTGGCCGCGGAGTTCGGTACTGAACCGGCTGATGAGGTAGTCGGCGGACTGCTGCACCTGCCGGATGAGCTGGAGTTCGTTGACGGTGGCCAGACTGTCGGTGACGGCCTGCCGGAGACGGGCGTGCGCGGCGCCGTCACTGAACAGGGCGTTGGGCCGGTAACCCATCATCGGCAGCGCCGGGCTGTCCGCCGGGACCCGCCCCTCGTTCAGCGCGTTCCAGCGACGCGAGTCGCGGACGAACCAGGCCGGGTTCTGCAGGATGTACAGGCTCGCGTCGTAACTGGTCACGAGCTCGACCTCGACACCCGGGGCGATGTCGACGGGCGCGCTGGGGCCGGCCGCGCGCAGCTCGGCGTAGTGGGCCTCGGGGTCGGAGCCGAACTCCGGGCCGAACAGCTGGACGTTGCCGTGCGCGGGGCAACCAGGCGGTATGCCGGGCGCGTTGAAGGGCTGCTGCATGGTGTGTCTCCTAGCCGAGGACTGTCATGAGGTGGGTGACGAGGGCGATGAGCGCCTGCGCGGAGGACTGCTCGTCGCGGACGTCGCAGTGCACGATGGGTGTTTCCTCGGAGAGGTTGAGTGCCTCGCGTACTTCGTCGAGCGGGTAGTCCGGTGTGTTGTCGAAGCGGTTGACGCCGACGGCGTAGGTCAGGCCGAACCGCTCGACCAGGTCCAGGATGGCGAAGCTCTCGTGGAGCCGCGTGGGGTCGACCAGCACCAGGGCACCCAGCGCGCCCCGGGACAGTTCCTCCCACATCTCCTTGAAGCGTTCCTGCCCGGGGGTCCCGAAGAGGTAGAGGACGAGCTCCTCGCTGAGGGTGAGCCGGCCGAAGTCCATGGCGACCGTGGTGGTCGTCTTGTCCGGGGTCCCCGACAGGTCGTCGAAGCCCTCGCTGGCCTCGGTGATCTCCTCCTCGGTCTGCAGCGGCTCGATCTCGGAGATGCTGCCGATGCAGGTGGTCTTGCCCACCCCGAAGTGCCCGACGATCAGTATCTTCACGGAGTTGGAGACGGCTGGATCCAGATACACGAGTCACGCTCCGAATCGGGTTCGCAGGCCGTCGAGCACGGCGCTGAGCAGTTCGCGGTCGACACGCTCGGCGCGGGGCACGGGCTTCCTCACGAGGATGAGGCCGTTCTCCTCCAACTGCGCCAGCAGGATGCGCACGATGCCGATCGGCAGGTGCGTGTGGCCCGACACCTCGGCCACGGACAGGAACCCGTCGGCGACGAGGTCCAGCACCCTGCGCGCCTCGGGGGACAGCACGGGTGCCGTGCCGGGCGCGTCCTCGTGGGCGGTGACGAGGGTGGTGTGCTCGTACTCGTGGTCCGCGGGAAGCTCACGACCGCCCGTGATCACGAAGAGAGGGACTAAGGGTGCCGTCAGTTCCAGTTCGTCGTCCGGTCCGTCATGCATCGTCGGCCCTCTCTCCCTGGGGTGCCCGGTTCGCGAGCAGTGTGGGAACGGCGTCCTCGAGACGTGCGGTGAACTCTTCGATGTCGCAGTCGTGATCGGCGGACGCGGCGAGGAACGCGCCGTCACCGGCCGCGATCAGGAAGATCCAGCCGTGCTGGAACTCGATGACCGTCTGACGCCACTCGGCGTCCTCCAGGCCACCCGCGAACTGCGAGGTGACACGGCTGTAGGCGTGAATGCCCGTCATGGCCGCGGAGATCGTGTCCGCGAGGTCCTTGCTCATCCCGGAGGTCGCGCCCCGCGGGAGCCCGTCCGAGCCGAGCAGTACGGCGTGTCGCGCGCCCGGCACGTCGGCGATGGCCTGGTCCAGCCCGGCGAGCACGAACCCCGACGAGCCGGCCTCCTCACGCAGCCGCGCGGCCTCGTCGCGCCTGGCGTCACCGGCGGTCACCCGTGGCGGCGAGGTGAGGTTGTCGCCCAGTCGGGCGACGAGCCGGTGCATACGGAACGAGATCTGCTGGAGGTCGACGTCGGGTTCCGCGGCGGCGGCGAGGTAGGCACCCTGGCCCGCGCCGATCAGGAAGATCCACCCGTGGGAGAACTCGATGACCGTCTGGTTCCACCGCCGCTCCTCGGCCGGCCCGGCGAAGTGTGCGGTGGCCCGGCTCAGCGACTGCATGCCGGCCATGGCGGCGGAGATGGTCCTGACGTCCTTCGGGGTCAGGCCGTCCGTGGACCCGCGGGGAATGCCGTCCGCGGACAGCACCACGGCGTGCCGTGCCCGGGGAACGTTGTCCACGATGTCCCGGACCATCCACGACATGTCTGTGGTCATGCGTCTTCGGACCCTTCGGGCGAGGGAACTGCGAGGTCGCGGCCGGAGAGCGTGCCACGCTGGAGGGCACCGAGACCGCCGGAGCCGCGGGCGGTCCTCCGGGGCGTCCGCGCCGCCGGGGTGTCCGCGTCCTCGGTGAGGCTCGCGACGGGCTCCTGACGGTCGGCCCGCTTCGGCAGACCGTGCAACGTGCGCGTCGCGGGCTGCTGCTCCTCCCGGCTCTCGACCCGGCGGATCCTCGTGACGGGGGCCTCCTTCGGGGTCGGCGGGGTCTCCTCCACGGTCCACAACTCCTCGGGCAGCAGGACGACGGCCCGGACGCCGCCGTACCGGGAGATCCCGGTGACGTCCACCTTGAAGCCGTACTGACGGGCGATCAGGCCGACCACCGGGAAGCCGAACTTCGGCTGGGTGCCCAGCTCCGACAGGCGCGGAACGGACTCGCCGGACAGCAACGTGGTCGCCTTCTGCCGGTCCTCGTCGCTCATGCTCACGCCGGCGTCGTCGATGACGATGCACAGGTTGCTCTGGACCCGCTGGAACGTCACCTCGATCGGTGCGTCGTGCTGCGAGAAGCTGGCAGCGTTGTCAAGCAGTTCGGCCACGGCGAGCGCGACGGGCGCCACGGCGGACGCCTTCAGCGCGAGGCCGCTCTGCTGCATGATCTGGACGCGGTGGAAGTTCCGGATCTGTCCCTGCGCGCTGCGTACGACGTCGTACACGCTGGCGGGCTGGTTGCGGCGGCCGAGGGGCGCACCGCACATGACCGCGATGCCCTGGGCCTTACGGGCCATCTGCGCGTTGGCGTGGTTGACGTCCAGGAGGTCGGAGAGGACCGCGTGTCCGCCGTACTTGCGCTGGATGCTGTCCAGGAGCGTCGTCTGTTCGGCGGCGAGGCTCTGCAGGAAGCGGGCCGCTCCCTTGAGGACGGCCTTGGTGCTCTCCTCCGCGGATCGCTCGGCCTCCTGGATGACGGCGGCCTGTTCGTCGCTGAACTTCTGCAACTCCGCGCGCGAGTGCCCGAGTTTGCCCTCGGACTCGCTCAACTGCGCGGTGAGCGCCGCCTCGACCTGCTTCCTCCTGGCCCCGAGGGCCTTGTTGCGGATGACGAGGACCACGGCTACGCCGACGGCGACCACCGCTGCCGCAGCCAGACACCATATGAGCGTGTCTTTATTCATGGAAACCTTTCCTGGTGCGTGGCATGCAGGCATCACCAGATACACCCCGAAAGGACCCGCGACACATCCGCTAACTGCATGACCGCTGTTACACGAAGAGCAGGCCGACCTCGGACCACCACGCGAGCCGAGTTGATCAAGGTCGAAGACGCGGGAATGCTATCACTGCCGGGTGGCCTCCGGATCGCGACCCCTTTGACCGAATTCGACGCCAACGCGGCTGCTGGGTAGGCTTGTTGACGCCTCTTCAGCCACCGCTCCGGCCGGTTCCGGTTCACCTTGCCGCCGGCCGCCGGATCATGCGCGGATCCCTTCACGCGCAGCGCGGAACCTTCACCCGGCGGCGCGCGGCGCGGCCGCTGGGGCCGCGAGCCGGGTCGGCGCTGTGGCACTGCGCCGAGTCGGCGCTGGATGGGCCGCGACAATGCGTCAGCGGGCCTCGACAGCACCCCTGTTGAGGACGGTCCCCTGTCGCGGCCGGCACTCCGTGCCTCCGGAGCCGTCGTTCAGCCGCCGGTCCGTTCACGGGCCCAGCGGAGCGAGGCGGTGAACACCTCCTCGACCTGGTCCTCGGGCAGGCCGTACCAGACGTGGTCGGCACCCGGCACCAGCCGCAGCTCGACCGGCGCCCCCACCTCCGCCAGCCGCGCGGCCAGGCGCGTCGCATGCTCGGGGCCGACCATGGAGTCGTCCTCTCCGTGCGCGAGGAAGAAGGGGGGCGCTCCGGGACGGACCTGCTGGAGGGGGCTTGCCAGGGCGGCACGGTCCGGAACCTCGGAGGGGGCGGCGCCGAGCAGCAGCGCCTCCGGACTGCGCGGGTCGTCCGCGTCCAGGGTGAGGTCCGTCGGCGCGTACCAGAGGACGGCGCCGACGATTCCCCGTACGTCGTCCGCCAGGGCGAGCAGTGCCGCGAGGTGGCCACCGGCCGACTCGCCCCACACCACCGTCCGTGCCGTGTCGAGGGTGAGTTCGTCGGAGCGCGCCGACAGCCAGCCGAAAGCGCCGCGCAGGTCGTCGAGTTGGGCCGGGAACACGGCCTCGCCGCTGAGCCGGTAGTCGACCGAGGCGACCGCGCATCCCGAGGCGGCGATGCGGGCGAACGGGCTCGGATCCCAGGAGCGCGTGCGGAGACCCATGTCCCCACGGTGTCCCCTGCGCCAGGCGCCGCCGTGGACGAGGAGCACCAGCGGATGCGGCCCCGGACCCGCCGGGAGCCACAGGTCGAGTTCGAGGGGCCGGGCTCCGGGCACCTGCGCGTACGGGACGCCGCGGTACAGCCGTACTCCGTCGCCGACCGGTGCCGCGGGCGGGAGCGGCGCGACGTCGGGGTGCGGCGCCGCGATCACCGAGCGGAGGTCCGGCGTGGGCATCAGACCTGCCACTGGTGCTGGGGCAGGAACCGGACGTCGTACTGCTGGGGCACGGTGCCGAACTTCTGCGGCTCGGGGACGTAGGGGTCCTGGGGGAGTCCGAGCGACTCCGTGGGCGTGCCCAGGTTCTCGAAGAAGCGCTCGAAGGTGCCCGAGGGTCCCGAGGCGACGCCGACGACGCGGCTGCCGTTGCGCTCGATGCGATAGGCGTGGGGGCAGTTCTTGGGGACGAAGCCGAAGTCCCCGCTGGTGAGCAGCTTCGTGTGCTGCGTGCCGTCCGGTTCCTCGACGTAGAGCCGGACCGCTCCGTCCGTCACGAAGAACACCTCGTACGTGTCGGAGTGCATGTGGGCGGGGATGATGTCGCCCTTGGGGCCCTCGCACGTGAAGAAGTTGAAGGTGTTCTCCGTCTGCTCGCCGCCCGCGTACACGGTGAACAGGTCGGTGAAGAGGTGGGCCCTGTCGCCCATGCCCTTCTCGATGAAGTACGGCTTTCCCGGTTCCGGCGGGATGTGCGAGGCCGGGCGGTATCGGGTGGCGTACTCGAAGGTCATGCGATCTCCTCGGAACCGGCAGCCGATGTCAGGGTACCTGACATGAATGTAAGGTACCCTGACACGCCGGTCCGGGGGGCGCAAGACCCCTGCCGTGGCCCGCGGGGAGACGAGGAACGTATGGGTGGCGGAGGCCGCAACCTGCCGCAGTTGCTGGGCGCCGCGCGCCGGTGGTTCGACGAGGGACTGCTCGCGGCACTGCAGGCCGAGGAGGTGGATCCCGTCACGGCGACCCAGCTGCACGTCTTCACCGTTCTCGACGAGCGGGGCACGACGGTGGCGGAACTGGCCCGGCGCATGGGCGTCACCCGGCAGACGGCTCACCAGGCGGTGCACAGCCTGATCGCCGTCGGCCTGCTGGAACAGACCCCGGATCCCGAGTCCGCGCGCCGGCGGCTGATCCGGCGGACGGCCAAGGGCCGGACGGTGCACGAACGGGCGGAAGCCATGGTCGGACAGCTGGAGCGCACGCTCGCCGCCCGCATCGGCGAGGACGCCGTCACGGCGCTGAAGGCGACCCTCGAACGGCCCTGGGGACCGCCGACCGAAGGTCTGCCCTCCTAACGGCTGCGCACGGCTTCCTTCGCGCCGTCGCCGCTCGTCGCCGCGTCGGCGTCGGCCGGAATCCGGCCGCGGACGTCCTTGACCAGGTTCCGCATGGCCATCCGGAAGATCTCGGCCTGGTGGTCACCGAGGAAAGCGGTGTGGCCGAAGACCTCCAGGACGACCTGGCCGTGCATGTGGCCCCACGCGCTCAGGACGAGGGCGGTCGCGGGAGGCGGCAGTTCGTCCCGGCCGGTCGGCGGCAACCCGTCCAAGTAGGCCAGGGCCGAGGGAGAGAGGCCGCCGGTGTCGGCGGCGGCGAGTTGCGCCGTCGTGAAGCCGGCGAACAGCTCCCGCTCGAAGACGGCGCTCATCCTGCGCGCCGCCTGCGTGGTCGTTCCCTCGGCGGGCGCCGCGTAGTACCGCAGCGGTGTCCCGTACAGGAGTTGGAACCGCTCGGGGTGGTCGATGGCCCAACGACGGTATCCCTCGGCCGCGACGACCACGCCCTCCCGGGTCGTGTCGCCCGCGGTGGCGTCGACCGCACTCTGCACGGCCTCGGCAAGAGCGTCGTACGCCCTGACGATGAGGTCGGTGACGAGGTCGTCCCGGCTCGGAAAGTAGTGGTAGAGCGCCTGCACGGTCATGCCCAGACTCCGTGCCACCGCGCGCAGCGACAGGGCGGCGGGGCCGTGTTCGGTGATCTGGCGCTCGGCCGCCTCCAGGATCTCCCCGGTGGCCGCCGCCCGGCGCCGCTCGCGGAGGGAGGGTGGGGCTGCTGCGAGTTCGCCGACGGTCATGTCACGACCGTACGACACCAACTGCGCTCGTGTGGCCTCGCGTTGTAAGACGTCAGGAAAATCTGACACTGCCAAAAACTTCGCGGTCTCCCTAACGTCGTGAGCGCGACGGCATCCGCGTCGTCGCATCCGCCCGGTCAGGGCCACGTACCGCCCCGGGGCAGCGAGTCGACCCCGCCCGCCTCAACGCCGTCTGCCTGGCGTCCCTTTGACGCCAGGACACGAAGGAGACCGTCCGTGTTTGAACGCATAGCCGAACTGGTGATCCGCAGCTCCCGGCTCATCCTCGTCGTCGCCGTCGTGGCGGTGGTCCTCATGGGGGTCGCGGGCGCCGGCGCGTTCGGGAAGCTGCTGGGGGGTGGATACGACGACCCGGCCTCCTCGTCCAGTCGCGCCGGGCAGGTCATCGACGAGACGTTCGGCGGGGAGACCAACCTGGTGCTGCTGGTCCGCGCGTCCGCAGGAGGTGTCGACGCCCCGGCCGCGCAGCGGAGCGGCCGGGCCCTGGTGGCCGACCTCAAGAAGGAACGCGAGCTGGGGAACGTGGTCTCGTACTGGGACACGGACAGTCCCGGTCTCCGCTCCGAGGACGGCCGCGAGGCGATGGTCCTCGCGCATGTGACGGGAGACGGCACCGAGCGCGACGAGAACGCCAAGCGCGTCATCGACACCTACGCCGGACCGTACAAGGGCGCTCTGTCCGTCCGGGCCGGTGGTGGCGCGGCCGTGACCAGCGAGATGGGCGAACAGTCGGGTGAGGACCTCGTGCTCGCCGAGACCATCGCCGTGCCGCTCACCCTCCTGCTGCTCATCGTCGTGTTCGGCAGCGTGGTCGCGGCCCTCCTGCCGCTGGTGATCGGACTCATCGCGATCGTGGGGACCTTCGCCTGGCTGTTCGTCCTCGGCAGCGTCACCGATGTCTCCGTCTTCGCGATCAACCTGACGACCGCCCTCGGCCTCGGCCTCGGCATCGACTACGCGCTGCTCATGGTCAGCCGCTTCCGCGAACAACTCGCGGCAGGCGCGAGCGTGGACGACGCCGTCCGACGGACGGTGAGCACCGCAGGCCGGACGATCGCGTTCTCCGCCGCGACCGTGGCCGCCGCACTCGGCGCCCTCCTGGTGTTCCCGCAGTACTTCCTCCGCTCCTTCGGCTACGCCGGGGTCGGTGTCGTCGCCATCGCGGCACTGAGCACCCTGTTCGTCATGCCCGCGCTGCTCGTCGTCCTGGGGCACCGCGTCAACAGCGCGCGGCTGCCCTGGGCGAAGACCCGGCCCACCGGCGACCGGGCGCCCCTGTGGGGTCGGCTCGCCCGCACCGTCATGCGGCGGCCGGCGCTGACCGCCCTGCCCGTGCTCGCCGTCCTGCTGCTGGCGGCGGGCCCGCTGCTCGGAATCTCCTTCGGCACCCCGGACGAGCGTGTGCTGCCCGAGAGCGCCGAGAGCCGCCGGGTCGCCTCGGTGCTGACGGAGAAGTTCGGCGGCAACGACGACGCGGCCCTCCACGTCGTCATCGACGAGCCCCTGGGCAGGAGCCCGTTGGAGAGCTACGCGGTCGCGCTGTCCGGCCTCGAAGGGGTCGCCCGCGTCGAAGCGGGCCCGGGTACGTACAGCGACGGACGCTCCACGGCGACCGGCCCCGGCAACCCCGCGCTCGGCCGCCCGGACGCTCAGCGGATCAACGTCGTGACGACGTTGCCGCCCAAGTCGGCGCGGGCGCAGAGTCTGGTCGACGAGGTGCGGTCGGTCAGGCCGCCCGAGGGGTCGCACCCCCTGGTGGGCGGGACCGACGCCGTGCTGGTCGACTCCAAGGCGTCCATCGCCGACCGGCTCCCGCTCGCCGTGGCGCTGGTCGCCCTCACCACCTTCGTCCTGCTCTTCCTGTTCACCGGCAGCGTCGTGCAGCCGCTGCGCGCCCTGGTCCTCAACATGATCAGCCTGGGAGCGACCCTCGGGGTGATGACCTGGATCTTCCAGGACGGCCATCTCTCGTCCCTGCTCGGCTTCACGGCACAGCCGATGGAGGTGTCGATGACGGTCCTGATGTTCTGCATCGCCTTCGGTCTCTCGATGGACTACGAGGTGTTCGTCACCAGCCGGATCAAGGAACTCCACGACGCGGGCCACGACAACGAGTCCGCGGTCGCCGACGGACTCGGCCACACCGGTCGGATCGTCAGCGCGGCGGCCTGTCTCCTCGCGGTGAGCTTCTTCGCGTTCGGTACGGCCCAGCTCAGTTTCATGCAGATGTTCGGCCTCGGCAGCGGACTGGCCATCCTCATCGACGCCGTCGCGGTGCGCGGCATCCTGGTACCCGCCGCGATGCGCCTGCTCGGTCGCTCTGCCTGGTACGCGCCGCCGTTCCTGCGCACACTGCACGGGCGGTACGGCCTCGGCGAAGGCGGTCCCGAGCCGGTGGGCGCGTCGGTGCGGCCGGTCACGCCGCCGTACGTGAAGGACTCGACCGAGGTCTGATCCCGCGGTCCGCCTCCCAGGGCCAACGCGCGGTCTGTGCCCGCCTCTTCGAACGGAGGCGGGCGCAGAGTGTGCGTTGGCCCTGGCGAGGCGGTCTGCCCATCAGGCCGACGTCTTGAGCGTGTCGGCCCATTCGTTCGTCGTCATGACCTCGCAGCGGCGGTCGAGGACCTGGGTGAGCAGGGTGGTGTGCAGGCCGGGGTCCCGGTCGGCGCAGGCGTCGGACAGGACCGTGACGCGGTAGTCCAGGTCGGCCGCCTCCAGGGCGGTGGACAGCACGATGCCGCTGGTGGCGATGCCGGCCAGGACGAGGTGGTCGATGCCCTGCGCGGCGAGGATCTGGCGGAGGTTGTTGCCCGCGAAGGCGCTGACGCGGTTCTTGTGCACGACGATCTCGTCGCCGCGCGGGGCGACGTCCGGGTGGATGGCGGCTCCCGGGTCGTCGGCGGTGAACAGGTGGCACGGCAGCGCACCGAAGGTCTTGTTGTCGGGGTGGACGTCGATGTGTCCCGGGCGGAGTCGGAGCGCGATGTGGATGACGGGGACCTCGGCGGCGCGGGCCGTCTCCAGCGCCCGGACCGCGTCCGGCACGTAGCCGTCGGGGACGTGCGCGACGTGGTTGAGCTGGAGGTCCATGGAGAGCAGGGCGGTGCGGGACACGGTTCGGCCTTTCGCGGCGGAGGGGTGATGCGGGACGGGGGTTCCGGCACACGCGCGGTCAAGGGCGCGCCGGCGCGGGGGACGTGGACACGTGGATGCGGGGCGGATGAGGCGGGTGACCGACCGGGGGACCGGCATCCCCTGCGAGCGAGGGGGCGCGCCCTCTACGAGGTCGAGGAAGAGGAAGAGGACGAAGAGCCGTCCGGGTCGGCCGAGAGTCGGCGCAGGCTCCGGTCGAGGACGGTGATGAGCAGATACAGCACACCCGCGCCGAGCATGATCCAGGCGAGGTGGTGCATTCCCTCGGTACTGGCGCGCTCCCCGAAGGACGCGGCGGTGGCCGAGGAGGCGATCATCGACCCCATGTACGCGAAGGTGCGCAGCAGGCCGGCGGAGGAGCCGGTGCGCGCGGGGTCGGCCTGGAAGTACACGGAGTTCTGCAGGGCCAGACTGTTGGACCCCTGGGGCACGCCGAAGATGACGGCGAGAAGGACCAGCGCCCATATCGGGCTCGCCGCGGTGAGGGTCAGCATCAACGCGCAGGCGACGATCTGGCCGACGCCCCCGAGCAGGAGCTTGCCGAGGACCCCGCTGCGCCGGCCGACGGTCACGGAGACACCTATCCCCACCAGGAACATCGGAATCTGCACCAGCCCCGCGTGGAACGGCGAGAGTCCGTAACTCTCCTCCGTCCACTGGGTGAACCCGTAGAGGAAGGCGTACGAGACGACGTAGGCGACCAGGGCCCGCCCGTAGGTGGCCAGCAGCGGTGCGTTGCCGCCGAGGACGCGGAGGTCGATGAACGGTGTCTTCGCCCGCAGTTCCCGCAGGGCGAAGCCGACGGCGGCGGCGACGGTGATCACCGGGAGGTACCAGTCGCCGGCGTGCAGGTTCATCAGGAACAGCAGCAGCGAGAAGAGCATGGCCGCGAACAGGCCCATGCCCGGCAGGTCGACCTGGGCGGCCAGGCCGCGCCGGTCGGTCTGCCGTGTGTGCGGCTGCTTGGGGAGCCGCAGCCGGCCGAGCACGACGGCGATGACGGCGAGCGGGATGTTGAGCGCGAAGGTGGAGCGCCAGCCGCCCAGTCCGATCAGCAGGCCGCCCAGCAGCGGGCCGACCACGGCGATGGTCTGGTTGGTCACGGCCAGGGTGGTCAGTACGCCCGCGGGACTGTCCTGACCGGTCCGTTCGGCCTCGCTGCGCACCAGGGCCATGGCCGCGGGGTATCCGGCACATGTGCCGAAGCCGAGCAGGACGCGTGCGGCGATGAGGACGCCGAGATTCGGGGCGAGGGTACCGACGACGCCGGCGATGCCGACGAGGCTGGTGCTGAGGAGGAAGAGGCGGCGGGGGCCGAAGATGTCGATCAGGCGGCCGACGACCGGCTGGCCGAGGGCGGTGGCCAGATAGAGGGCCGAGACCAGCCAGGCGGTCTGGGAGGCAGGGGCCCCGAACGCGACGCCGATGGGGACGAGCGCCACGGCGATGATGGTGGAGTTGATCGGGTTCAGGACCGACCCCAGCATCATCGGGGGCAGGAGCCGGCGGTCGAAGCCCGCCTTCCTGGTGTCGCCGGTTACGGCGGTGCTCTGCTCAGTCACTGACCAGTCGCTCCAGTACGGCCATGGCCGCTATCACGGTCTGGCGTTCTTCCTCGGTGCACTTCTTCTGCAGTTCGGCGGCGAGCCATTCGCCGCGCGCCTGTCTGCCCGCCTCGGCCCGTCGGCGCCCCTCTGCGGTGAGCGTGATCAGCTGGCGGCGGCCGTCACCGGGGTCGCGGCGCCGTTCCACCAGACCCCGGACCGCCAGGGCGCCGACCGTGGAGGCCATGGACTGGTGGCGCATCCCCTCGGAGACCGCGAGGTCACTGGTCGTGAGCCCCTGGTCGTCCGTCAGACGGGCCAGCACCGACGCCTGGGTGAGGCTGAGGTCGTCGGTGCTCCCGGCGGCGCGGATGCGGCGCCGCAGGCGCCCGATGACACCTCTGACCAACTGCGAGGCACGGACGGCTGAAGGCGACAGCCCACGATCATCACTCATGGTTCCCAGCCTAGGATCGACAGGTCAGATTGTCCAGTTAACCTGCGCAGTTTAGCTGGAGAACCAGACCGTTCGCGAGATCGGCCACCGCGGTATACCGAACCGACTTCAGGGACTCTGTTTCTACGGGAGATATCGGGCTAGGAGTCGCAAAGTATGCTGCATTTCGGCTGTGGACAACCCAACTGGTATGCCAAATGCTAGGGTCCCCGTGACGTGCGGCCGAGGGGCGCCGCGTGTCCGCCCGCCCGGGGTGCCTCCGGGAGCGGCCGACCCCGGAGGCGGGCCTGTTCCCGCCCTCTTGTCCCGCGTTGGAGGAGTGCCACGGTGACCACCCGTCCGGACAACGGTGTCTCGCACGTCGACCGCGCCGAGCGGACCCTGCGCGCCGCCATTCTCGACGGCACCCACCCGCCGGGCTCCCGGCTGCGCGAGCGCGACCTCTCCGAAGCGCTCGGCTTCTCCCGCGTCCCCGTGCGCGAGGCGCTGTCCCGTCTGGCGGCGGACGGACTCGTCGAACTCTCGCCCGGCAAGGGCGCGTCGGTGCGCCGGCTGACCCTCCGCGACGTGGACGAACTGTTCGACCTGCGGCTGAGCCTGGAGGTGTTCGCCACCCGGCGAGCCGCCCAGGTCAGCGCGGCAGGCGCCAGTACCGCCCGGCTGAGCGAACTGATGACGGTCGCCGAGGACGCCACCCGCCGCGGCGACGTGCACGAGATCCCCGGCGCGAACACCGCCCTGCACGCGGAGATCGTGGCGCTCACCGGCAACCGGCTGCTGCAGACGACGCTCCAGCCCTCCCTCGGCCTCTTGCAGTGGGTGTTCACCCTCACCGGCGACCGCGACCAGAGCGTCCAGTGCTCCGAACACCAGGACATCTGCGCGGCGATCACCGAAGGCAAGCCGGACCTCGCGGCCGCCCTCGCCTACACGCACATCGAGATGGGCCGGGCGCCCTCCCTCGCCACCCTCGCCGACGTACTGCCGGCCGACTGAGACACACGCGTCGGCCTTCTCCCCCGGACCACCGTCACCCATGGCACCAACCGCAAGGAGTACGACCCACCCATGCTGATCAGGAACGTCCGCCCCTGGGGCGGGGAGGCCAGTGACATAGAGATCCGCGACGCCCGGATCTCCGCGATCCTGCCGCACGACCCGGCCCGCACGGACGAGGGCACGAGCGTCGACGGCCGCGGCCGCCTGGCCATGCCCTCCTTCTCCGACGTCCACTGTCACCTGGACTCCAACCGGATCGGCCTGCCGTTCCGCCCGCACACCGGCAAGCCCGGTGTGTGGGGCCTGACCATGAACGACCGCGACCACTGGCGGGAGGACCCGCCGGTCGCCGAGCGCGCCACCGCCCTGCTGGGCCGCATGATCGAGCGCGGCACCACGCGGGTGCGCAGCTACGCGCAGATCGACGCCGACAGCGGACTGGAGCGTTTCGAGGGCGTCCTCGCCGCGAAGGAGGCGCACAAGGACCGCGCCGACGTCGAGATCATGGCGTTCCCGCAGGCCGGCCTCCTCCTGGAGAAGGGGGTGCCGGAACTGATGGACCGGGCGCTCTCCTCGGGGGCGGCGGTCGTCGGCGGCATCGACCCGTGCACCCTGGACCGCGACCCGGTGCGCCACCTCGACATCGTCTTCGGACTCGCCGAGCGGCATCAGGCCCCCGTCGACATCCACCTCCACGAGCCCGGCCACCTGGGCGTGTTCAGCACCGACCTGATCCTGGAGCGCACCCGCGCCCTCGGCATGCAGGGCAAGGTGACGCTCTCCCACGCGTACGAGCTCGGCACCGTGGACGGGGCGACGACCCGGCGGCTCATCGAGGAGTTCGCCGAGCTGGACGTCTCGATGGCCACGATCGCCCCCGCGCAGCAGCAGAACGCGCTGCCGCTGGCCGACCTGACCCGGGCCGGTGTCCGGGTCGGCCTCGGCGAGGACGGCCAGCGCGACTACTGGTCCCCGTACGGCAACGGCGACATGCTCGACCGCACGTGGCAGCTGGCGTTCACCAACCGCTACCGGCCGGACGAGTTGATCGAGCACTGCTGGGCGGTCGCGAGCCGCGGCGGCGCCGCGATCCTGGACCCGTCGCTTGAGCGGCTGACGTCCACGGCCGACCGACCTGGTGTCAGTGTCGGGGACGCGGCCGACCTCGTCCTCGTCGACGGCGACAGTGTGGCCGCCGCCGTCATGGACCGTGGCACCGACCGCACGGTCGTGCACGCGGGACGGGTGGTCGCCGACCAGCTGCGTCTCGTCGGCTGATCCGCTCACCCGGGTGCACGGGCCGGACCGCACCGCGCGGTCCGGCCCGTTGGCGTACCCATCGGCGCAGACACCTCCACCAGCAGGTCCTTGAGCGCCCGCTCCGGGGAGCGGCGCCACCGATGGCCTGCCCGCGTGTGGTCCGGACGGCGCGACGACGAAGCTCCGTGCCGGGAACTCGTTTCCCGGCACGGAGCTTGACGACACATCAAGTGCGGTCGGTCGCTTGCGGGATGTTCAGACGCCGGCCGCCACCGGGGCGTGCGCCGCGTCCGGCGCGGTGCCGTCCTCGGCCACGAGATGGCAGGCGACCTGGCGCGGAACGCCGTCCTCCGTCGGCGGCAGGGTGCGCAGTTCCGGTGCCTCGGTACGGCAGCGGCCCGTCGCGAGCGGGCAGCGGGTGTGGAAGTGACAGCCGGGCGGCGGGTCGAGCGGACTCGGCAGGTCGCCGCCCAGCAGGATCCGCGTCCGCCCGCGCTGCCGGGTCCGGCACCGGTGCCGCCGACAACAGAGCCTGCGTGTAGGGGTGCTTGGGGTCGGCGAACAGCTCGGCGGCGGGGGCCTGTTCGACGATGCGGCCGAGGTACACCACGGCGATTCGGTCCGCCAGGTACTCCACCGCCGCCAGGTCGTGCGTGATGAACAGGCAACCGAAACCGCGCTCGCGCTGGAGGTCCGCGAGCAGGTTGAGGACCGACGCCTGCACCGACACGTCGAGCGCGGACGTCGGTTCGTCCGCGACGAGCAGGACGGGCTCCACCGCCAGCGCCCGTGCGATGGACACCCGCTGACGCTGGCCTCCGGAGAGCTGGTGCGGCTTCCGGTCGGCCAGTTCCGGGCGCAGGCCCACCCGGCGCAGCAGCTCGTCGACCCGGCGCGCGGCCTCCGCCCGTCCCGCGAGATCGTGCAACCGGATCGGCTCCGTAATGATCTGACGGATCGTCATGCGCGGGTTGAGCGACGAAGACGGGTCCTGGAAGACCAGATGCACATTGCGGCGCAGGGGCCGCATCGTGCGGGCGGACAGCGTCGTCACGTCGGTTCCGTCGATGACGACCCGACCGTCGGTCGGCTCGTCGAGGCGGACCACGCAGCGGCCCACCGTCGACTTTCCGCTGCCGGACCCGCCGACCAGGCCGACGACTTCACCCGGCCCGATGGTCAGGGACACCCCTGCCGTACTTCGTCATCGCCTTCGGCGACATGACGAGGCCCGCCGTGTTGGCCAGCCGTCCGAGCAGCGGGGTGTCCGGGTGCTTGAGCGTGAGGCGCACGGTGTACGGGCCGACGGCGTCGACCTTCTCCACCGAGTCGATCTCCGACGCCCGGCCGGAGCCGCGCAGGTGCAGATGACGTTCGAGAGAGGTCTTCACGGCCTTCGCGTCGAGCTTCGCCCCGTCGCTGAAGCGCGCGTCACGGCGCACGTCGAACGTGAACGTACGGCCGCCGTCACTGATCTTCGGCAGGGAAGCGGCGAGTTGGGGGACGAACCGGTTGTGCCGGTCGACGTCGTAGAGCTGCTCGCACATGGACGTGAACACCGTCCGCGCCACCAGCGTGCCGGTGAGGCTGGGGTCGAGCCTGTCCGGATCGGACTTGAGCCCGATCACCGCGATGCCGCCGTCACGGACCGGCCGCGCGTCGACGAGTCGGGGCGCGGCGGCGGTGTTCTCACCGGGCGGCGACAGTGAGCCGCAACCGGTGGCGAACGTCAGCAATGCGGCCGCCGCGAGCGCGATGGGCAGGCGAAGCACGGGACCACACCTCCTTCACGAATGGCGGAACGCGCGCCCGGTCGGGCGGCGCTGTTGGGGCGACACGGTATACCGGAGCGTTGTTTCACCGATTGGACGGCCACGGCATTCTGGGTGGTCATGGCGTGAATGTCCCGTACGAACAGGGACGTTGACCCCAGACCGTTTATTGGCGATCGTTTTGTTTCCGAGTTCTTGGTATACCAGCGGTCTTCTGGCGCTGATGGCGGCGGAGTTCGACGGGATCGGATCAACTGCCCCTGAGGGCATTTCGGTTGATCGGCCACGCACTCCGGTGATTCCCGCCGCGCCCCGCCGACCGGGACCGCCCGCCGAACCGGAACCGAATGGCCCGGCCGCGAGCCGGGGGCCGTACCTCGGCGGTGTCGCACGTGCCGCGCGCGGACCGGTGGGGGAGGATGCGCGGGAACGATCACGCCAAGTGGAGGTGCGTCCCGTGGGGGATGACTGGCTGTCGCAGCGGGCGCGAGCGGCTGAGCGGGCGGTACCGGGCGGATTCGACCTGTCGGACTGTGTCCGCGAGCCGATCCATCTCCTGGGCGGCGTCCAGTCGTACGGCACCCTGCTCGCCGTCGACGCGGCGACCGGCCGTATCGACACGGCGGCCGCGAACACGGGCTCGCTGCTCGGGGTGGCGGCCGAGGACCTCGTCGGCGGTCCCGTCGACCGGGTCGTGGACCCCGACGACTGGAACGAGGCGCTGGAGGCGACGAGCGGTGACGAGGCGCCGTCCGCCGCGCTGCCCGTGACGGCCGGCGCGGGCTCCGCACGCGGCACCTTCGACCTGTCCGTCCACCGCAGCGGCGAGCTGCTGGTGCTGGAGTTCGAGCCGCGCGACGAGCGGCAGGCGTTCCTCTTCTCCGGTTTCTACCAGGGTGTACGCCGGGCGCTGGCCCGGCTCCGGTCGGCGACGACGGTCACGGACGGCTGCCGCACCGCCGTGAAGGAGATCCGGACGCTGACGGGCTTCGACCGCGTGGTCGCCTACCGCTTCGACGGCCCGGACGGCCCCGGTGAGGTGGTGGCCGAGGAGGTCACGGAGACCTGGGAGCCCTGGCTGGGACTCTGGTTCCCGGCCACCGACATTCCCCCGCAGGCCCGCCGGCTCTACCAGGACAACTGGATCCGGGTCATCACCGACGTCGACGACCCGACCGTCCGCCTCCACCCCCAGGTCAGACGGGGCACGGGACAGCCGCTGGACCTCTCGGGCGCCGCGCTGCGCACGGTCTCCGAGTTCCATCTGGAGTACCTGCGCAACATCGGGGTCCGCTCGTCCATGTCCGTCTCGGTCATGCGGGAAGGACGGCTCTGGGGCCTCATCGCCTGCCACGGAGCCGACCCCAAGGTCCTGGCACCGGAGGTCCGCTCCGCCTGCGAACTGTTCGGCGCCACGTTCTCCCTGCAACTGGCCGCGATCGAGGAGCGCGAGCGGGCCGACGGGTTCGCCCGCTCCGGCGCCCGCGCGGGCGCCGTCGCCGAACTCCTCGACGCCGACGTCGAAGCGTCGCTGCTGCGCCACGAGGAGGCCTTCCGCGGACTGACGAACGCCGACGGGGTGGCCCTCGCCCGCTCCGGCCGCGTGGTCACCGCAGGACTGCCGCTCCCCGACCGGTTGGCATCAGAACTGAGCCGCCGTGCCGCCCTGATGACGCCCGGCACGGTGTGGGCCACGGACCGGCTGCCGGAAGTCCTGGCCGCAGAGGCAGAGGCAGAGGCAGAGGCAGACGCCGACCTCGATGCCGAGAACGGGCCGATCCCCGAGCCGGACGGGCTCGCGGGGCTGCTGATGGTCTCGCTCGGCAGGTCGGGCGAGTTCCTCGCGTGGACCCGGGCGGAGCGGCCGATGCCCCGTGAGTGGGCCGCCGACCCCACGGTGCCCGTGCGCGTCGGTCCCCGCGGGGAACGACTCACGCCCCGTGGCTCTGGCGCGGTGTTCCGGTCGGTCATGCGCGGGCGCAGCCTGCCGTGGACCGCCCAGGACCGGTCGGCGGCACTGGAGATGTGGCGCATGCTCACCGGCCTCGTCCTGCGCCACGCGAACGAACTGGGTCGGCTGAACGAAGAGTTGCGCATGATCAACGTGGACCTGGACTCCTTCGCCCACGCGGCGGCCCACGACCTCAAGGAACCGCTGCGCGGCATCTCGAACGCAGCCACCTTCACCCTGGAGGACGCGGCGGACGACCTCGACGCGACCAGCGTGCGGCGGCTGGAGACCATGCAGCGTCTTGCCGGCCGGATGGACGAACTCCTCAACTCCCTACTGCACTATGCCCGGTTGGGTCGCGGTGGCGTGCAGCGCACCGACGTGGCACTGGACGACGTGGTCGACACCGCCCTGGAGGTCGCCGGCCCGCGCCTCGCGGACGAAGGCGTCACGGTCGTACGCCCCGCCTCGCTCGGCCGGGTCCGGGCCGATCCCGACCGGCTCTACGAGATCCTCGTCAACCTGCTGGTGAACGCGGCCAAGTACGCCGCCGACCGCCCGGACCGCACGGTCGAGATCACGATGGAGACCGTACCCACACAGGACGGCGCGGGAAGCGAACGGGCCCTCCTGGTGCGGGACAACGGCATCGGTATCCCGCCCGGCCGGCAGAGCGAGGTCTTCGACCTGTTCCGGCGGCTGCACGGACCGGCCGAGTACGGCGGCGGAACCGGCGTGGGACTCGCCGTCGTGAAACGGATCGTCGAACGCCACGGCGGACGCATCTGGCTGGAGAGCGAACCGGGGCAGGGAACGGCGTTCTACTTCACCCTCGGCGACCCGGGCGCGGCGGTGTCCGGCTCCGCCTGACCCTTCGTCTGCTGCCAGTAGTCGATCGCTCCCTTGAGGACGGTACGGAAGAGCGCGAAGTTCACCGGCTTGTAGATGTAGCTGTCGGCGCCCGCCGCGTAGCAGGCGTCGACCTCGGCGGGCGCCGTCGACGACGTGAACACGATCAGCGTGACCTCGGCGAGCTGCGGATGACTGCGGATCGTGCTGAGCATCGAATGCCCGCTCGGACCCGGCATGTTGAGGTCCAGCAGCACGAGGCCCGGCAGTTCGGCCGCGGCCAGGAGCCGTTCGGCGATTCCCTCGCCACGGTCGGTGAACTCGAGCCGCAGATCCGGGTGGGTGCGGTGCAGCGCCCGTTCGATGGCCTCGGCGTCCTCGGCGGAGTCCTCCACCACGAGGATCCACTGGTTGTCGACCCGCCGGCCGCCCTCGTCCACGTGTCCCGACGTCATTCCCTCACCTCGGCGATCAGTACGGCCGTGTCGTCGTCGCCTGTCGCGCGGAACTCCGAGGCCAGGGAGATCAACCGGTCGGACGCGGACGATCCCCGGCCATTGCGGCGCACCGCGTCCGCGAGCTGATCTTCGAAGAAGGTGCCGTCCACACCGCGCGCTTCGACGAGCCCGTCCGTGAACAGCACCAGCGACTCACCCCTGCCCAGCCTCAGGCGGAAGGGCTCGTACGCGGACCCGGCGAGCACACCGAGCAGGACGCCCCCCGCCTTGATCTCCTCCACCACCTCGCCGTCGGCGCTGCGCACCAGCGGCCTCGGGTGTCCGGCGTTGGCCAGCTCGACCTCCCAGCCGTCCGGCACGAGTGTCAGCACCGCCGCGAGCGCGGTGACGAACCGGGAGCTCCGCTCCGCGATGAGCGTCCGGTTCAGCCGGGCCAGGGCCTGCCCCGGGGGAGTCCCGTCCTCCAGCAGCGTGCGGAGGGTGTGCCGCGCCAGACCGGTCAGCGCGGCGGCCTCGGCCCCACGACCGCACACGTCCCCGATGATCAGGGCGAGCCGGCCGTCACCGGTGACGACCGCGTCGTAGAAGTCGCCACCGACCTCCAGCGACTCGTCGGCCACCTCGTACGCACTGCTCAGGATCAGCCCCGGAACGTCCGGCAGGGCCCGGGGAAGCAGATGCCGCTGGAGGATCTCCACATGGCGGCGCCGCTGCTCGTACAGGGTGCTCGTGTCGATCGCCAGAGCCGCCCGGCCGGCGAGGTCGCCGAGCATGCGCAGGTTCTCGACGCCGTCGGAGCTGTGGTGCAGGAACGTCAGAGTGCCCAGGGCGCGCCCCCTGGCACGCAGCGGACTGATGCTCACGACACGAACGGCGGCGCCGTGCCCCTCGGAGCCGGGGCCGAACGGGCCGCCGGACAGATCCGCGCCGCGCAGCAGCGCGCCCTCCACCTGCTCCGAAGCGCCGCGCAGCGCCTTGCCGAGCCACGCGTCGTTCAGCGACACCTCCGCCAGCCACTCCTGGGCGGGCGCGGCCACATGGGCCCACGCCACGGGCGCGAGCCGGCCGTCCGCTCCGAAGAGATGGACGACGCAGCCCTCCGCCATCGCCGGGACGGCAAGCCGCGCGACCCGGCGCAGCGTCTCCTCGACGTCCAGACTGGAGTCCATCTGGAGCGACGCCTCGGCGAGGAAGGCGTCCTCGACCTGCCGGCGCTCATGAGCCCGGTGGACCAGCAGGCGATGGTTGCTCGCTATGAGGATCTCCGCGACCTGCTCCAGGCGTGCCCGCAGAACGGGGAGGTTCTCCGGCGGCGCGTTCAGGCCCACCCACAGAGCGGCCCGGTCGTCACCGAGCGGAAAGACGCACTCCAGGACCGCCACGGCATCGCCGAACGCGCGCATCGAGTCACCGGGCCAGAGCGAGGCGTCCAGCGTCAGAGCGCCCTGCTCGACGACCACGGGTCCCTCGGAGGCGGCGGCACCGCGCTGGTGGAACATCTCGGAGACGGCCCAGCGCTCGCCGGCCGGCGGCCGACGCGTGTCGGGCGCGGCCATGGCCGTCGTGAGCGTCCGGGTGTAGATCAGCCCCTGGGTGTTCCACCGCGCACCGGCCGCGACGACGGCGCCGGGCTGCGTCAGCAGGGCCCTGTACAGCAGGTGGGCGAGATCGGTGACGTCCTGGACGCCGTTCGCCGCCAGCCAGAGGCTGTGCAGTTCCCTGGGCCAGGCGTCGGTCTCCGGGGAGCCGGCCATGTCAGGTGTGTCCTGCTCCGCCTGCTCGGGTTCTTCCGGCATGGCCCCCGCTTCTTCCTCCGAGCCGCGTGGGGACGAGCCTGGACCCACCCCGACCCTCATCTGTTGTCATGAGGAAACTACCTGTTCCGGGAACCATACGACCTCCACCTCGTCCAGGACGGTGACGTCCCGGTCCCGACTCCATCCTGAGGCGCCGCCGAGATCCGTGCGAGCGGCACGGCATCGAGACCGCGACGTCGGCCGTGCGCGGGCCCGCGCCGGACACCCTCATCCGTACTGCTGCTGCGCTGTCTGTGGGGGAGTACGCGCCACGCGGTCCGTGCGCTCCGGGAAGGCGTGCCCCGGCTGTTAGCTTCATGATCGTCAGTGGCCGCCCGGCCCACGGGTGAGGCCCGAGTCGGGGGAGCGTGGAGGCTGCGGTGACGGAGACGAGAAGATCCCCCGAGGAACCGGCGGCCACCGCGCTCAGGCGGCGCAGCTTCCTGGCGTCCGCCGCTCTCGCGGCCACCGCGCCGGTGGCGGCTTCCGCTGTCGCCCACGCGTCCGGGCGTTCGGCACCAGGACGGCTTCCCGCCCCCGAACGAGGGACCGCGGAACGCCTGCTCGCCGTACCGCTGAGGAACCGCCGCGACGACTGGCTCCAGGAGGCCCTTCAGATCGCCGTGGCGGTCGAGTTCTCGACCATCCCGCCGTATCTGTGCGGCTGGTGGTCCATCAAGGAGCGCAAGAGCGAGGCCGCCCAGTTGATCCGGCGCGTCGTGCTCGACGAGATGTACCACCTGGGAGTGGTCTGCAACCTGCTGGTGGCGGTGGGCGGCCGGCCCGACATCCACGCGGCGGCGCCCGTCTATCCGGGCCCTCTGCCGGGCGGGGTGCACCCCGGGCTCACCGTCTACCTGTCGGGCCTGACCAAGCCGTTCGTGCACGACGTCATGATGGCCATCGAGGCGCCCGCGGCGCCCCTCACGGAGAGCGGCGACGACTCGCTCAGCATCGGCGTCTTCTACGAGGAACTGCTTGAGACGTTCCGGTCGGCCGCGCCCGAACTGTCCACGGCCCGGCAGCTGCAGCAGCGTGTCGGCGAGGACGATCTCAACCCGGTGAAGACGCTCGATGACGTGGAACACGCCATCGACATCATCCGCGAACAGGGCGAAGGCACCTCCAGTTCGCCCGCGGACGCGCCCGGCGACGACCATGTGGCCCACTACTACGCGTTCGCCGAGATCTACCACGGCCGGCAGCTGCGCGAGGAGGACGACGGCTGGCAGTACACCGGACCTGTCGTGCCCTTCCCCGACGTCCGGCCCATGGCCAGGGTGCCGGCCGGCGGCTGGGACAGCCCGCCTGACGAGGCCCGGCGGCTCATCGACGCCTTCGACAGCGCGTACGCCGGTGTGCTGGAGTCGCTCGACGCCGCGTGGGGCGACGGCGGCGCGAGCAGTCTGACGGCGGCGGTGCGCGGCATGGGCCGGCTGGAGTCTCCGGCCGTGGACCTGATGGAGATGCAGATTCCAGGCACCCAGGAGACGTACGGCCCGCAGTTCCGACCTGCCTGACCATTCACCCCCGGACGCGCGCGGACCCGGGGGACGCAATGACGGCTGTGCGCGCTACTCCACCGGATTCTCGATCAGCGTGATCCGGTTGCCGTCGGGGTCGTGGAGCGCGGCGAACCGTACGGTCTGCGCTCCGGGCTGGACCGTCCCGGCCGTGAGGCCGCGTGTCGCGAGGTCGGCGAGCGCCCCGTCGAGGTCGTCGACGTTCAGGTTGAGCAGCGTCGAACCGGCGTGCTCGGGGTCCTGGAACACCTGGATCCAGCCGGTGGAGGTCAGGTGCCAGTCCGCGAGCCCGGGCATGGGCCTCAGATCGGCGGGCCTCCCCAGCAGTCGTTCGTACCAGGCCACCGACCGCTCGATGTCACTCACCGGGGCGACCGCAAGAACGCGTGTGATGGTCATGGGGCGGATCTCTTCTCGCTGTGGGTGCGGTGTCTTCGGGACGGCCGGGTACCCAGGCTTCACGGCTTCTGTCCCCAGGCCATCGCCATACCCGGTCCGAACTCGGCCAGGTCGGGGGAGGCCAGGTAGGCGAGAGCTTCGTCGATGACGGCGGAGTCGACGAGCCCGGTCTCCTCCAGGGCGGGCCGCATCCGGCCCCATGTCTCGGACCAGAAGCGGGCCAGGGGACGGTCAGCGACCAACGGCGGGCAGACGAGCTCCGCGGCGACGTGCCGGAGGCCCTCCTCGCGCAGGAAGTGCGGATACGCGGGCACGGTGGACGTGTCGGTGCCGATGGTCGTCCTGAGCGCCTGCCACATGGCGTCCATGGTCCGGCGGTAGGCCGATGCCCTGTCGAGGGCGTTCGGCATCTCCACGGCGTCGCCGAGCACGAGCCAGCCGCCCGGGTTCAGCCAGCGCGCGAGCCGCGCGACGAGCCGACGGCGTTCGGGCAGGTGCATGAGCACGAACCGGGCGTGAATCAGGTCGAAGCCGCCCAGGTCCAGGCCCTCGTCCCGGAGATCCGCGGTGACCACCCGCAGGCGCGAGTCGTCGAGGGAGCCGAGGCCACTGGTGTCCCGGTCCAGGGCGACCACCTCGGTGGCACCCGACTCGTCCAGCAGCCAGCGGAGGACGGTGCCGGTTCCGGCTCCCACCTCCAGGCAGCGACGGCCCCCCGGCGCCGACTCCAGGGCACGCAGCCGACGAATGGTGACCGGGTCGTATACGAGCGCGGCCGCGTCGATCCGTTCCGCTTCCTCGGGGTGCTCCGGTTCGAACAGGTCCTTTCCGTAGTCACCCTCGGAGACCGGAGCGCCGCTCATGACCGGAACTCCCCTCGCCGACCTCCCGTGGCTGCCCTGCCCGTCCTTGCCATGAGAACTCCCTGAGCGGTGAAGATCGGCCGTGTCCCAGGGTGGCAGCATTCCGTTCGCGTCGCAGACCGTCGAGTGCCGGGAAGGCCCGCCCCCGCATCGCGCGTAAAGCGCCGAAACCCGCTTGCACCGCTCCGATAACATCATCGGACTCACGGTGATCGCCCCGGTCGCCCGACCTTCGCTGGAACACGAAGCCGTCCGGCCAGAAGGGTGAGCCCGGATGACCAACACCTAACACATCGGCCGAACAGTTGATATCTGGAACATCGCGAGAGCCCTCGCGAACAAGCAGCAGCATCGTGTCCGCCGTACGGCGTCGGCCCCAGGTGGTTCTGTGGGCCGCGGCGGGTGTGGCGATCCTGGGATTCCTCATCGCGCTGGAGATCGTCGCGCGGAGGTACGGCGAGCCCGGGCCGATCACCAACCTGGGGCGGGAGTTCGTGCTCGCCCCGCATTCGGGACCGCTGCTGTACGCCGGGCTGGCGCTGATGATGGTGGTGCTCGGCTGGCGGGAACGGTTCGTCGCGGCCGGAGCCGCGATCGGTATCGACGTCGTCCTCACGCTGGTGCGCTGGGCTGCCGGCGCCGACCTGAACTTCGGCAGCGGCGCGCTGTGGGTGATGCTGGGCTGCGCGGTCGTCGCCGTCGTACGCCGCACCGGCCGGGAACGTGCCCTGCTTCTGAAGGGCGTCGGACTGGGTCTGCTCCTCGTGGGCGGTCACAAGACCGGTGACACCTGGCTGCTCATCACCTCGAAGACGCGCCACGCGGTGCTCGACCCGTACGTGGCGACCGCCGATCACGCGCTGGGCGACCCCTCATGGCTGGTGGGCCGCGCGGTCATGGCCACCGATCCGATCGGCACCCACGTGCTGAACGCGGTCTACGGTCAGCTCCCGCTGGCCGCGGCCCTCTTCGGGCTGTACCAACTGCGCAACGTCGCGGCCGAACGCGGCTTCCCGGGCCATCACCTGGTGCGCACGTTCCTGGTCATCGGGCTGGTCGGACCGGCCATCTACATGATCTTCCCGGTGGTCGGGCCGGTCTTCGCCTACAGCGCCGAGGGCGGGCCCTGGGCGGTGGCCGACCTGTGGCCCAACACGGCGCCGCCGCTCGGAGCACTGCACGCGATCCCGTTCGACGAGATCACTCCCCGCAACTGCATGCCGAGCCTGCACACGGCCTGGGCCACCACGCTCTTCATCCACTCGCGCAAGGCACCGCGCGTCATGCGCTGGGTGGGCGCCTTCTGGCTGGTCGCGACGCTCACCGCCACGCTGGGGTTCGGCTATCACTACGGCGCGGATCTCCTGGCCGGCGTGGTGTTCGCGCTCACGATCGAGGCGGCGATGCGCTCGTTCGACCGTGGCTGGGAACGCGCCGGAGTCCGGTTCGTCGGCTACGGGGCGATCGTGTTCACCGCGCTCCTGGTGTCGTACCGCTTCCTGCCGTCGGACATGGCCCGGCACCCCTTCGTGTTCGGTCCGCTCCTCCTCCTGGCGACAGGCTCCGTGATCCACCTCTACGTCCGGACCACCCGCTTCTGGGACGCGACGCCGGGTCCGAAGCCGGCCCTCGCGCAGCAGTTGGAGCCGGAGCCCGCGCTCCAGCAGGTATAGACCGCGGTGCGAGCGGGCTTCTCCAGCCTGGCCGGCACCGCCCTCCTCGCGTCGCACGATCGCCGCGATCCACCCGGACGGTCAGGCAGGCAGGTCGGGCCGGTCCTCGTCGAGTTCGAACCACACCGTCTTGCCCTCCGGCTCGGGGCGGACGTTCCACTGGTGGGCCAGCAGGTCGAGGAGGACCAGGCCGCGGCCCGAGGAGGACAGTTCGCCGGGTGCGCGCCGGTGGGGGACGTCGTCGCTGCGGTCGGTGACCTCCACGCGCAGTCGGCGGTGGTCCTGGGTGCCGCTGATCTCGGCTCGCAGGACGGCGGCCTGTTCGGTGTGCACCAGGACGTTGCCGAGGAGCTCGGACGTGAGCAGGACCGCCGTGTCGACCTGGTCCGGACTCGCCCAGTCGTGGAGCAGCCCCTGGAGCTCCATCCGGGCTTCGGACAGTCCGCGCGCCTGGTCCTGTTCGAGGGTGAGGAAGAGCCGGCGCTCGGGCGGGGCGACCCGTGCCTCGCCGGCGTCGCGGCGGAGCAGGAGCAGGGCGATGTCGTCCTCGGTGAGCGACGCGTGGTGCGGGTGGTCCCCCGGTTCCTGGGGGGCGACGACCGCGTTCAGCAGGCGGTCCGCCATGCCGTCGAGATCCTCGGACGAACCGGGGGAGAGGGCGTTGCGCACCCGGAGCCAGCCGGAGTACATGTCGTGGCCGCCGGTCTCGATCAGACCGTCGGTGCACAGCATGAGGACCTCGCCCTCGTTCAGGGTGAGGACGTTCACCGGATAGTCGTCCTCCCCGAGGTTCAGCCCCAGGGGAAGCCCGCCGCCCAGGTGCTTGAGCAGGCAGGTTCCGTCCGGGAGCCGCAGGACGGGGTGGGGGTGCCCCGCGCGGGCGATCCGCAGGGTGCCGGTGGCCGGGTCGGCCTCCATGTAGATGCAGGTGGCGAAGCGGTCCTCGTCCAGCGCCGCCAGGAACTGGGAGGCCCGCACCAGGACGGCGTCGGGTCCGTGCCCCTCGGCCGCGTAGGCGTGGATCGCCGTACGCAACTGGGACATCAGCCCGGCGGCGTGCACGTCGTGCCCCTGTACGTCACCGATCACCAGGCCCAGGCGCCCGTTGGGCAGGCTGAGGCTGTCGAACCAGTCGCCGCCGACCATCAGGCCGCCGCCGGTGGGGACGTACCGTGCGGCGACGGTGAGGCCGTCCACGCCGGGGCCGATACGGCTCATGCTGCTGCGCAGGCTCTGCGAGAGGGCCAGATCGGCCTCGTCCGTGTACGTGCGCTCGATGCTCTGGCCGAGCAGGCGGGCCACGGTGGCCAGCAGCGTGCGGACGCCGTCGGTCATCTCCATCGGCGCGCTGAAGCCGGCCACCCATACGCCGGTGACCTGGCCATACGTCGTCAGCGGCAGGTAGGCCCAGGCCTCGTGGCCCTTCAGCTCGCAGGACTGCCCGGCGACGGGGAAACGCTCCCGGTACTCGTCCGCGGAGGACAGGAAGACGGGGCGCCCGGTGCGGACGGCCTGGGCCCCCGGGTGATCGCTGCCGAGCGTGACGCGGAAGTCGTCGACCCCGCAGTCGGTGAATCCGAGCTGGGCCACGCAGTGCAGCCGCTCACGGTCCGAGCGCAGCACCAACTGGCTGCGCAGCGGCAGCGACGCGTCGGCCAGCCGGGGGACGAGGGCCAGTGCCTCGCGCAACGTCTCGGCCCGAGCGAGCGCGTGCCCCACCAGGAGATCGGCCTCACGGCCGCGCAGCCGGTCCGACGGATCACCCGATCCGTCGCCGACGGGGCCCGCCATCCGGTTGAGCGCCTCGACCTGGCGCACCTCGGCGTACTCCTCGGAGCTGCGGCGCTCCCGCCCTCCACCCACCTGCGCACTCCCGTCACTGCTCGGCGGCTTCCGTCCTCCCTATGCTCCGTCGGGCCCGAGCGGGCCGCCTCCCCAGCGCGCCGGCCGGCGACGACCGGCCGGCGCGGAGAGCCCGTCCCGGTCCGGTGCCCACCACGGCGGTTGCGGGCGGAGACCGAGGAATCCGGCCCCCGGTGAAGTCCGTCCGCACTCGTTCGGCCCACTCGTTCGGCCCACCGGGCGAGCGGGCGCCGCGCCCGGACGGCACGGTGGTGGTGCCGACGCGGAGCACCGGTCGGCGGCGTCGTGGAGGCCGCCGCATCGCCCGCCGCGCACGTCGGCCGACCGGCTCTCGGGAGCGTTCATCAGGAGGTCTCGTGCACGACAAGCCGCTCCTCAAGAGCGTCGGTGAACTTCTGCGTCGGCGGCACGGCGTCTCGACACGCGCCGACAGGCCGACGCCGGACGGGTTCGTCCTGGACAACACGAAGGTCGCCGCGTTCACAGCCGGCACGATCAGTTCCGAGGACGAGGCGGCACTCGCCGACGAAGTGGCCCGGTTGATCCCCCACCACTGGGACCTCCCCACCAAGTCGGTCGAGGCACTGACCCCGCTCGTCGACCACCTCGGCGGCCAGCCACAGCTGATGGCCTGGCTGGACCATCAGCCGGGCCTGCCTCGGCTGACGGCGCGGATCTACGTCCTGCTGGGTCACCTCGACCAGTACAGCGAGGACGGCGCCGTACTCGACGCCGTTCGGCACGCCAGATCCCAGAACCCCTATCCCACCGGGCTCCGTGGCTACCTGACCCCCGAGACCAACGACGAGACCCTCGGCGGTCTCGCGTTCCGGATCGAGGAACTCCTCGGTGACAACCGCCAGGAGGACGCCACCGCGCTCGCCCTGACGACCGCTGACTGGCTGCGCCGCGCCGCACAGGACGCCGAGAACCCGAACGCCGACGTCCGCGAGATGGGCGAGCTGATGGGCCACATGCACGACGACATCAGCGAGGCCGCACCGCGTTCCTAGCGGGGAAGCCGCTGTCCAAGGCGCGTCTCCGTCCTCCGCATCCATCGACACCCTGTTGCGCGAAATGGGTTGTATCGCGCCAAAACGTGGCGTCGATCGGTGACGAGAGGAAGCGCCATGATCGTCAAGAAGCTGCACGAGGCGGGCCTCCAGAGCGAGTACGCCTACGCGGCGGCCTTCGGCTCCATCGGCCTGTCGCTCGTGTCCTGGCTGGCGTCCAACAGGCAGGAGAACCTCGAACGGGCCGACCGGTGGGGCATCTTCGTGGGGGAGTGGGCGCCGACCTTCTTCGCCCTCGGCCTGGCCCTGGCCAACTACGAGAAGGCGGACGTCTACGCGGCCGACGGCTGAGGCATGCGAGCCGGACGCCTCGCGATCGGCAAACGGTCGAGAAGTGACCGTCGACGAAGGCTTTCGGGCAGGATGACCTCATGACAAAGGTGCCCGTACGGTCGGTCGGTCGTGGTTCCTCCGGTTCGGTGCTGTCGTTGTGGTCGCAGGACTCCGTCCTGTCGATCGGCTCGGTGGGTTCGGTGCTGTCCGTGGGATCGGTCGGCTCGGCCCTGTCCGTGGGGTCGATCGGGAGCGCCCTGTCCTTCGGGTCGATCGGTTCGTCCCTGTCACTGATCTCGGCGGGTTCGTGGCTCAGCACGGGTTCCGTCCTGTCCGCGCAGTCCCGCTGGTCGGTACTGTCCTGGCGCTCCTCCCGCGGCTTCCTGGCGGCCGGAGCGGTGGGGGCGGTGGCGGGAGGCGTCGTACTGGCGGCCCAGTTGCTGCGCACGACCCAGCGGGACTGAACTGTCGCCCTCCCGACCTCACCGGTCAGGCCCGCACCCCGACGTCGACCCGCAGGACCGTTCCCGTCCCGTACGAGGCATGGTCGCTGAGCAGCCAGGCGGCGGCCTGCGCGATCTCGTCGGGGTTACCGCCTGCCCCAGGCCGCCGAGATCGTCGTTCACCGTCCGAGGAGGCGCTGCGCCTGCCGACGGTCATCGGCTTACGGCGCAGGGACGTCACCGGCTGACACGACGACGCGCTCGCCCTCTCCCGCGGGCTCTTCGAAGATGGCCAGGTAGTGGTGGAGCAACTCCGCGTCCACGGTGACGGAGTTGGCGCCCTGCTCGGCGTTGCGGAGTGCGAGACGCCGCTCCAACGTCGCCCGGTCGGCCTTGAGATGGACGAGTTCCCAACGGCAGCCGTGAGCCTCGACGAGCGCCTTGTAGTCGTCGCGAGCGGCACGGCTCCAGAAGCTGTAGTCGACCACCACGTCACGTCCAGCCGTCATCAACTCAACCAGTTCGATGCGCTGTTCGGCACGGACCTCCTCCTTCAGCCGGGCGAATGCCTCCGCCTCCAGCACCAGGCCGGCATCGCGCCGTCCGAGCCGTTGCCACACCGCTTCGTCGATGGAGAGCCGCACATGGCCACGGCGCGCGAGTTCGCCCGCGTACGTGGTCTTGCCCGACCCCGGAAGTCCACACATCAGCACGACCGTGCTCGCGTCCCTCGTCACGGAGGCAGGGTAGCCCCCGGATTCGCGTCCCCGGCCTCAGGCCGCCAAGTCCCTGGCGGGGTCGATGGTCCAGTGGTTGGAATGGATGACCCGTCCGGCGAAGTCCACCTCGACCTGGGAGAGGAGCCGGAAGCCGACGGAGCGGCAGATGCCGTTCGAGGCCGCGTTCCCGGTCGCCGGGAAGGCATGCACGACGCCCCAGCGGTCCTGTTCCCGGGCCTGCCCCAGGAGCACGCGGACGGCGCGCTTGCCCAGACCCCGTCCCTGGAACTCGGGCAGGACCATCCAGCCGATCTCCGAGATCGGCCCCTCGTCGCTGTCGTGGGACCAGAGGGCCACCGATCCCGCCACGACACCGGGCTCGCCCGCGTCGGGAACGATCATCCTGATCCACTCCCGGTCGCCGGCCGCCTGTTCGGCATCCCGGCGGACCTTGTCGGCCATGCCGTCCGACGGGAGCGGTCCGCCGAGGTCGGCCATCATCACGGGATCGCACCGCATCCGGACATAGGCCTCGACGTCGTCCGGCGTGACGTTGCGCAGCTGCGTCTGCTCCTCCTCGATTCCCTTCGGGGCGCCCTCGTGATCAGTCCTCAGGCCCGCCCTACGGCTCACGAACCCGTCACCCGCACGTCGGCCGGCACGGCCCACCACTGGTCCGGGCGGTCCACGACAGGAGACTTCGGCCCCGTCTCGATGAACCGGGCGAGCCGCAGCAAATAGGCGGCGATGCCCGACGCCCCCTGCATCCAGGCGGTACCGGGCGGCAGCAGGGGTTCGTCGTCGCGGTACTCCAGGAACCGCCACCGGGCACCCGACTCGTCCCGGATCGCCCGCTCCACGAGGGCGTCGGCCATCGTGCGGGCTCCCCGCAGGAGGGTCTCCGACAGCTCCGTCCCCGCCCAGTCCTGCGCGGCGTCCAGGAGTACGTCGCCGACGCCCGCCGTTCCGCAGCAGCGGCCGTCGTTGTCCCAGAACCCTGGGCGGAGCCGCTCGGGCACGCCCGACGTGAGGAGGGAGGTCATGCAACGCCGACGCAACTCGTCGACCCGGAAGCCGCCCACCTCCGTCACACCCGCGTACGAGAGTGCCGAGAACAGGTGTGAGGTGCCCGCCGGACCGTGGCACCAGGTGTACGTGAGGGGCTCCACCTCCCGCTTCGACGGCGGGATCGTGTGCGGGACGACGAAGCCGTCGTCGTCGAGCAGGCCCACCGACAGAACGTGCCGGGCGCCCTCGACCGCGGCCTCGACGAAGTCCGCCCGGCCCAGCGAAGCACCCGCCACGGCCAGCGCGGCGGCCACCCCCGCGGTGCCGTGCGAGTAGTTCGGCGCCCGCCACGGTGTGCTCGGCGAGATGCCCCAGTCCAGCCCCGCCTCCGTACGTTCGGCCACGCGCAGCAGTGCCTCGCCGCCGGTCGTCGCGATCGCGTCGGCGAACTCGCCTCCGGCCCAGACGGCCGTCATGACGACACCCGCGGACCCCATGATGATGTCGTTCAGCGGGGCGTCGGAGTCCGGTTCGAAATCGACGGTCGTCCTCCAGCCGTCGGGCGTCGCCAGGTCGTCCAGCCGCCGAAGGGCGATGGATTCCTCGCCGGGCGCGAGCAGCTTCAGCGCCGTGGCGTCGCCGGCCAGCCCGTCGTACAGGGACGGCTCGACGCGGCCCTTCGCCTCTGCCGACAGCCTCGTCACGATCCCGTCGGCCAGGGCCCGTTCCCGCTCGCTCAGCTCACGGTGCTGCGCGATCTCCGCCAGTACCGGTGCCAGACCCGCGATCCCCGAGTAGAGCGAGTCGCGGTCCTTCGCCGGTGTCACGTCCTGCTCGCCCCCGGACAACCTCTCCGGGAGCCACGGGCCCTCGTCCTCGCGCACATGGTCCAGCACCCACGACCACGCCGCCTCGCCCAGCTGCCTGTACTCGTATGCCTCGCTCGTCACCACCCGGCAACGTTACAACCACGCCCGTCCGGCCAGTAGGCCGCGGCTACCGGGAGTGGGAGGGGGCGGAGACGATCCCCGTTCGTCGCTGCATCACGAGGAACAGCGTGACTCCACAGGCCAGGACGAGCGCACCGGAGGCCAGCAGGATCCGCGGGTCCAACAGGCCGTCGGTGCAGCTGCTGCCGTACGCCGCGGTGGTGCAGTAGCTGCCGGGACCGTGTCGGTTGAGGTAGGCGAGGAGGAAGAGAGGCAGGCTCGCACTCGAGACCAGCCCCGGAAGGCCACGCTGGGCGTCGTGGCGCGTGGCCAGCACGGCGGTGCCGATCAGCGGAAGCGGCAGGATGAACAGCCCGATGGACAGGATGCTCAGCAGCGCCAGCAGGTAGCCCGCCCCGGTCAGCGCCCATCCCGTGAAGAGCAGCCAGTCACGTCTCCTGCGGGTCATGTGTCCTTCCTTCCCCCGAACGCGCCGCTTCACCGTGCGGCGACGTAGTACTTGGGCTCGATGTCGAGCGGTCCTGGGCGAGGACGACGCCGGATTCGCCTTCCGCACGCGGTAATTGCCGTGCGCGTGGTGATCACGCGCGTTACGGTGACGTCGTCCAGGTGCGCAGGCAACGGCTACTTCTCCTGTCACGAGAGAAACGCGGGTTCGAATCCCGTCGCCGGCTCCGCCGGTGTCGTCCAGCGGCCCAAGACACTACGTCGCCGTCGCCGACCTTGATCTCTGGACACGCGACGCGTTCGGCCGTCACGGGGGAGTGGCGGCCGAACCAGGGGCATCGCTCAGAGCGTGCGGTCGTGCTCCAGCTCGCGCTTCAGGTTGCGCAGCGTGATCTCGATGTTGCGCGTCTGGAAGTCGGCGAACGTCTTCCCCGACGTGGCGACCCAGTCGAAGGCGCGGGCCACGGACGTCGGCCACTTCCGGCGGTCGTCGGTCCACGTCTCGGTCACCCGGGTACCGCCGTCGACCGCCTCGAAGCGGTACTCCCACGTCGCGATCGGCGCCCGCAGACGGGGGCGGCCGACACCGATCGCGCAGACGCGGAACGCGAAACGGCTCCCCGGATCGGCCGCCGTGACCTTGCACCGGGTGACCCACCGGAACATCCCGCGCTTGTTGCGTCCGACGAAGGTGGTGCCCAGGGCGGCCGGACCGGCCGGGGACCCGGCCGTCGTGCCCCGGTTCTCCGGACTCCAGCGGCCCATGTCCGCCGGGCTGCTCACCGCACGGAAGGCGGCCTCGGGCGACACGTCGTCGACGATGATGCTGCTGCTCACGGTGAACACACGGGTCACTGCACGCCTCCCGACCGGCCGGACACGAGATTACTGCCGAGTAGGGATCATGGCACGCACGGCGCCCCGCGCCCAGGGCAGGGTCGGCGCGCGATGACGGGATGCCCCGCGATCCGCCGCGATCCACAGGTCGATCTTGGAATGTACGGCGCTTTGGCATGACCGGACCTCTGGGGGCCTCACACTGTTCTCAGAGGTGCTCCGGGCAATGGTGCTCGGCACGACCGGACCCGGGAACCGTCAGCGATCTCCGTCCTGACCGCTCCCGCGTCCCCTGCCCGCTGTCCTCGAAAGGTTCTCCCGCACCATGCCCCTGGCTCTGCTGGCCCTGGCCGTCGTCGCGTTCGGCATCGGCACGACCGAGTTCGCCACGATGGGGCTGCTGCCCCAGATCGCCGACGGGATCGACGTGTCCGTACCGCAGGCCGGCAACGTCGTGTCGGCCTACGCGCTCGGTGTCGTCGTCGGCGCTCCGGTGCTGACGGGCATCGGCGCGCGGATCCCGCACAAGCGGCTGCTGCTCCTCCTGACCGGCCTGTTCGTCGTCGGGAACGTCGCGTCCGCGCTCGCTCCCACCTTCGGCACACTCTTCGCCGCCCGCTTCCTCGCGGGCCTGCCGCACGGCGCGCTGTTCGGCGTCGGTGCCGTCGTCGCCTCCCGTCTGGTCGCCCCCGAGCGTGCGGCGCGAGCGGTCTCGAAGATGTTCCTCGGCCTCACCGTCGCCAACATCGTCGGGGTGCCGCTCGTCACGGCTCTCGGTCAGCACCTGGGCTGGCGGTCCGCCTACGCGGCGGTCGCGGGCATCGGTCTCATAGCCCTGGCGGCCCTGGCCGCCTTCGTCCCGCACCAGCCTCGCGGTCAGCAGTCCGGCATCCGCCACGAACTACGGGCCATGGGCAACCGGCAGGTCGCGATGGGCCTGATCACCGCGGTCGTCGGATTCGGCGGGTTCTTCGCCGTCTACAGCTACCTCGTGCCCATGCTCACGCATCTGACCGGCATCTCCGGCACGTCGATCACCTGGGTCCTCGCGCTCTACGGCGTCGGCATGACGCTCGGCACCCTGCTCGCCGGACCGCTCACCGACCGCGCCCTGCGCCCGACGCTCTACGCCGGGCTCATCCTGCTCACCGCGGGTCTGGTGACCTTCTACTTCACGGTCCACAGCACCGTTCCCGCGCTGCTGACCATCACCTTCATCGGCGCGATGGGATCCCTCATCACCACGCCGGTCCAGATGCTCCTCATGGCCAAGGCGAAGAACGCCCCGACCATGGCGGCGGCGTCCAACCACTCCGCGTTCAACCTCGCCAACGCCGGCGGTGCCTGGCTCGGCGGGCTGGTCATCTCCGCGGGCTGGGGCTGGGCGTCCCCCAACCTGGTCGGCGCGGCCCTCGCACTGGCCGGTCTCGGCCTCGCCTTCGCGGGCGGTCTCATGGACCGCGGGCAGCGACGCTCCGAGATCATCACGGAAGGCAAGCCCGTGACCGGACAGGAGACCCCCGTCCACAACGCCTGAGCGCGGGACTACTCGGCCCCGGCCGCACCCTCCGCCGCCGGAGCGGCCGGTCGCGTCGCTTCGGCATCGCCCGTGACACCGGCCCGGTGCGCGGGGGTCGCGAGCCCGCACGGCGCGCAGCCGGACGCCTCGTCCGAACGCAGCGGGACACCGTTGCTGCGCAGCACGTCGCGGAGGTCGAGGATGAGCGGGAACACCTCGTGATTGCGGTCCTCGCCCTGCTCGTCCCAGGCACGCTGTTCCGCCTCGACCGCCGTCCGGTCCTGGGCGAACACGCGCTCGGTGAAACGCCGGATGAGCGGCCAGGCGAGGTGCAGCGCCCCCGGGACCGACGGCTTCGCGATCGTCAGCAGCCCGTAGGCGTGACTGAGGCGCTGCTCCGCGTCCTCGGGAACGTAGGCCGCCCACAGCGAGAACGCCGGGAGATCGGCGCCTTCGGGCACACCCCGCAGCGTCTGATAGGGGTACTCGGTGCGGATGGTGATGACGTCGGGCGTGTCCCGTCCGCCGACCCCCTCCGCCGACAGCAGACCCGCGCCCCGGTCCTTGCGCCCGCCGGCGGGAACGAACAGATACCGGGCCTCGACGTGCTGGGGCCCCGATTCGTAGCCGAGCAGCTCGGGCCGGATCCTGCCGAGCACGCTCCGGTGCAGGAACTGGTGGTTCATGTCGAGCAGGTTCTCGTGCATGAACGAGTAGTGGCAGCGCACCGTGCGCGAGAACGTCATCGTCCGGTGCGCGGGCGAGTGGTACTCGGGCAGCCGTGGGAACGCCGCCGCCACGGCCAGGGCAGGGTCGCCCGGGAACACGAACACCAGGCCGTACGCCTCGCGCACCGGATAGGAACGCACACCGCGCGGCGGCCGCTCACAGCCCTTCGGCAGATAGGGAATCTGGGAGATGCGGCCGTCGCCGCGGTAGGCCCAGGCGTGGTAGCAGCACCGCAGGACGTCTCCTTCGACCACCCCCATGCTCAGCGGCACCTGACGGTGCGCGCAACGGTCCTCCAGCGCGTGGACGGTGCCGCTGCGCCCTCGGTACAGCGCGATCCGCTGCCCGGCGAACGCCGTCGCGAAGGTGTGGTTGCGCCGCACACTCCGTGAGGTCGCCACGGGATACCAGTGGTCCGGCGCGATCCCGATCCGCCGCAGGTCCGGCACCGGACCCGGAAGGCCGCCGAGCCGGCCGTCGACATGATGCGGCGGGAACGCCCCGGGGGAGGCGGCGGACCGCCGGTCCTGCGGGTCTGCTCCGGGTCGGTCGGGTCGGGCCTCGGTCATGGGCTGGGGTCCCTTGCGCTCGGGCGGAAGGTCATGCCTGCGGCAGCAGGGGCACCGCGCCTCCGGACGCAGGACTCCCACACCCCACGACGCCGCCACGGCCATCCCCGCAACACACGCGGTGCTCCGCTCGCCGCCCCGCGGGGCTCCACTTCCCTACGGTCGCCGGGGGCCCCGTGGCCGTCAACCGCGGCGGTGCGTTGGTGTGGCGTACGGGTTCGCCGGTACGAGGCTGACAGGAGCGGGGGCGGTCTGGCGCCCTTGGCCGCCCGGGCACGGTGCTGTTCGGCCCGGCCGTTCGCGGGGCCGCTGCTCCGAACGGGGCACCGGGGTATGAGGCGCCGCCATCGTTGAGCCCCGCCGAGGCATGCGCCGGTCCTCAGGGCCTGCTGACCGGAGCGTCCCTCGCCGGTCGTGGGGTTCTGGTGGAGATCGTCGCGTGCCCCGCAACGGGTGGGGCCGTCGGGTGGTCGTAGTGCCTGTGGCCGTTCGGGGTGTCACGGGCGTGACGGGCAAGGCGAGTCGGCAGAGGGGGATGGCGTGGGACGGTGGGGATGGGCCGCGTTGGCGGTGCTGATGCCGGTGGCCGTACTGGCGCAGACAGCCGGGGGTACGACGGCCGTCGCGGCGGACGAGGGCTGCCGGAATCCGCGGATCACTGTTCTGAGGACGCTGAGGTCGGATCGTACGGGGGTCGTCGCGGACATCAGCGCGAGCGGACTCGCCGTCGGCGTATCCGGACAGCGGCCCGTGTACTGGACCGGGAAGCGGGCGCACGGGGTTCCCGTGCCGGCCGGATCCGACGGCGGTCAGGTCGCGGCGGTCAACAGCACTGGGCTGATGGTGGGTTGGTTCACGGCCGGCGGAGACCGGTGGAACCGCACGCCGTTCAGCTACCGAGCCGGTGCGGCGGCCGCCACCTTGCTGCCGACCGGAGGAGTGTCGGGCTGGGCGGCCGACGTCCACGACAGCGGCCGGATCGTGGGCACGGTGGACGGAGCCGACCGAGGCGCGGTCTGGCGGAAGGGGAAGCTCGTCACGACCCTCCCGGTCGCTGACGGTCAGTCGATCACGGAGGTCACGTCGATCGGCTCCGCCGGTACGGTCGTCGCGAACGGCACGGTCTGGAACGCCGGATTGGAGGACTACCAGAGTGTCGTACTCCGATGGGAATCCGTCGGCACTCCCGCCGAGATCCTCGGGCCGCCGGTCGGACCGAGTCTTCAGGGATGGGGACGCCCGGCAGTCGGCGGCCGGGGGCGGGTCGTCGGCTCCCTGCTGAGCAGTGTCGAGGCCACCGCGGTGCACTGGGACCCGCCGGGATACGACGATCCCGCCGACGTGCCGAGTCTGCCGGGCTTCAACTCCGGCCGGTTCACGGCGATCAGCCCGCACGCGCGCCTCGCCGCCGGCATCGCGGACATGCGGGACAACGTGGGGCCCGCGGACCAGGCCGAGGTCTGGCCCGGCAGCGGACCGGCCCTCGCGTTGCCGCGACTGACCGTAGACCGGGCTTCCCACGCGTACGCCGCCTCCGACAACGGCTCGGTCGGCGGAGACGCGGTCGACGCCGTCGGTGACGCGAGGCCCGTGGTGTGGACGTGCGCGCTGAAGCAGGCATACGTTCCGGCGAGTTGACCCGACGGACGCCCAGTGGTCCCAGGCCGCCTCACCCCGGTGAGGCGGCCTTCGCGTGCCGGAAGGTGCGCAACCGTTTGCGTGTGGTCGACGCGCAGATCGCCCCTTCGGACGACGTACCGCTACGCAAGAACTTGCGTTACTTGCGCTCGCTTGCGTGCCGGCCCCGTGTCCTGCGTCGGCACGTGTCGGGGCACGCGCTGAAGGAGGGGAACTCAGCGAATGCTCGACCCTCGTATCTGTCCCGATTGCTGTCGACCAGTCATGTAAGCCCGGCCACAGCGAAGTTGGGACCTTCTCTCCACTCCGCCTTCGGCTTCTCCCTGTCGGCCGCTTTCCGTTCGTCCGCATCCACGCCAGGGCGAAGGTGTGCACGTCTCGCCTTCGTCGACGAGACGCGCGTGTGCCCGGTGAAACTTGTGCCGCACGGACCGTAGACGGACTCGCATTGCTCTGCAATATTGCGATGAAACATTGCAAGAACCTGCGTGCGTGTCCTCTTTGGGGTCGCGCACCGCTCCAGGGACGACCGCTTCAGCCGTCCTGCCTGTCGTACCGCGCCATCGCTCTGCCCAGGAACGAGCCGACCTCGCCGCCCCTCCGGCGCGCGAACCTCCGCAGGGAGTGACCCCGCATGACTCGATACAAGCCGAGATCGTGGAGACGACGCGCAGCGACCGCTGTGCTCGCCTCGACGGTCATGGTCCTAGGCCTGCCCGCCGTAGGCGCCACCGCTGCCGGCGGCCCCAACACCGCCGCGGACGCCGCGACCAAGGCGGGCAGTGCCCGCGACGCCCACGCGGCCGCCAACGTCACCGACGGCGACCTCGACACCTACTGGCAGGCCGGAAAGAAGTCCGCCCAGTGGGTGCAGACCGACCTCGGGCGCACCCGCCGCGTCCGCCAGGTCGTGCTGCGGCTGCCCGAGCACTGGCAGACCCGCAAGCAGACGCTGGCGCTGCAGGGCAGCGCCGACGGGAAGAGCTTCGCCACACTCAAGTCGTCGGCGCGGTACGTCTTCAGCCCCGGCAACGACAACACCGTGAAGGTCTCCTTCCCCGCGACCCTCGCCCGCTACGTACGCGCCGACTTCAGCGACAACTCGGTCGCCTCCACCGCCCAGCTCGCCGAGATGCAGGTCCTCACGGCCGCCGCGGCGACCCCCAACCTCGCCCAGGGCAAGCCCTTCACCGAGAGCGGGCACGCCGACGTCTATGGCGCGGCCAACGCGGGTGACGGCAACCGGGCCACCTACTGGGAGAGCAAGAACAACGCCTTCCCGCAGTGGATCCAGGTCGACCTCGGCTCCTCCGTCAAGGTGAACCAGGTGGCCCTGCGGCTGCCCAGCGGATGGCCGAGCCGCAGCCAGACGCTCAAGATCCAGGGCTCCACCGACAACCAGAACTTCACCGACCTGACGGCCTCGAAGGCATACACCTTCGACAGCAGCACCGACCAGTCGGCGACCATCAGCCTCGACACCACCACGACGCGGTACGTACGCGTGCTGGTCACCGCCAACACGGCGTGGCCCGCAGGGCAGTTGTCGGAGCTCGAGGTCTACGGACCCGCGACCGGCGACACCCAGGCCCCCACCGCGCCGTCGAACCTGAGCTACACAGAGCCGGCCACCGGGCAGATCAAGCTCAACTGGAGCGCGGCGACCGACGACACGGCCGTCACGGGGTACGACATCTACGCCAACGGCCAGCTCCGCGCGAGCGTCGCCGGGAGCGTCCTGACGTACACGGACACGCAGCCGGCCGGCACCGACATCACCTACTTCGTGCGGGCCAAGGACGCCGCGGGCAACGTCTCCGCCAACAGCAACAGCGTCACCCGTAAGGGATCGGGCGGCGACACCCAGGCGCCCACCGCGCCGGGCAACCTCGCCTACACGCAGTCCGGCAGCGACGTGAAGCTCACCTGGCAGGCGTCGAGCGACAACGTCAAGGTCACCGGCTACGACGTCTACGCCAACGACCAGGTCGTCAAGTCCGTGACGGGTGACGTCCTGACGTACACGGACACCCCGTCCGCGACGGCCACCGTCACCTACTACGTGAAGGCGAAGGACGCCGCCGGGAACACGTCCACGGCGAGCAACAGCGTCACTCGGACCGGCTCCACCGGCGGCGGCTCCAACCTCGCCCAGGGCAAGCCCATCGACGCCTCCTCGTCCACCTTCACGTTCGTCGCGGCCAACGCCAACGACGGTTCGACCAGCACCTATTGGGAGAGCGGCGGCGGCGCCTACCCGGCCACCCTCACCACCAAGCTGGGTGCCAACGCCGACCTGAGCCAGGTCGTCGTCAAGCTCAGCCCGGACTCCGCCTGGGGGACGCGTACGCAGAACATCCAGGTCCTCGGCCGCGACCAGGACGCGACGGCCTTCACCAGCCTCGCCGCGGCGAAGGACTACACGTTCAACCCCGCGAGCGGCAACACGGTGACCATCCCGGTCTCGGGCGCCGCCGCCGACGTCCAGCTCAAGGTCACCTCCAACACCGGCGCCCCGGGCGCGCAGGTCGCCGAGTTCCAGGTCATCGGCACCCCCGCCGCGAACCCGGACCTCAAGGTCACCGGCATCACGAACTCGCCGGCGGCTCCCGTCGAGTCGGACGCGATCAGCCTCACCGCGACCGTCACCAACAGCGGCACCAAGGCGGCCAAGGCCACCGACCTGAACTTCACCCTCGGGGGAACGAAGGTCGCCACGGCGGACGTCCCGGCGCTCGCCGCGGGTGAGACGAAGACCGTCACCGCGAGCATCGGCGCCCGGGACGCGGGCAGTTACTCCGTCGGCGCCGAGGTGGACCCGTCGAACAAGGTCATCGAGCAGAACGACGCGAACAACGTCTTCACCCGCTCCGACGCCCTCGTCGTCAAGCCCGTCTCCAGTTCCGACCTGGTCGCCGCCCCCGTCGCCTGGAGCCCGTCCAGCGCCTCGGCCGGTGACGACGTCAAGTTCACCGTCGCGATCAAGAACCAGGGAAGCATCGCCTCCGCGGCGGGCGCCCACGGCGTCACCCTCACGGTCCTGGACTCCAAGGGCGCCACCGTCAAGACGCTCACCGGCTCCTACAGCGGCGCCATCGCCGCGGGCCAGACGACCGCACCGGTCAGCCTCGGCTCGTGGACGGCCGTCAACGGCAAGTACACGGTCAAGACCGTCATCGCCGACGACGCCAACGAACTGCCGGTCAAGCGGACCAACAACACCACGAGCCAGGCCCTGTTCGTCGGCCGCGGCGCCGACATGCCGTACGACATGTACGAGGCGGAGGACGGCACGGTCGGTGGTGGCGCCAAGGTCGTCGGCCCGAACCGGACCGTCGGTGACATCGCCGGTGAGGCGAGCGGCCGCAAGGCGGTGACCCTCAGCGGGACCGGCCAGTACGTCGAGTGGACCACCCGCGCGGCCACCAACACCCTGGTGACTCGCTTCTCGATCCCGGACGGCACCAACACCACCCTCAACGTCTACGTGGACGGCCAGTTCCTCAAGGCCATCGACCTCACCTCGCAGTACGCCTGGCTGTACGGCAGCGAGACCGCGCCCGGCAACTCGCCCGGCTCCGGCGCCCCGCGCCACATCTACGACGAGGCGAACCTGCTGCTCGGCAAGACCGTGCAGGCCGGTTCCAAGATCCGGCTGCAGAAGGACGCCGCCAACACCTCCACCTACGCCATCGACTTCGTCAACACCGAACAGGCGACCGCCGCCGCGAACCCGGACCCGGCCGCCTACGCCGTCCCCGCCGGCTTCACGCACCAGGACGTGCAGAACGCGCTCGACAAGGTGCGGATGGACACCACCGGCAAGCTCGTCGGCGTCTACCTGCCCGCCGGTGACTACGAGACCGCCAGCAAGTTCCAGGTCTACGGCAAGGCCGTCAAGGTCGTCGGAGCCGGGCCGTGGTTCACCCGCTTCCACGCGCCCTCCTCCCAGGAGAACACCGACATCGGCTTCCGGGCCGAGGCGACCGCGAACGGCTCGACGTTCGCCGGATTCACCTACTTCGGCAACTACACGTCCCGGATCGACGGCCCGGGGAAGGTGTTCGACTTCTCCAACGTCTCCAACATCACCATCGACAACGTCTGGGTCGAGCACATGGTGTGCCTCTACTGGGGCGCCAACACCGACAGCGTGACCATCAAGAACTCCCGCATCCGTGACACGTTCGCCGACGGCATCAACATGACGAACGGCTCCACGGACAACCACGTCGTCAACAACGACGCCCGAGCCACCGGCGACGACAGCTTCGCGCTCTTCTCGGCGATCGACTCCGGCGGCGCGGACGAGAAGAACAACCTCTACGAGAACCTCACCTCGACCCTCACCTGGCGAGCGGCGGGTATCGCCGTCTACGGCGGATACAACAACACCTTCCGCAACATCCGCGTGGCGGACACCCTGGTGTACTCCGGCATCACGATCTCCTCGCTGGACTTCGGCTACCCGATGAACGGCTTCGGGACCGACCCCACGACGATCGAGAACGTCTCCCTGGAGAGAACGGGCGGCCACTTCTGGGGCTCGCAGGTCTTCCCCGCCATCTGGGCCTTCTCCGCCTCGAAGGTGTTCCAGGGCATCCGGGTCAACGACGTCGACATCGACGACTCCACCTACGGCGGCGTCATGTTCCAGACCAACTACGTCGGTGGCCAGCCGCAGTTCCCGGTCAAGGACACCATCTTCACCGACATCTCCATCACCAACTCCAAGAAGAGCGGAGACGCGTTCGACGCCAAGTCCGGATTCGGCATCTGGGCCAACGAACTCCCCGAGCCCGGACAGGGCCCCGCGGTGGGCGAAGCCACCTTCCGTAACCTGCGGATGAGCGGCAACGCCCAGGACATCCGCAACACCACGAGCACGTTCAAGATCAACGTCGAGTAGCCGGCGCACGCCGGTGAACGGCACGGGGTCGCCCTTCGAGAGGGCGGCCCCGTGCCGCTGTCTTCAGAGAGACCTGGCCTCGCGGCAGGTGTCGCGCGCGTCGGCGGGGCGCCGTACCGGGAGCGGTCAGCCGGTGACGTCGATGTGCTTGGCGAGCGCGGTGACGCTCAGGGCGCCGTTGTCGACCCACTCGGGGAAGGCGAGGGTCTTGTGCCGGGTCGCGGCGGGCGGCGTGATCTCGAGGTAGGCGGCGTGGACCGCCTGGGACGTGCCGGTGTTCGCGTGCGTCCAGGACACGACGGCTTCGGCACTCTCGCCGTCCTTGAGCGTGAGGGTCTTGGTTCCCGGGTTGCCGGCGTACCAGGTGTCGCCCCAGTGGGTGTGGGACGAGAGCGACTTGTGCGTCGAGTTCTCCAGGCCCAGTCCCGGGAACCCGCGCAGCGCGCACGTGGTGCCACTGAGGTTGCGCAGCCGCACGACGACGCCCTGGTGGTTCATGCCGCCGGCCAGCTTCTCGCCGAAGGTCGCCTTGAGCGCCGAGGCGGCGCAGGTCGGCGTGGCCTTCGCCGCACCGGCGCTGCCACCGCTCGCCGCCTGCGCGACGCCCGCTCCGGTGAGCCCGAGGACGGCGGCAGCCGCCGCCGCGACAGCGGTACGGCGCAGCCGGCGGTCCGGGCGGCCGTCCCCCGTGGAACCGGAGACGGCGGTGTGGTCGGCGGTGCTGTGGCGGTCGCTCATGAGAATGCACTCCACTCGTGTTCGTCGGCGCGGGCCCTGTTCCGTACCCGCGCCGTCTTGTGGTGCCGTATACGAGGTCCGATGACCGACCGAGCGGAAAAGTTCGCGAGAGAGCGAAAAAAGTCGGCGCACCCGTAGTTGGTGCCGCGCTGGGGGGCTGCTACAGTTGATCTTGAGCTGAACGGCGGAAGCCCGCAGGTTCACGATGCGTCGGTGGTCCAAGGAAAGACGCCCCACTTCCTGTGGGGAGATGCAGGTGCAAGGCCTGCCCGGCGCTCTGTGAAGACCCTGTCCCCGGATTGTGGGGGCGGGGTCTTTTGCTGTGCGACGATCCGGACTCGGCCACGTCACGTGGTTGTTACCCACTTTCGGGTGACGGTGAGATGCCCGCCGGGGTGGCGGAGTGTGGCGAAAACGGACCCGTGACCAGCGTTGGCAACGGATCACCGGCCGCGCGGGCGTCAACCCGGCGCCTTCACGACCTAGATGGACGCTGCAATCAAGCGTCACCGAAATGTAGGTGAACGGAAACGCGATCCACGTCTCGTTCACATCGCGGCGATGTGGTGGGCAAGGTGTGAATGCGCGGCCGACCGGCCGCCACCCGCACGCCGCACAACCGGCCCGTATTCCTGCCGGCTGTGCCCGCACGATGCAGGGGGAACCTGTGACCGTATCCGTGACTGCCCGCCGTCTGACCGCTGCCGCGCTGACCACCGCGGCCGTGACCGCGGCGATCGCGGTGCCGGCGTCCGCCGCCGACCACCGCCCGCACCGCCAGAGTGTCGAGATCAGCCGTGTGCAGTACGACTCCCCGGGTCGTGAGGACCGCTCCAACCGCTCCCTGAACCAGGAGTGGGTGGAGATCACCAACAACACCCGGCAGGCCGTCAACCTGGACGGCTGGACCCTCTCCGCCCGGGACGGCCGCACCTACACCTTCCACCACTACCGCCTCGACGGCCGCTCGACGGTCCGCGTCCACACCGGAGTCGGCCACGACACCCACCGCGACGTGTTCCAGGACCGTCGCAACTACGTGTGGGACAACCACACCGACACCGCCACCCTGCGCAACGACCACCGCCGCTTCGTCGATGACGCCTCGTGGGGGCGCCGCCACCACGAGGGCCGCCGCTAGCCGGACCTGATCCGCCCCGGTTGGCCGTGGACGACCACGGCCGCGGCGGGCGGGCGCGCGGCACGCAGTACGTGACGGGCGGTGGAGTGTTCCGGGCCGGGAATGGCCGCGGGGTGCTCCACCGCCTGCTGTCCTGCGCCGGCGGATCGAAGGTCGGTGATCTCGACGGCCGTCGCAGCAGGCGGACTTGTCACGAGGAGTCGCGTGTCTATGACGTCGGCTCGGGGGCACCCTGAGGAGGTGGTTCGTCGACGGGAGGCGCGCGTGCTGGATCGTTCGAGAGGCCGAACCGCGCCCGCGTGGGCGCGGCCGGGTGCGCGGTGGGGGCCGTGGGTGTACTGGCCGCTGCTCTGCATCAGTGTCGGACTCCTGGTCTGGCGGACCGCCGCCGGTTCCGACGGCGCGAGCATCGTGTGGAGTTCGTTGCAGGTGCTGCTGTGGGTCTGGCTCTTGGTCAGCAACCACGCGGCTCGGCGCAAGGACCGAGAGAGGTGAGTTCCCCGAGCCCCCGATCTCCTGGATGCGGGGGCGGCGCGGGCGACGGCGGAAGTCGAAGCCGATGTCAGTGGCGGGTGCGAGACTGCCCGCCATGATGGATCACGACGCCAAAGCCGATCTGCTCCGCTACTTGCAGGAGGCCAGGGACTCCCTGGTGTGGAAGGTGGACGGACTGGGGGAGTACGACATCCGGCGTCCCCTCACCCCGACGGGGACGAACCTGCTGGGGCTGGTCAAACACCTCAGCGGCGTGGAGTTGGGCTACTTCGGGGACACCTTCGGGCGGCCGTTCTTCGACAAGGAGCCGCCGGCCTGGTGGTACACGGAGGACGCCGAACTCAACGCCGACATGTGGGCCACCCCACAGGAGTCGCGCGAGCAGATCGTGGGCCTGTACCGGAGAGCCTGGGAGCACGCGAACGCCACGATCGACTCTCTGCCCCTGGACGCGCTCGGCCGGATCCCCTGGTGGCCCGAGGAGCGAAGCGCGGTGACGCTGCATCATGTCGTCGTGCGGGTCCTCGCCGAGACCCAACGGCACGCCGGCCACGCCGACATCGTGCGCGAGCTCGTGGACGGGTCCGTCGGCGACCAGAAGGGCGGCGCCAACATCCCGGACGGCGACCAGGCGGATTGGGGTCGGTACCGGGAGCGTCTGGAGCAGGCGGCCCGGGAGGCCGACGACGGGTGATCCTGTGCCTCGGTTCCGGCGTCTCCCGGCACCGTGAACCCGAGGTGAACCCCGTAGCAACCACAGCACAACCCCGGACCCCTCTCGGTTGTCACAGGAGTGCCCCTGTGTCCGCGAACCGAGTTGGAGCCCCCGTGCGCATACGGACGTACGCCATAGCAGTGACGGTCGCCGCGACGGCCACCGCTGGTCTGACCCTTGCCCCGCCCGCGACCGCGGCCGTCCCGAAGGCGTTCGTCAGTGACTTCAACGGCGACGGTTTCGCGGACCTCGCCGTGGGAGTGCCGGACGGTGCCGTCGACGGAAAGGCCAAGGCCGGATACGTCAACGTCGTCTGGGGCGGCCCGAAGGGGCTCGGCACGAGCGGCAACACCCGGATCACCCAGGCGAGACCCGGTATCCCCGGTACCCCCGAGAAGGGTGACCGGTTCGGCGCCGCGGTGTCCGTGGCCGACGTGAACGGCGACGGCAGGGCGGACGTCGTGATCGGCGCCCCCGGTGAGGACGTCGACGGAGCCGGCGCCGACGCGGGAACCGTCGCCGTTCTGTACGGAGTACGGGGCGGCCTGGGCACCGGCGCCACCGTCCTGAACGGCCCCGCGTCCTCCGCCGCGTACGGAAAGTCCTTGGTGGCGGCCGACTTCACCGGCGACGGCACCACGGACGTCGCCATCGGCGCGACGGACAAGGTCGTGCTGAAGCGGGGCGGCGGTCCCGCGACCACCGTGTTCACCGGCGCGATGGGCGGACGCGCGCCCATCCTGGCGGCCGGCGATTTCGACGGCAGTGACGACGGAATCCCCGACCTGGCCACGGGCTACTGGTCCACGGCCCCCTTCACCCAGTCCCACGTACGCCTGTGGAGCTGGTCCCCCGAGGAGAAGTCGCTCGCCAACTTCTGGAACACGGACAACGCCGGCGTCTCCGCGCTGGCCGCGGGCGACTTCGACGGGGACGGCCACGACGACCTCGCCCTCGGCGAGTGCCGGGAGATCGCCGACGAGAACATCGACGACCCCTGCGGCCCGGAAGAGCTCGCCGAGGGCGGCGGCATCCACATCCACTACGGCGCCGGCATCCCCTGGAACTTCGGCTACCGCCAGCAGACCCTCAACCAGGACACCGTCGGCGTGAGGGGCGTCGCCGAGACCGCCGACCACTTCGGCGCGGCGCTCGCCGCGGCCGACGTCAACGGCGACGGTCGCGACGACCTGATCGCGGGTGCTCCCGGCGAGGCCATCGGCAGCCGCGCGAAGGCGGGCGCCGCGACACTGCTCCTGGGCGGCCCGACCGGCCTCGTCGACGCGCACGGCGAGGGCCACTCGGTGGCCTACCAGCAGAACACCCCGGGTGTTCCCGGCGCCGCGGAGGGAGGCGACGCGTTCGGCGCCGCGGTCGCGACGGGCGACTACGACCACGACGGCACGACGGACATCGCGGTCGGCTCACCCGGGGAGAACACCGGATCCGGCGGAGTCTGGGTGCTTCCGGCGGCCTCTGCCGACGGCTCCTACGTGTTCACCCCCGGCAAGCTCGGCCTGCCTTCCCCGTCGAGCGCGCTGAAGTACGGCGGAACGCTGACCAGCGACTGAGGCACGGGCGTCACGCCCCGCCCAGGGCGGTGACACCGCTCGGAGACGCGTGCCGGGCCCGTGACATCGGGCCCGGCACGCGTCTGAGGGGGTGTGGTGCTGCCGTAGCGGCTCTGGTGTGTCAGCCGATCGAGCCGAGGTCGGCGCCCGTCCAGTGCGTCGGACGCATGCGGACCACCACGTGGTCGTCGAGTTGTGTCTCGGCCCATGCCGTGTACCGGTCGAGTGCCTCGCCGGACAGGTAGCGCGCGGCGAGTTCACGGTGCACGCCCGCGGCGGGTTCGGTGACCTCGGCGACGGGACCTTCGACGGAGACGTACCGAGGAGTGGGTTCGACGCGCTGCACGAGCAGGCTGAAGCTGCCGGCTGCCTTGATCAGCTTCATCTTCCGGGAGTCCGCGCCGGTGAGGATCCAGGGCATGCCGCCGGGCTCGAAGCCGTACCAGATCGGTACCAGCAACGGTCCACGGTCCTCCCCGGCGGCGACGCCGAGCGTGGCGACGTGCGGCTGGGCCAGGAAGGCTTCGCGTTCTTCACGTGAGAGTGCCATGCATTCGACTGTAAGGCGGGGCTCTGACCATGTCTCCGCGAACGGCCGGACGCCCGGGGGCACGGTGGGGGACGAGGGCGCACCCTGCCCGAGTCAGGTGCTCGCTACGCGCTGACGGGCCGTGGACCGGCTAGGGCAGGCGTATGGTGCGCGCGATCGTCGCGGCGCCGCCCAGGCGGATGAGCGGACCGGATGCGTCGTGCCGCGCGGTGGCGGTGATGGTGGAGGGGCTGCCCAGGGAGTCGCCCATGTCGACGGCGATGTCGATGTCGCGCCGACCGGCCAGGTGAGCGGCGAGGCAGGCGGTGCTGTTGGCGTTGGCGACGTCTTCCGCGACGCCGATCGACGGGGCGAACATGCGTGCCGCGAGGCGCCCGGTGGCGGAGGGCACCGAATAGGCGTAGCAGCCGAGGAGACCGAGTCGGTCGCAGGCGTCCCGGAGCCGTTCGAAGTCCGGGTCGAGGGCGGCGAGAGCGGACCGCGTCGCGACGGGAACCAGCAACCGGGACCGCCCCACCGAGGCGACACGGGTGCCGGGAGCGAGAGTGCCCGAGGTGACACCGACTGCGGGCAGGACAAGGCCGCGCTCGATCGCCGTGGGCTCGCGCAGGGCGACGGGACCGGGGTCGAAGGCGGCATCGACCTGCGTCTTCCCGCGTACGGACCAGCCGGAGAAGACCCGCCCTCCCGCGTGGAAGGTGGCCCGGTACTCCCGGCCCCCGGCGCGCCCTGCCAGGAAGGCCAGCGCGGCGACCGTCCCATGACCGCACGCAGGCAGCTCGCCCTCGGCGGTGAAGAAGCGAAGGGAGACCACGGGGCCGGAGGGCGGGCTGTCGTGCACCGAAACGAAGACGGCGTGCGAGGTGCCCGTCACGGCCGGCACTCGACACCGCTCGTCGTCACTCAGCGGCGCCTCGGCCAGCACCGCGGTGGGACTTCCGCCGCGGCCTTCGCGGAGACAGGCGTGGACGATCGTGACGGGAAGTCCGCGCCCGCGCATCAGCGGCTCTCCTCGTCCCGGCCGCCGTTCTCCGCCCCGCGGCGGACCGCCCGCGCACGAAGTCCGAACAACACGGCGGCACCGACGAGACACGCGCCGAGCGCCGGCGCCACCACGAGGTGCGAGCCGTCGTCGCCACCACGTGCGGTGGCGGCCGCGAGCGGAGCCGGGTTCGCCTCGGACGGCTCGACGAGCGGACCACCCGTGGAACGCACGGCGATGGAGGCCGTGTTGTCCGCCTTCCTCGGGTCGTTCGCGGGCCGCTCCGGATCCTGCACCGCTTCGAGGAGACCTTCGGCCCCGCGGACGCGCCGGTCGATGCGGAACTCGAGCGTCGTCTGCCAGGTGTCGCCGGGCTCCAGGGGGTTCGGCGGGGTGCAGGTGTGGACACGCTTGCTGGATGCGGCACATTCCCACTGCCACTCCGACTCGTTGTCGGGGTCCGGCGGGGGCGTGGGCGCGACCACGCTCAGACCCTCCGGGACAGTGATGCGCAGCACTGTGCCCGACATGCGGCCCGGTCCGGCGTTGTCGACACGGAACGTGGCCTCGGCGGTGCTCCCGGTCGTGCCCACCACGGCATCGGCGCTCACCCGTAGGTCGGCGGTCTGCGAGGTGTGGAGTCGGATGTCGCCGAGGCTGTACTTGTCGCCGAACGCGCCGGCCTCGGCGTCGATGGCACGCACCCTCAACTTCGGTCCCGTGCCCTGCCGCAGGGTGGGGTCGGTGCCGGTGGCGCCGGGGTCCTCCTCCGCGTTTCCCGTCATCCCCTGGAGGTACGGGACGTAGCTGAAGCTGCCGTTCACCATCGTGTCCGGTACGTCGACGGAGATGGGCTCGGCGAATGCGTATGCCTGCCCGGGCGCGAGCTGGTGGTCGAACCAGCAGTCCGCGAAGAGCCCGGGCCCTTCGGCCGCGTACCGGCAATTAGCGTACTGCGTGGGGAAGGTGACGTGCGGGGCGGCGAACCTCACGCCGAATCCCCGCGCGGGGAACCTGCCCGCGTTGCGGATCTGTGGCGTGAAGCCGAAGGTCTCGCCGGCGGCGTCGCCCGTGCGCGGCTTCTCTACGCGTGCGCGAAGGTCGGGACCTTCGATCCACACGTCCGTCTCGAAGACGGCGTCCTGGGTACCGGGGGCACCGAAGGTGTAGCGGATCGTGCCGTGACTGCCGCGGCGCACGCCCTCGACGGCTTCGATGTAGATCCCGTCCGGATGGTTCTCCTTGCCGCGAGTGAGAGTGCCGAGACTGCACCGGACGACGTCCCTCGTACCGAAGGCGTGGTCTCCGCAGGTACGGCGGGTGCGGAGACGGGCGATGCCCTCCAGCTCCGACGCGTCGACCGTCAGGGTCACGTCGGCCTGTGCGGCCCGGCCCGCCCCTGGTCGCGGGGTGAGCCAGAGTCGGATGCCTCCGCTGGGGCTGACCCCCCGCTTGGGCAGGTACGCCGTGTCCGGCACCTTCAACTCGACTGCCGGGGTGGCCGCTTGGGCTGTCACCGTGGGCAGGAGGAATGCCGCCAGCAACAGAACGATCAGAGCCGCGCCCCGGCGGCGTATGCGATACACCTGGAGATCCTCGCAGGGACACGGGGAGTACGCGAGACGTCTCACCGGCACACGAGACGTCTCCCGCCGAAGTCGCCCCGTGGGAGGGGGAGTTCAGGTGCCCGACCTCCGGCCCTCGGCCGTCCGTCGTCGCACGGTCAGTCGATCAGAACTCCCGGATTGAGGATGTGGTGGGGGTCCAACGCCTCTTTGGCGGCCCGGAGCACCTTCGCGAAGGGCTCCGGGCGCTGGAGGTCGTAGGACGGGCGGTGGTCGCGGCCGACGGCGTGATGGTGGGTGATGGTCGCGCGGTGGCGGTGCAGTACGTCGCCGGCGACGGCCTTGATGTCGTCCCAGACCTCGATCTCGTCCCCGGGCCGACCCGCGACGGCCACGGTGAAGTAGGGGGCCGCGCCGTCCGGATAGACGTGGGTCAGGCGACAGTTGACGGTGGCGGGGTGACCGGTCGCCTTGACGGCGGCGGCGCCGACCTCGGTGCGGACGGCGTCGATCAGCGCGGGAATCCTGTCCCAGGTGGCCGCGGTCTCGAAGGTCTCGACGACGGCACCCATCCGGGCCAGTCCGTCGCGGAGGTACGGCATGCGCAGGAACGCCGACCGCCAGGCGCCCACGACCGAATCGGCCGTCTTGGCGCGGTTTGCGGTCATGGTTCCGCCCCGGCCTCCGTGGGCGTGGGCCATGGCCAGAGCGGCGGCGAGTCGGTCGTCGACGGGGGCGGTCGCGGACTCGAAACCGAGGACGAGGACGGCCGAGCCGTCGTGCGAGGCGCCGGACAGAAGCGCCTCACCGGGGTCGAGCAGACGGCAGTTGGCCGGGGCGAGGTCGGACTGGGCGACGGCACGTACCGCGTCCAGCGCCTGGTGGAAGTCGGCGAAAGCGACGGACGTGGAGGCTTTGTGCTCCGGCCGCTCCTGAAGCCGCATCCATGCCTCGGTGATGACACCGAGCGCACCCTCCGAGCCGAGGAAGAGTCGGTCGGGCGACGGTCCTGCGCCGGATGCGGGCAGACGCCACGAGGTGCTGACTCCGGCGGGCGTGACGACGTTCATCGACTGCACGAAGTCGTCGATGTGGGTGCGGCCGGTGGCGTAGTGACCGCCCGCCCGGGTGGCCAGCCAGCCGCCGAGCGTGGAGAACTCGAAGCTCTGCGGGAAGTGCCGCAGAGTGAGCCCGTGCGGTCGCAACTGGCCTTCCAGCACGGGCCCGAGCGCGCCTGCCTGGATCCGCGCCGAGCGGCCGGCCGTGTCGATCTCCAGGACCCGGTCCATCGAGGTCAGGTCGAGGCAGAGCACGGCGCGATGGGCGTCGCCGCGGTACTCCACGCCGCCGACCACCGAGGAGCCGCCGCCGAAGGGGACGACGGCCACGCCCTGCTCGCCGGCCCAGTCCAGCAGGTCGACGACATCCTGGTCGTCGGTCGGCCGGGCGACCAGATCGGGGATCCGCCCGGGACGGCCGCGCAGGGCCCGGACGACGTCGCGGTAGGCCTTGCCCATGGCGTGTGCGGCGCGTACGTCCGGATCGGCGCTGACCAGGTGGGCGAGCGAGAGCGGTGCGGTCACGGCGGGGCTGCCGATGGCCAGGTCGGCGACCCGGGGTATCGGGAGGGGGCGGGCCAGCGTGCCAGGGAGCAGGGCGCCCATGGCGACGCATTCGGCGTCGTCGGGGTGGGCGTCGACGTGACCCCAGCCCCACCAGGAGCGCATGCGGGACGGACCGGGGCCGGACGGAGTGGCGGACATACGTGTGCTCCCAGCGAGGTCCAGAGAATTGACCCAACGGAAAATTACCCTAGGATAATATCCGGACCATGACAACGCTCCCTTCGAAGGCCGGCACCAAGGGTGTCCCCAGGGCCGCGCGTGAACGCCAGGTCCTGGCCGTGGCCACCGAGGAGTTCGGTCGCCACGGGTACGAGGCCACCACCGTGGCCGCCGTCGCCGCCCGCGTAGGGGTCACCAAGCCGCTGCTGCACCATTACTTCGGGAGCAAGGAGGACCTCTATCTCGCGTGCCTGAATCCGGTCGGTGACGGACTGCTGGACGCGATCCGCGACGCGATGGCCGGACCCGCCACAGGTGCGCCGCCCACCCCCTTGCGCGTCATGGAGGCCCTGTTCGTCGCTCTCGACGGGCGGCGCGAGGCGTGGTTCGTCCTCTACGACGGAACCCTGCCGCCCGACAGTGCCGCCGCCCGACGCGCGGCGTACTACCGCGGAGCCATCGACGACCTCGCGGCCATCGGCACGGCCGACCTCCTCCAGGAGGCCGGAGCCGGCGACCCGCTGGACGCCGACGCGCTCACGTACGCCTGGCGCGGCTTGTGTACGGCGTTGGTCCGCTGGTGGGCCGGCCATCCGGAGCAGACGCCCGAAGCCATGACGCGACGCTGCGCCCGCCTTTTCGCCGCGAGCCGCACCATCCTCGCCGTGGACGACGGGAACGCGTAGGCCCGACGCGTACCCCTCGTCCCTCGCCTTGGTCGGTCCCGCGGCTCAACAGGGCGGCGAGCGGGGTGCGTTGGGCGGCGTCCGCAAGGGGTTCCGGCCGGGCGGCGTCCGTCGGGCGCGGTCTGCGCGCCCGTGCCCCTGACCGACAGGTGGTGCGGCGCCCGCACCGCACGCGAACCGACCTCGTGCGGTCGTCCGCGCGAGGTCGGTTCGGCTGGGCGGCAGTCGGGGGCCGGAGTCAGCTCACGGTGACTGCGTCGAGCCGGGCGAGGGTGGGGGCGTCGAGCGTGACGGCGCCCGCGGCGACGTTGGCTTCGAGGTGGGAGGCGTCGGCGGTGCCGGGGATGAGGAGGGCGTTGGGGGTGTGGTGGAGGAGCCAGGCCAGGCCGACCTGGGCGGGAGTGGCGTCGAGGGAGCCGGCGATCTCCTCGACCACCGGGTGCTCGGACACCTTGGGGAGGCCGGGGAAGGCGCTGCCGAGGGGGAAGTACGGCACCCAGGCGATGTCCTCGGCGGCGCAGGTCCGCAGCAGGTCCTCGTCCTCGCGGGCCAGCAGGCTGTACGCGTTCTGCACGCAGGCGATCCGAGCCGGCAGGGCCCGCTTCAGGTCGTCGAGACCGACGGTGCTCAGACCGATGGCGCCGATCTTGCCCTCGTCTCGCAGCTCGGTCATCACGGCGAGCTGGTCGTCGAGGTCGACGACCTGGTCAGGTGTGACGGTGAGGCCGAAACCGCTGGTGGTGGGGCGGCGCAGGTTCACGAGGGGGATCGTGTCGAGCCCGAGGCTCTTGAGGTTGGCCTCGACGTCGGCGCGCAGTTCGTCGGGGTGCTGGGCGTAGCGGAGCGGGACCGGGCCGTCCGAGTGGGGCGTGGCTCCCACCTTGCTGACCACGGTGACGCCGTCCTCGGGGCGGATCGCCTCGCGGATCAGGTCGTTGGCGTAGCCGTCGCCGTAGAACTGCGCGGTGTCGATGTGGTCGACGCCGAGCTCGACCACGCGGCGCAGGATCGCGAGGGCGCCGGCGCGGTCGTCGCGCAGTCGCGGGAGCTGCATCGCTCCGAAGCCGACGCGGGAGACGACACGGTCGCCGAGGCGGCCCGGGCCGCCGGCCCGGGGAGCGCCGATGGCGGTGGTGGGGGACGAGGGGGTCGGGGCGGGAGAGGTCATGGGATGTCCGTCCTCGGAGAGGCGTGAGAGCATGGTCTAAGTGGAGGAATCCTCCGCCATATCGACCGTAACACATACGGAGGGATCCTCCACTTTGTCCGCGCACGCTTCTCCCGCCGACAGAAATCCCGGCACGCCGGAACCCGGGGCGCCGCGCGCACCCCGCGCCGACGCGCGCCGCAACCGGGACAAGATCATCGAGGCCGCCCGGGCCGCGTTCACGTCCGCTACGGAACCGGTGGCCCTGGAGACCGTCGCCAAGCAGGCGGGCGTGGGCATCGCCACGCTCTATCGCAACTTCCCCACCCGCGACGCACTGGTGGAGGCCGTCTACGCGAACGAACTCGACCAGGTCGCCGCCTGTGCGGGCCGGCTTCTGGAGGAGCTGCCCCCGCCGGCCGCGCTGCGGGCATGGATGGACCGCTACATCGCCTTCGCCGCGACCAAGCACGCCATGTACCGGGACCCGCGCACCGGTCCCACGGCGGGGAGGATGCCCGTGATCCCCACCCGCGAACGCATCGTCGAAGCGGTGGAGACGCTGTTGCTGGCGGGCGCGCGGGACGGCTCACTCCGCGCCGACGTCACGCCCGACGACCTCACCACGCTGCTGCTCGGCGTCTCCCTGGCCGCGGTCTCGGGCATCCAGCCCGAACAGACCGCACGCCACCTGGACCTCATCGCCGACGGACTGCGACCGGCGCGGCGCGCCTGAGTGTCGGTCGCTCCCGCCCGAGCCGAGGTCGGCGCGACGCCTGCCGACCCGGCTCATCCGTCCGACCGATGCCCGGACCTACCGCGGCGAACAGCTCCCGTCCCCTGGCGGGCTCAATCGCCGACCAGCGGAAGCGGCGAGAACGTGTGGTCCTGCCAGATCCGGCGGGAGGGCTCCTCCGGGTAGGCGCTGACGGTCGGCTCCGTGTCGAAGCACTGGACGAGGCGCTGATCCGCGTCGTACGCGGGCCAGCCGGGATCGCCGTGGGCCGCGAACGAGGTCCACGCCGCGCGCATGCGCGCGGACAGCGCCTCGGCCTCTGGGGAGGGTGCCTCGCCGATCAGCAGGGCAGTCTGTCCGCGGTCCAGATTGCCGAAGACGAGGGGCACGTCGAGGCCGTGGCAGGCGCCGAGGGCGCCTCCCATACCGGGGGCCGGCCAGGTCAACTCGTAGACGTGCGCCCGCCCGCCGGCGGTTGTCCGCGCCTCGGCGAGGTGGAGCGACGGCATGCGGAACAGCCAGTCGGAGTGGACCAGTTCGTACAGCTCGTCGGGGCGGGCCGTCGGGAAGGCCTCGCGGTAGCGGCGTGCACCGTCCGCGCCGGGGGCGAGGGCGTCGAGGGCGCGCGCCGCCTGCTCCTCGCCCACCTCGCCGAGGAGTCCACTGATGGCGGTGAACAGGCGCTGCTCGTCGCGGGTGTGGCCGACGAGGAGTTCGATGTCGCGTCCGGCGCCGTCCGCGAGGGCCTGCCACGGCGTGACGGTCAGGACCTCGCCGTCGACGACGGGAGAGAACACGATCGACCGGTACGCGGCCCGGCCCCAACGCCGGGCCCACTGGTCCATCTTGGCGCCCACCGTGTCGGCGGCGACGGACAGTTCCCGTGGGCGACGGCTGACAGGTCCGCCACGGTGGGTTGGCGTCCCAGTTCGGCCGCGCAGGCGGCGGTGATGTCGGCCGCGAGTTCCGGCGTGAAGAGGGTGCCCGTGGCACTCTGCACGACAGCCCGGCGGAAGAGCCCGGTGGCTCGGTCGATGGCCAGCAGCGCGGCGACGGATCCAGCGCCCGCGGACTGACCGAACACCGTGACCCGGTCCGGATCGCCGCCGAAGGCCCGGATGTTGTCGCGCACCCAGGCGAGGGCGGCGACCTGGTCGAGCAGCCCCCGGTTGGCGGGGGCCCCCTCGATCTGGGCGAAGCCCTCGATCCCCACCCGGTAGTTGAACGTCACCACGACGACGCCGTCGCGCGTGAGCCGGCCACCGTCGTACTCGGGCAGGCCGGACGTGCCGATCACATAGGCGCCGCCGTGGATCCACACCATCACCGGCAGTCCCACCCCCGGGGTGGGATCGGGCGACCAGACGTTGACCGTCAGCCAGTCGTCACCCGGCGTCTCCTGCGAGGACGCGTCCATGCCGAAGTGCCCGCCCTGCGGAGGCGGCGGACCGTACGCCAGTGCCTCGCGCACGCCGCTCCAGCCGGGCACGGGTCGCGGCGCCGCGAAGCGCAGCCTGCCGACCGGAGGCTCGGCGAACGGGATGCCGCGAAAGACGGCAGCACCGGACTCCCGGACACCCCGCAGCCTTCCCGCCACCAAGCGGACCTCGGGCCGGGGCCCGGATGACTCCGGTTCGGCAACGGTCATCACGACCACCCATCAGACAAGGCGAGGGCTCGCAGGTACCCCGGACCCTCGGGATCCTCCACCGCGGCGGGCAGGCACGCCAGCGATTTACGGCTGTCTCGTACGGCGCGAGCCGCCATCCGCCGCCCTCACCACACCGTGCTCGCACTTCCGTCGGCACAAGGGCAGACGGCGATGGGAGGAGTGAGCCGAGTGGAGGGGGCGGTGAGGCGGCGGCACCCGTCGCGTGTCAGCGCCGCCAGAACAGGTGGTGCACCACCCCGCTCGGACTGGGCACGACGTCGAGGTGGAACCGGTCGAGCAGGTCCTCGGGTGAATCCCAGAGGCGGAGCCCGGACCCGAGCTTCACCGGCGAGACCGCCACGTGCAGGGTGTCGACGAGGCCGGCGTCGAGGAACTGCCGGACCGTGGTGACCCCGCCGCCGAGCCGGACGTCCTTGCCCTGGGCCGCCTCGCGCGCCCGTTCGAGGACGGCGGCCGGGTCACCGTCGACAAAGTGGAACGTGGTGTCGGAGAGCGTGATCGAAGGACGCTCGTGGTGGGTCAGGACGAACACCGGGGTGTGGAACGGGGGCTCCTCACCCCACCAGCCGCGCCAGTCGTGGTCCTCCCAGGGCCCGCGCTGGGGGCCGAACTTGTTGCGGCCCATGATCTCGGCGCCGATGTTGTGAGCGAAGTCCCGTGTGAAGTAGTCGTCCAGGCCCCGGCTGCCTCCGGGGTCCGAGCGCATGGGCCAGCTCGCCGTGGCGCCGGCCCAGGCGAACAGTCTCTCGGGATGGGGGAGGCCGAAGGGGCGTTCGAGGGTCTGGTCCTCACCCGCCCCGATTCCGTCACTCGAGACGTTGAAATTCATGACTTTCAGCAGCTGTTCCACGTGATCTCCTCGACAGGTCCCGTCGCGTCCTCGTGCGGCGGAGTTCCGCCCCACACCAGCACGTCGAACGGAACACGCCCGGATCGACACTGGCCCGAATCTTCTTTCCCCGGTGGCCGGACGACAGCTCACGTGCGGAGTTCGGGCGGCACCCGGCCTACGCGGTACCGGGCACCCGGCGTACGTCGTACCAGCGGGGTGCGCAGCGAGGCGGCGCCCGTCGGAAGGGCCTACGCGGCGTGCAGGGCCGGCGGCGAGATCAGCGCTCTGCCCGGCTGAAGCGGTCCGCCCCACGGGTGCCCGGCGCTTAGGGAATCACCGGAACAGGGACACGCCCCAAGCCCTGACCCTCCTGAGCGCCCGAGGGCCACTTGCCTCCGATCGGCGGCAAGCGGCCCTCGTGTGCGCGGGGCTGGTCGGCCCGCTCGGTACGGCGGAGTCAGACGGGCACCACTTGCTCAGCCTGCGGCCCCTTGGGGCCCTGGTTGACGTCGTACTCGACCTTGGCGCCCTCGGCCAGCTCCTTGAAGCCGGTCGTCTGGATCGCGGAGAAGTGCACGAACACGTCGGGACCGCCGTCATCCTGCTGGATGAAGCCGAAGCCCTTCTCCGAGTTGAACCACTTCACGACACCTGTTGCCATCTGTGCATCCTCTGTGACTACGTGCAGACGGCCGCGCCTTGCACACGGCCTGATCGATCTTGCCCCGTGCGGACGAGAAACTAACTCACCGCATAGAGTGAACCACGCACAGTGACGTGAGGGAGCGCGTCATGCAGCCCGTGGGGGCGTCCAAGGCGGCGGGTCAGGCCCTGGGCGTCGTTCGTCAGCGAACAGGCAGGGGCTACGCAGCCCTGTCGCCGAAAGTCCAGGCCTCGATGTCGCGGTAGTGGATCGGCCCCCGGCCGCGGCCCGCGTTGCTGCCGACCAGATGGAGACGCTCGGCGGACCATCGGCGGCCGGTGAAGCCGGCGATCCCCTGGGCGATCTCAGCCGCTGAGGCATGGTCTCCCCTACGGGCGCGGGCCAACGTCAGGTGAGGGCGGAGCGGACGCTCCTCGAAGGAGATCCCGCAGTTCCGTACGGCGGTACGGACGTCGGCGGCGAGTTCGTGCAGTTCGGAAAGGTCTCCGTCGACGCCGCTCCACAGCACGCGGTCGTCGAACGTGCCGCTGCCGTGCAGGGCCAGAGACGGCGACGGGCGCTTCGCCGCGAGGTCGGCGAGGGGCGGCCGCAGCAGGGGGACCGCGTCGGTGGGCAGCTCTCCCAGGAACGCCAGGGTGATGTGCCAGTCCTCGACACGGTTCCACCGCATCTCCGGGTGCGCCGCGTAGGCGGGGCCGAGCGCCGCAGCCAGCTCCTCTTTCGCCTGGTCGGGCGGGGCGAGCGCGATGAACACACGGACGGTCGAGGGCGGGGGATGATCCTTCACCGCGTCTTCGTACCGCATCGGTGACACGGAAGCGAAATGGCGTACGGGCGGGGCCGCAACGGCCGGCCCCGCCCCGAACCTCTCGCTCAGCCGCGCAGTGCCGACGCGAAGATCGACGGAAGGCGACTCCATCCGGGGTCCGTCGTGTACGCGGTCAGGCGCTGCAGGGTGGTGCGTCCGGTGCGGTTGGTGACGTAGTACGGCGGGCGGGGGGACAGGGAGGGGGAGCCGGTGAACAGGCCGCGGGGCGCGGGGGCGAAGGGGGCGCGGAGCACGGTCTTCTCGATGTCCTCGAGCATGAACGTGTTGTGGACGAAGCCGATGCCGCTGCCGATGTCCTGGGGCGTGTGGCCGGGGTGGGCGCCCCACGGGGTGTGGCCGAGGAGGAATCCGAAGGCCGACCAGCAGTTGATGCCGAGGGTGCCGTATCGCAGCGCGGTGACGGCGTCGTCCACCGCGGCACGGTGCGCGCGCTCGGTCCTGGGGTGGACGAGGAGTGTGGCGCCCAGGGTGCCGGGCAACTTCTCGTTGGCGAACTCCGTTGCCGCCGCGAGGAATTCGGGAGCGTCGGCGCCGGGCAGGCGTACGACGCCGAGGGCACTGGCGAACACCTCGTCCGTGAGCATCCGATCGTCGGGGTCGGTGACGTCCGGGACCAGCACACGGCAGACGCCGGCGCCGTAGGTCTCGGCCTCCGGGTGGGCCCGCACGACTGTGTCGAGGCGGGTCTCGGCGCCCGGGTAGTAGTCGTCACGCGGCGGGAGTCGGCGCAGGACCTGGCGGATCGCGGCCAGCAGGCGGTCGGTGCCGTCCCAGTCCCGGGGGACGAGCAGGATCTGGCTGGCGACGCAGTTGTGACCGGAGTTGTTGAGTTTGCTGGTGACGATGTGTTCGGCCTGGAAGCGGAAGTCGGCCGTGCTCCAGGGGCCCGGCGTCACGATGCAGGGGCTGATGCCGCCCAACTCGCTCGTGAACGGCTTGGTGTTGAGCGGCGTGTTGGCGCGCCGGCGTTCCGCCGCCCGCTCGTCGGTGCCCCACACGATGGCGTCGTGGGTGCGTTCGCTGCCGGTGACGTGGATGGCGTCGATGCCGTCGTGCCGGGTCAGGTAGGTGCCTTCCGCCTGGCCTCCGTCGACGAAGCGGACCAGCCCTCGTTCCACGAACTCGCCGAACACCGCCTCGAAATGGGGACGGAGGTAGGCGTTGACCGGGTTCATCTTGGCGATGACGACCTGCCCCTCCGCATAGAGCTTGTGCAGGATGTCGAGCGGGGTGATGGCCGCGACGTTGCCGGCGCCGAGCACGAGAGCGACGGCGGGGCGGCCGGGACGTCCGCGGTACTCGCCCGCGGCCCGCTCCAGGACCTGTTCCCGTGAGGTGCCCGGCAACGTCCACACATCGGCTGTGAACCCGTTGAGGAGCAGGCGGTCGGCGGCGGTGGCGGGGAAGACCCGTATCACCGCGCGGCCGTCGTGCGTGCGGGTCTGTCCCGCGCTGACCGGGGCCTTTCCGGCGTGCAGGCGCCGCAGCACGTGCAGGTAGGCGCTCACGGTCTGGGCGAGCGCCCAGGGGGCCGACGCCCAGTCCTCGGTGGCCCATTCCGACCGCTCGTCGTAGCCCTTGGCGCGGGCCGCCGCGGCGACCATCCCCGAGGCCTCGTCACCGATGCGTGGCAACATCCGCTCCAGCAGGCCGATGCGCTCCGCCAGGGAGGTGGCCGTCCAGGAGTCGGCGTGCGCGCGTAGTTCGCCGACCGCGAGGTCGAGGTGGGCGGTGTCGAGGGCGGGTGCGGTACTCAAAGGGACAACTCCTTCGGTGGGGGTGCGCGAACAGGTGCGTCGGGATCGGCCGGGCCCGGTCGGTCGTGCCTACGGGCAGTGTCCCGCACGGGGTCGACGAGCAGGAAGGACGCGACTGCGCACACCTCGACGCGTGAGGCCCCCGGTGATGCCCGGGCGGATCACGCCCCCACCCACGCCCGTCAGGGCGGCCCGTCGCCGTTGTCCCGTGCCTGCTGCAGCAGTTCGTCCAGGTCGCCGAGCCGGTCGAGCCCGCGGACGGCCTGGCTCATCCGGTTGTTCCCGGACAGCCGTTGCCGGTGCCGGTACAGGAAGGCCCAGTAGCCGGTGGTGAACGGACAGGCCCGTTCCCCCACGCGTTCCGTCGGACGGTAGGCGCAGCCCGTGCACAGGTCGCTCATGCGGTGCACGTACGCGCCGCCCGAGGTGTAGGGCTTGGTGGTCATCCGCCCGCCGTCGGCGTACTGGGACATCCCGACGACATTCGGCAGCATGACCCAGTCGTAGCCGTCGACGAAGCAGCGGTGGAACCAGTCCGTGACCGCCCGCGGGTCCCAGCCGCGCTGCAGGGCGTGACTGCCGAGCAGCATCAGCCGCGGGATGTGGTGGGTCCAACCGGTGTCGCGTACCTGGGCGAGCGTCGTGGCCAGGCAACGGGCGGTCACGGCCTCGGCGTCGAGATCGAGGAACCAGTCGGGCAGCGGCGTGTGGTGCCGCAGCGCGTTGCTGTTCCGGTAGTCGTCACCGAAGTACCAGTAGAGCTGCCAGACGTACTCACGCCAGCCGGCGATCTGCCGGACGAATCCCTCCACGCTGTTGATCGGAGCCTGCCCGGACCGCCAGGCGCCCTCCGCGGCCTCGACACACTCGGCAGGATGCAGCAGGCCGAGGTTCAGCGACGACGAGAGCAGGCTGTGGCTCATCACCGGGTCCGCCGCCAGCATCGCGTCCTCGTACGCGCCGAAGCCGGTGAGGCGGTGCTCCACGAACCGTCGAAGCGCCGCCAGCGCCTCACGTCGGGAGGCGGGGAAAAGCCGGGGCCCGTCCCGTCCGACGAAGCTCACCTCTCCGCTGCTCTCCCACCGGTCGAGGTCGCGCCGGACCTCCTCGTCGATCGCGTCCTCCCGCGGCCGGTAGGGCGCCGGTACGTCGAGGGTCCGGACGTTCTTGGGAGGTGGTTCGCGGTTGTCGTGGTCGTGGTTCCAGCGCCCGCCGGCCGGGGTGTCACCGTCCATCAGCAGGTCGTGTCCGCGCCGCACCCACCGGTAGAAGTCCTCCTGCCGCAGCCGCCGACCACCGAGGCCGTCCGCCCAGGTGCCGAAGTCCTCCTGAAGCACCAGGAAACCGCGGGCCGGCAGGACGGTGACGGCGTCGAGCGACCGCACCAGCCGCAGGGCCGCGTGCGAGGTCGGATGGTGCACCGTCACCGCGCCGCCGGCGCCGCTGTCGACGTCGCCGATCGCTTCGCGGAGCCCTTCGCGGTAGGTGTCGGCCCGGATGTAGCGAGCCCGGTCGCCCAGTTCGGCGGCCCGGTGCCGCATCGCCGACAGGACCAGATGGGCCTTCGCGCGATGGAAGCGTCGTCGGCGGAAGACCGACCGCGCCTCGATGATCAGCACCGGAGCGTCGCGGTCCGGGCCGCCCTCGCCGGGAGCGAGGAAGTGGGGACCTAGCTGGTCGCCGAAGAGCCAGTGGGGAGTGCTCATGGGCGTGTTCGGCCTCCATCACCTCGACGGACGTTCGGCGACTCGGGCGGCCGACGCGATCACCGCCCCTGCCGAAAGCCGAGCCTCCTCCGCGCGGCTAGTGAAAGGCCCGCGCTTGGTCCTCTCTACACGGCCGCCGGCCGACCGTTCCGCGTTCCGCGCGCGCGTCATCCGGTACCGACCCGGACGGGTGACGACGGAGCCGAGATGTTCGTCGGCGCCGGGCCCGATGCCCACGCGCCACGTGCGGTTCAGAAAAACGTCCGCCTCGTGCAACCCTCCAGCCGCCTCGGGAGTCTTGCGTGCGCGTACTTGGCCTGATCATGTCGGAAACTGCTTTCGGGTGGTCGAGTCCATCGCCTTCTGGTCCGAATCACCCTCTCTGGAGTAGCTCGTGCGTAAACGCACCCTGCTGATGTCCGCAACCCTCCTCGCCTCGGGCCTGACCCCGCTCGCCATGGCGAGCGCCGAGGCGACCGCCGGCACCCCGGGTGACGTGAACAAGGACGGCTACCGAGACATCGTCGTCTCCGCCCCCGACGCCACGGTGGCGGGCCACAGCAAGGCCGGAGCCGTCGTCGTGCTCTACGGCACCTCGCACGGAGTCGACCCCTCCAGACGCACCGTGCTGACCCAGAACTCCACCGGCGTTCCGGGGGCAGCCGAGGCCGGCGACCGCTTCGGCGCCGCCGTCGCCGTGTCCGACCTCAACCACGACGGCTACAGCGACCTGGTCGTGGGCGCCCCCGGCGAGGAGGTGTACGGAGACGTCGGAGGCGGCTCGGTCACGGTCGTCTACGGCACCGCCTCCGGCCTGACGAAGGCGAAGACGGTCGAGGACCCCTGGCCGACCTCGCACGACGCGTACGGACGGACGGTCGCCGTGGGCACCTACGACGGCCTCAATCCCGTCAACGACGGCAAGCTGTCCATCGCCGTCGGCGCCAACGACGCCGAGGTCACCTACGTGCCCGCCGATCTGTCACACCAGTCGGGCACCTCGGGGAACGGGTTCGACTTCAACCCGGCCCACGGAATCGTGGCCCTCACCCCGGTCGACGTGCCCGGCACCGACGACGACCGTCTGATCGTCCACGGCCGGGGCGTGTCGGACGGCGGCCGGGGCTACGACGGGACCGGCGACGACCCGTCCACCCAGTTCGCCGACCCGGCCGGCTTCGACGACGCGCCCCTGCCCGCGGGGACCTCCTCCGCCGTGGGGGACCTGAACGGCAACGGAACTCCCGACATCGTCATCGGCAACCCCGAGGACCCCTCGCAGAGCCCGGGCACAGCGCTCGGTGGCCAGGTCACGATCTACTTCGACGCCGGATACTCGGGCTCCTCGAACCGCGTCCAGACGATCACGCAGGACACCGCCGGGGTGCCCGGTTCCGGCGAGGCCAAGGACCGCTTCGGCGCCTCGCTGGCGATCGGCGACACCGACAAGGACGGCCGCTCGGACCTCGTGATCGGCACCCCGGGCGAGAACAGCGGCAGCGGTGGCGTCACCGTCGTACGCGGCACCACGGGAACACTGGACACCGCTCACGCCCGTACCTGGACGCAGAGCACCTCCGGTGTACCGGGCAGCTCGGAGACGGGCGACGGGTTCGGCACGGGCGTGCGGGTCGTCGACCTCGACAAGGACGGCTACGCGGATCTCGTCGTCGGCGCTCCGGGCGAGAACGGCGGCTCGGGCGCCGTCTGGTCGCTGCGCGGATCCGCCTCGTCCGTCACCGCGACAGGCGCGATCAGTTTCGCGACCGGCGGCGTCGGCCTCGGCTCGGCCGGCGCCACCCACTTCGGCAGCGTGGTGACCGGCCCATGACGTCGTACCGCCCCGTCCCGTCCGTCCCCCGACCCGGAGCGTCCATGTCCTCCCGCACCAGCCTCCGCACCCCGAACACCTTCACCTCCCGCATCCTGGCCTCCGCCATCGCCGTCACCACGTCCGCGACACTGACCGTCGTCGTACTGCCCGGCACGGCCACGGCGGCCGCACCCTACCGAGGCGCCAACACCGCCGCCGTCCAGGACGACTTCAACGGCGACGGCTACCGCGACGTGGCCGTCGGCGCGCCCGGAGCCGCCAACGGCTCCGTCGACGAGGCGGGCGCGGTCGTGGTGCTGTACGGCTCCGCGAGCGGGGTGTCGGCCTCCCACCGCACGGTCATCACCCAGGCCACCTCCGGCATCCCGGGCGCGGCGGAGGAGTGGGACCAGTTCGGTACGACCGTCGCCTCCGCGGACCTGGACCGTGACGGCTACGCCGACCTGCTGGTCGGCACCCCCGACGAGGCCGTGGGCACCATGGGGGGCGTCGGCTCGCTCACCGTGGTGTGGGGCAGCTCGGCCGGCCTCAAGAGCGCGGCGAACATCTCACCGCCGACCGGTCTGGACGAAGGGTGCGGCTTCGCGGCCGGGCTGGCCGTCGGAGACGTCACGGGAGACGGAGCGCCGGACATCGGTGTCACGGGCAACTGCGGCGCCACCACCTACACGGGCCCGTTCACCCGCTCCGGTGTCCCGGCCGAGAGAAGGTTCGTGAACGACTACGGGACCAACCGCGGTGTCGTCATGGGCGACGTCGACGGCGACGGGAGGGCCGAACGCTTCTGGCTGCCCGGCCCGACCGACGGCGACGAGGGCGGGCCCGTCCACGCCGAGGGTCACGACGGCTCCTCCACGGAACTGCCGCTCGCCGACGGCCTGTCCGGCCAGATCGGCGACATCGACGGTGACGGGTACGGAGACCTGGTGACCGGCGTGCCGTACGACGCGTCACTGACCTCCGCGCCCGTCCCCACCCACCGCGGCGGGGAGATCCAGGTCCTCTACGGCAGCGCTCACGGCATCTCACCCGACCAGAAGCCGCAGATCGTCCACCAGGACACCGGCGGTGTACCCGGGAGCGGCGAGAACGGCGACCAGTTCGGATGGTCGCTCAGCATCGGCGACACCAACGGCGACAAGTACGCCGACGTCCTGGTCGGCGCTCCCTGGGAGGCGCTGGGCTCCAGCACGGGGGCGGGGCAGGCGACCCTGCTGCGGGGCTCGGCCGCGGGTCTCACCACGGCCGGCTCGCGCGCCTACTCGCAGACGACCGGCGGCATAGCCGGAACGGCCGAGGCCGGAGACCGTTTCGGCGCCTCGACCCACCTGGTGGACGTCACGAAGGACGGCAGGGCGGAAATCGTCGTGGGCGTCCCCGGCGAGAACTCCGACGGACTGCTGTGGACGGCCCGGGGCTCCGCCGCCGGACCCGCCACCAGGGGATCGACGACGATCAGCGGAACCGCAGCGGGCCTCAAGCGCCGCTACGCCGAGATCGACTTCGGCGCGGCACTCCCCGGCGCGCACTCCACGGTCTGACGGAGCGGTCGCCGTCCATCGGGGGCTGAAGGTACCGGCCCGGGACTGCCGCGCTTCGACGCAAGCGGGCAGGCCCGGGCCGCAGAGGGCTTTCCACCGGGCCGAGTGGGGAAGGGTCCGACCGTGACCAGCTCCGAGCACCGACCGCTCGCAGTCGATGACCGCGGAACCGCGTTGCTGTCCTTCTCGCCGGGAGCGGAGACGGCACCGCCGAACGACGCACCCGTAGCGGCCGCTCTGGTCGCCCTCTGGCACGACGACCGGATCCTGCTGGTCTTCGACCGGTACCGCCAGTCCTGGGAACTTCCCGGCGGAGGCGTCGAAGAAGGGGAGTCCCTGCGGCAGGCGGCAGTTCGTGAGCTGCTGGAGGAGAGCGGACAGGAACCCGACGGAGCGCTGCGGTTCATCGGGTTCGCGAAGTTCGTGGTGGCGCCCGACCGGCGAACCGAGTACCTGGCCCTGTTCGCGGGCCGCTGTACCGCGGTTCGTGACTACCTGGCCACCGACGAGATCGCGGCGATCCACTGGTGGGATCGGATCGAGCCTCTTCCAGGCCGCGTTCAGACGCTGGACCTGTATCTCGCCGATCTGACCCGCTGGTCGAGCGGATGGGGCGAATGCCTCGGGGTTCCCGAGAGAACCCGCCTCACTCAGGCCGCTGCTTCGTCGAGCGGGATCTCCAGCCGGGCGGTCACCGTGGTCAGGGCTGCTCCGAGGGGCAGTGCGACCCGGGCGAGGGCGTGCGGATCGCCTCGAGTCGGGTCCCGGTTGATGATCAGCACCGGCTTTCCCTCCTGGGCGGCCTGGCGGACGAACCGTAGGCCGGACATCACCGTCAGCGAAGAGCCCAGAACCAGCAGCGAGGTCGCCTCGCGGACCAGCCGGCGGCAGTCCTCGACGCGGAGCGGGGGGACGGACTCGCCGAAGAACACCACGTCCGGCTTGAGAAGGCCGCCGCAGACCGTGCACGGCACGACGTGGAAGTCGCCGACCTGCTCGTCCGTGAGGTCGGCGTCACCGTCCGGGTTGATCGTGGCGGCCAACGGCTCGAAGCCCGGGTTGGCCTCCTCCAGCCGGCGGGCGAGTTCGCGACGCGGGCTCACGTCGTGGCAGGACAGGCACACGACCCTGTCCAGACCTCCGTGGAGTTCCACGACGCCCTCGCTGCCGGCGGCCTGGTGCAGACCGTCGACGTTCTGGGTGATCAGACCCGAGAGCAGTCCGTGTCGCTCGAACGCGGCGACGGCGCGGTGTCCGTCGTTCGGGCGGGCGCGGCCGAAGGTTCGCCAGCCGAGGTGACTGCGCGCCCAGTACCGTCGTCGGGCCTGGGGGCTCCCGGCGAATTCCTGGTAGGTCATCGGGGTGTGCCGGCTCAGGCTCCCGTGCTCGCCGCGGTAGTCCGGGATGCCGGACTCCGTGGAGATGCCCGCCCCGCTGAGCACCAGCACCCCGCCGGTGCTCAGGGCGTCGGTCACCGGCCGCAGATCCGTGGTGCCGGGCGGCAGGTCCTCGGTGGGTGTCCAGCTCAGTGTGGGGCGCATGCGCATGATGCCAGGGTACGGACCCGGCGCCCTGGTCCGCGGAACAGTGCCGACACCGCTGCCGGACGTGCTCGGACCCGCCCCGGGTGAGTGACCCGACGGCATCAGGACCTCATCACAGCAGCAGGGAACGGGCGTGGCTCAGGAAGCCGGTCAGGGCCAGTTCGAAGGCCGCGTCGGCGCGGCCCCCGCCCATCGCCGCCAGGGCCGCCGCCAGGTGCGGCGTCGCCGTTTCGTCGGTCAGCTCCCACATCATCTCCGGCGCGGCCATGTCGAGGGCCGACCCGAGCACGACGTTCTCCAGGCCGATGATCACCGGCATCACGTCCGGCAGGGAGAAACCGGCGTCCAGCAGGAGACCGGCCGCCAGGTCGTACTGCTCCAGGACGCGCGGCGCTCGTACCGGCGACGTGGTGAGCAGGGGAATCGCCTTCGGGTGGGAGGCAAAGGCCGCCCGGTAGGAACGAGCCCAGTCCGCCATCCGCCGGTCCCACGGCTGTGCCTCGGCGGTCAGCGGAGCCGGGTCGATCGCGACGGCCACCCGCTCGCGCAGCAGCTCCACGATGCCGTCCCGGCCGTCCACGTGGTGATACACCGATCCCGTCTGGACACCGAGCCGTCGGGCGATCTTCGGAACACTGAAGTCGCCCTCGGCGTCCACGAGTTCGAGCGCGGTCGTGGTGATCCGCTCTCTGTCCAGCAGCGGCTTGCTCGGCCGTCCCATCGCGCTCTCCCGAAAATGTGGTCTTCCCGAATGCCCAGAGGGAGGCTACATTGCCGAAACCGAAAGCCTTTAGATTTAGCTTCCGGGCCCGGGACCGATGCCCTCGGGACCCCGTCTCCCCGCCGCCAGAAGGGCTTCCTTCCGCATGCCCGCAACCTCACCGCAGACACAGCCCCACACCGACCGCGGCGTCGGCGCCGCACCCACCCTGCGCGCCGGCACCCTGGGTACCGCCGACATCGCCTTCTTCGTCGTGTCCGCCGCCGCGCCGCTCACCGTCATGGCGGGAGTCGCGCCGTTCGCCATCGCGCTGGGCGGCATCGGCGCGCCGGTCGGCTATCTCGTCGCCGGCGTGACGCTCGCCGTGTTCGCCGTCGGTTTCACCACGATGAGCCGCCACGTCCGCAGCGCCGGGGCGTTCTACGCCTTCATCACCCGAGGCCTCGGCCGCTCCGTGGGCATCGGAGCCGCTCTGCTCGCCATGGTCGGCTACAACGGCATGGAGATCGGGGTCTACGGGCTCCTCGGCACGTCGACGCAGGACACCCTGCATGCTCTGTTCGGCGTCGACATCCCCTGGCTGCCGGTCTCCCTCGCCGGGCTCGTCCTCATCTGGTACGGCGGCTTCCGGTCCATCGACTTCGGAGCCAAACTCCTCGGCGTCCTGCTCTGCGCCGAGACGGGCATCCTCGTCCTGCTGGCGGCCGGCGTCCTGCTCAAGGGCGGCGCACAAGGCCTGTCCGTGGCCTCCTTCGCCCCTCACAACGTGTTCGTGCCCGGCACCGCCGCCGTGCTCGCCTTCGCGTTCGCCGCCTTCACCGGGTTCGAGTCGACCGTCATCTACCGCCGGGAGGCCCGCGACCCCGGGCGCACGGTGCGCCGCGCGACGTACATCGCGGTCGCCTTCCTCGGGCTGTTCTACGCGTTCATCGTCTGGACCGTGATCCAGGCCTTCGGCGACGCCGGGGTCGTGGCCGCTGCGGGCAGCGACCCGGCCGGACTGTTCTTCTCGGCCATCAGCGCCTTCGTCGGGGGCTGGGCGGCCGACCTGATGCACATCCTCATCGTGACCAGCGTCCTCGCCTCGCTCCTGGCCTTCCACAACGCGATCAACCGCTACGGTCTCGCGCTCGCGGAGGAAGGCGTGGTGCCGAAGGCCTTCGGCCGCGTCCACGCCCGGCACCGGTCGCCGTACGTCGCCGGCCTCGCGCAGACGGTACTGGGCGCGGTCGTCGTCCTCGCCTTCTGGGCCGCGGGCGCCGACCCCTACGCCCAGCTCCTGCTGTGGGTCAACACCCCCGGAATGGTCGGCCTCATGCTGCTCCAGCTCCTCGCCGCGATCGCCGTTCCGTTCTACTTCCGCCGCATCACCCACCAGGAGGGTGTGCTGCGCACGGTCGTCGCCCCGGTCGTGGCCACCGTGCTCCTCGGCGTGGCGATCGTGCTCGTCTGTACCCACCTCGACCTGTTCACCGGAGCGTCCTCGCTGGTCAACACGATCCTCGCGTCCGTCGCCCCCGCGGTCTTCGTCCTCGGCCTGGCGCTCGGTCGACGACTGCGGCGCAACAAGCCCGAGGTCTTCGAACGCTTCGCGGCGGAGCCGGCCGACGACACGGACGCCGACCACGCCGGAGCCGTACGGGCCTGACCCGACGCTTCGCCTTGCCCACCTCAGACACACCCGAACGGAGCTCCCTCGTGTCCGAAGCCGACCTGCTGCTCACCGGCGCCCACGTCCGTACCCTCGACCCCGCGCTACCGGAGGCGACGGCCGTGGCCGTCCGGAGCGGTCTGATCGCGGCCGTCGGAGACACCGAGGACCTCGTCCGCGAGTGGAGCGGTCCGGGAACGGAGCGCGTCGACCTCACCGGAGCCACCCTCGTCCCCGGCCTGGTCGACGCGCACAGCCACCCGGTGTGGGGGCTCGAGATGGCGACCGGCACCGACCTGTCGGGCGTGCGCACGCTCGACGAACTCCGGGGGGCCCTGCGCGACGCCCCACGGGTCGACGGCTGGGTCGTCGCCTGGGGGCTCGATCACAACGTGTTCGCGGGCCGGCGGATCGACCGCGCCCTCGTCGAGGACGAACTCGGCGGGGCGCCCGCCTTCATCCGCTTCTACGACGGGCACTCGGCTCTGGCCAGCGCCACCGCGCTGAAGGCCGCGGGGGTCACGGGGCCGCGCACGTTCGCCCAGCGCGCGGAGATCGTCTGCGACGCGGACGGCCGTCCCACCGGTCACCTGGTCGAGCACGCCGCCATGGACCTCATGCTCGACGCCGTCCCCAGGCCCTCCTTCGGCGAGCGCCGCACCGGACTGCTCGCCCTCCTGTCGCGGATGGCGGCCACCGGACTGACCGGCGCGCACGTCATGGACCTGGGGCACGGCGACGTACCGCAACTCCTCGCATCGGTGGAGGACGAGGCGGTGCTGCCCCTGCGGCTGCGCCTCGCACCCTGGTGCATGCCGGGCACGGACCAGGACGGTCTGGACGAGCTGATCGCCCTCCAGCGCGAGGCCGGACGGCACTGGCGGGTCGGAGGGGTCAAGTTCTTCATGGACGGCACCGTCGAGGGCGGCACCGCGTGGCTGGAGCACGCCGACTGCCACGGGCAGGGCACGGACGCCTTCTGGCCCGACCCCCAGGCCTACTCCGACGCCGTGCGCCACCTGCACGACGCCGGCGTCGGAACCGCCACCCACGCCATCGGCGACGCGGCCGTGCGGCACGTCCTGGACACGGTCGAGTCCCTCGGCGCGGGCGGTGCCGGCAGGCACCGGATCGAGCACATCGAGACGGTGCCCGACGACACGATCCCGCGCTTCGCGGCTCTCGGCGTCGCCGCGTCGATGCAGCCGCCCCACACGGCGTACACCCGAAGTGACCATGCGGACGAGTGGTCCAGGCGCCTCGGCTCCGACCGGGCGTCCCGCGCGTGGCGCATCCGCGACCTGCGCGACGCCGGCGCGGTGCTCGCGCTCGGTTCGGACTGGCCGATCGCGCACTACGACGTCCGCCGGGTCCTGTCCATGGCGCAGGCGCCCGAGGGCGCCGCGGGTTCCCGGCAGGGACTCACCGGACTGATGGCCCTGGAAGGCTGCACCTCCCACGCGGCACGCGCCGCCGGAGAGGACGCCGGACGGATCGCACCGGGTCTGCGGGCGGACCTCACGGCCCTCGGCGTGGACCCCGCCTGTGCTCCCGCGGACGAGACCGCCGAAGCGCCGGTCCGCCTCACCACCGTCGGTGGTCACATCACGCACCGCGGGGACTGAGTACATCCTCGTCGGCGGGGTCAGTGGACCTGGGCCAAGACACCGACGAGCGTCGTGAGGTCGTCTGCCGTGACGGTCAGTGACCGGTGGGCTGCCCCAGCAACGAGGTGTCGGACCAGGCGATGCGGAGCATGTCAGGGGCGCCGTTGAGCCGAGCCGGGACACCGCCGGGAGCCGGCACCGCCGCCTTCTCGACGCAGGTGCCACCGAGGGCCCGGTAGAACCGCTGGGCGGCGGTGTTCTGCTCCAACACCCACAGGTACATGGATGCGCCGGTGGCCCGCTCGGTGACGGCCGCGGCCGCCCGGGTGAGGAGCGCGGCGCCCATGCCGGTGCGCTGACGGCCGTGGACGACGTGCAGGTTGTCGACGAGGCTTCCCCATCGCTCGTCGGCGTCGAACACGACGTGCACGAATCCCGCCAGTTCGCTGTCGTACTCGGCGACGACCGTCACGTTGTCGCCGGGTACGGCGAGCCGTGACGACCAGACGGAACGGCGGTCGGCGACGACATCCCCGTCCAGGAACGAGTCGGCGTAGGCACCGCGGTAGTGCCTGCGCCAACTGTCGGCATGCAGCGACGCCACCTTCGCGGCGTCGTCGGCACCCCCCGTACGGAACCGCAGCGACGTCATGCCACCCTCCCCGTTTCACGATGCACGGCTACGCGGTCCGGAACACGCACGCCCGCCCTTCGACCTCGGCCCGCCACCCGCCGTCCGCGCGGCTTCCGACACGGAGTGGCCGTCGCCGCGCTCGCACGAGGCGTGGCCGCGAAGTGCGCGGGGTCAGTCGCAGGACAGCAGACCCGCTTTCTGCTTTGCGTTCAGGACGCGATGAACGCTCTGGTCCACCTGCTCGCGGAAGGTCGCGCTCTGGGTCATGCGACTCTGCACGGCCTTGGTCATGGCCGGGATCAGGTTCGGTTCGACCGTGAGGACGACGTCGCCGCCGGCCGACAGGAACTTGACCGCCCGGTCGCCCGGGGACACGGACTTCACCGCCACCGCGTTCCCGAGATCGTCCGATATGACCACGCCCTTGAAGCCCAGATCCTTGCGGAGCAGTCCCTGGATCACCGTCGAGGAGAACGCGGCCCGGTTCTTCGAGTCGATCTTGCTGTACGTGGCGGAGGAGATCATGACGAACGGTGCCCCGGCCTTGATCCCGGAGTCGAAGGTGGTGATGCTCGCGCTGTTCTTCGTCGTGACACCGTCGACGACGTCGGCCGTCGTGTCGGTGTTGCCCCGTACGTATCCCAGTCCCGGGAAGTGCTTGAGCGTGGGCAACACCCCGGACTGGGTGGAGCCCTCCAGGAACGCGTCACTGTGCGGGGCGACCGTCGCGGCGGTGTGGCCGAACTCGCGGTCGAACCGACCGATCGGGGCGTTGTCCCTGCCCAGGCTCTGAGGCACCACGTCCGCGACGGGGGCGAGGTTCAGGTTCACACCGGCGGCCTTGAGCTCCTTGGCCCAGACCGCGGCTTCACCACGCAACTTCGACGTGGTCCACGTTCCCTGCGTGAGGGCGCTCGGGATGGTCGAGAACCCGGGGCCGGACAGCACCTGCACCTGCCCGCCTTCCTGGTCGGTCGAGACCAGGAGGCCCACACGGTGTCCTGCCGCGGTGTCCGCCTTCGCCTGCAGACCGTCGACGACGGTCTTGGTCGCCTTCGTCCCGGCCGTGCTCCGGCCGGCCAGGAACACCGAGCCGACGTGGTACTGGTGCATGAGCGCGATCCGCTTGCTGTCGGGCGCGGACGGCGTGACCGATCCCATGAAGAGCTGACCGACCCGCTGCGGAGCCGACATCGCCTTGAAGGTCGTGTCGGCGCAGGTGTTCGCCGCGACCGTGGGGGTCTTTCCCGACGGGTCGATGATGGCGGCCTGCGAGATCTGTACGCCTGCCGCTCCCGCCAACGCGAGCGCAAGGGTCAGCGAGGTCGCGAGCCGGACACGACGCTTGGCGGGGGAGCGGTGGGCCGGCGACTGGTGGGATGCCATGAATACTCCGACGGTGCCTGCTGCGGGCCGCTCGGACGTCGAGCGGATAGTCAGATGCCATGCTCATCGTATCAACGTGGGAATGTGCCGCCAGTGCGCGAAAAGGCAGTGACCTGCGGCGCACGGCGGCGCGCTGGACCGCCACCGCCCGCGGTCAGGGGGTGCGGAGTGAGGCGCTCCCCGCGTGGCCGAAGGGGAGGTTGTCCCAGGGGAGTTGCCCGACCTCCGGGTCGGCGTGCCGGCCGCCGGAATCGCGAACCGGAGCGGGTTCGACGACGGGAGGGGCCTCGCCGACGCGGACCATCCAGCGGACCAGCGCCTCGCCCAGGCCGTCCGCGATCTCCCGGTGCGAGGCGAGACCCGCGAGGTTGTCCAACTCGTGGGGGTCGGCCCGCAGGTCGTACAGCTCGGTCTCGACGTAGCGCGCGGCGCCGGAGTCCTCCCAGGCGTCACCGTCGGGTGCCGCCACCGCGTACTTCCACCGGTCCGTCCGCACCGCGCGGCCCACGTGGGACTCGCTGATCTGGACGAAGACCTCCTCCGGCCGGCCGGGGTCCTCTCCGCCGCCGACCAGAGGGAGGAAGGAACGGCCCTGCACACCCTCCGGCACGGGGAGCCCGGCGGCCTCCACGAGCGTGGGCATCAGGTCCGCCGTGCTCACGGGACGGCGGATCAGTCCGCCGCCGGTGAATCCCGGGCCGGTCAGCGCGAGGGGGACGCGTACCGACGCGTCGTGGGCGGAGCGCTTGTACTCGTCGTTGCGGGTGCGGAAGTGCGAGCCGTGGTCCGCGGTCCACGCCAGGACGGTCGAATCGGCCAGGTCGAGGCTGCGCAGGGTGTCCCGCAGTCGGCCGACCCCCTCGTCCACCCGCTTGATCTGCCCCAGGTAGCCGCCCATGTGCCGGTGCGGGCCACCCTGCGGCGCGGCGGCCGCGAGCGCGGCGAGGTCGGCGGGCATCCAACGCCCCTCGTAGCGCTCGCGATAGCCCTCCGGCGCCGGATAGTCGTCGGTGGCGTTCTGATGGTGGGGCTCCAGCAGGGACAGGAAGAGGAAGAACGGCCGGTCGTGATGGTCCGCCACGAAGCGGATGGCCGCGTCGATCAATGCGTCCGAACGGAAGCCGACCAGGCGCACCGCCTCACCGTCCCCGTCGTACAGCACGGTGCGGTAGGCGTCGGAGGTGTACTCCAACAGGTCGCTGGCCAGCCAGCGTTGGTAGCCGCCCCGCCGCCCGGGCGACACGGGACCGGCCCCCGAGGCGCCGGCGGCCAGGTGCCACTTGCCGATGTAGCCGGTGGTGTAGCCGGCCTCGCCGAACACCTCGGCGATGGTGGGGATCTTGGTCGGCAGCGGGATGCCGTTGCGGAACACCCCGGTCGCGGTCGGGTAGCGGCCGGTCTGCAGCGAGGCCCGGGCCGGCGCGCACACCGGCTGCGGTGTGAGGGCCTGCTCCACATGTGTGCCCGTACGCGCGATCCGGTCGAACTCGGGTGTGACGTCGGCCGGGTTGCCGTGGACACCGGTGGTGTCCCACCGTTGTTGGTCCGTCAGAACGACGATGACGTTGGGCGGTTGACTGGACAACGGTGAGTCAGCCCTTTCGAGGGAACGGGGGAGTGCGCAGCATCAGGGACGGCCGTGACCGCGGGCATCCTCGCCCCGCCTCCACCGCCCCGCGCGGGTCCCGACGGCGAGAGTGCGCCCCGGGGAGAGTTTCAGCTCTGGTCGGCGCCCAGGTTCCGGCGCGTGCCGATCCGGTGGCCGAAGAAGTCGCGGGTCACCCCGTCGCCGGTGACCGTACCCTCGCCACGCGCCGGTGAGCCCGGGCGGAGCATGGTGTCGCGCGCCTCGGCCGGATGCGCCGAGCGCAGCAGCGGGTCGGCGTCGATGGCGCTCGTGTCCAGCGACTGTGCGGTACGCCAGTACAGGTTGTGGCGGAAGGTGCTCGACGTGTCCGCGATCGGCGAACCACCGTTCGGCGCCCCGACGAACACGTTGTCGCGGAACGTCACGCCCGTCCTGCCGTCGTTGGACACCAGGGCGGTGTCCGCCCGGTCGGTGACGATCGTGTTCCGGTAGATCTGAGTGTCGGTGGTCGAAGCACACGCTGCCGAGATGACGCCGTACGGCGCCATCGTGTTGTGGTCGTCGATGCTCACGTTGTCGTGGAACCGGCTTCCCCGCGTGGTCATCCCCGCGCCGTTGCACACCAGCAGGAAGCCACCCTCGTTGTCGTGGCTGTAGTTGTACTGGTACACGTTGCGGTTGTTGCCGCCGTCGAAGTCGAAGGCCATCGAGTCGAACGTGCCGTGGCCGCCGCTGACCTCGTTGTACTGGTAGAGCACATCATCCGAGTTCCAGGCCCATACGCCCGCGTTGTAGCCCGACGAACGCATGTTGAATCCGTCGACGCGGTTGTGTTCGACGCGCGCGCCCTTCGCGGTCTGCACCACGATGCCGTCGCCGCCGACGTCCTGAACCGTGTTGCGCCGCACGGCGACACCCGTCTGCGGCTCCCAACTCGTTCCGGGTCCGCTCGGATGCTCGGGACGCCGCCCCCACGTGGACGCGGTGGCGATGCCGGTGCGGTCGACATGCCGCACCGTCGAGTCCTCGACGGTGACGGAGTCGAACCGGGTGGGCACGGACGAGCCGAGCACGGTGAAGAGGATGCCCCCGCTGGGATCCGGGTCCTTGAAGTCCGCGCCGTTGACGTCGTGGACGTCCACCTCGTCGACCACGAAATGACGGGCCACTCCGTAGTCGGTCAGCTGGACCAGTATCCCGGCACGCCGTTCCGTCGTCGTAGGAGCACCCGAGTTGGAGATGTCCAGATTGCGGATCTCCCACTGTTCGGTGTCGACCAGCCGAACCGCCGCGCGTGCGCCTCCGCCCTCGATGCGCGGCTTGGCCCCCAGGCCGTACGCGTCGATCCGCACCGGCGCGCCCGCCGCCCCGGATCCGGCAGGAGCCAGGACGCCCGCGCAACTGCCGCCGCGCCTGAGCAGAAGCCGGTCACCGGCTCCGTACACGTGCTCACTGGCCTTCGCCAGCGACCTCCAGGCCGCGGTGGGGCCGGCGCCGGAGGCCCGGTCGTCTCCCCCTTGGCAGTCGACGTAGTACGAGGTTCCCAACGGTGCGCCGTGCGCCGACGCCGCGCCTGCCGGAAGGAGGGCGGCGGACACGGACACGGCGACAGCGGTGGTGAGGACGACCGAGCGGCTCAGGCTCTTGGACACGTATCGGCTCCGAACGGGCTGGCTGATGCGGACGCCGTCGACACTACGAAGCGATCCGGACCGGGCTCCATGGACAAACATCCCGTGTGCTTGGACAGTTGCCGCGCTTCCGTCACCTCAATGGGCCAAGTCCCGTCCGAACGGCGAATTCCTGGGGTGTCGGGCCCTCCCTGGAGTTGTGATCGCGTCGTGGAAAAGGAGTGGGCGTGATCGCGGTCGGGCTGTTAGCTTTCCGTCGACCGCGGCACCGTCCCGAGGAGGTGAGACCCATGAACGCTGTATCCACGTGGGTGCTTCCCCTCTCGTCACGGTCGGGCGATTGACACAGGTGTCGCCGGGAGCGCCTCGACAACTAGGCACTCCCGAAAGGCACCACACATGCACCCTCCGCAGTTCACCGCCGAGTCGTCGTCGAACGGCGTGCTCGAGCGCGACTTCACCGTGGGCGACGTCCCCGGCGTCCTCTGGTCGCCTGCCGCGGACGCGGCCGAGCGCGCGCCCCTGATCCTCATGGCTCACGGCGGCGGCAACCACAAGAGGCATCCGGCGATGTCCGGCCGCGCTCAGCGCGTCGTGGCCGGCTGCGGCTTCCACGTCGCCGTCATCGACGCGCCAGGTCACGGCGACCGGCCGCGCACGGCACACGACGAGGCGGAGATCGCCGAGTTGTTCCGGGCGAGGGCGGCCGGCGAGCCGGAAGGCCCGATCGTCGTGCGCTACAACGAACACCTCGCCCGGCTCGCCGTGCCCGAATACCAGGCAACCTTGGATGCACTCCAAGAACTTCCGGAGATCGGGGCCGACGGCCCGGTCGGTTTCTGGGGCCTCAACATGGGCACCGCGATCGGTGTGCCGTTGGTGGCGATCGAACCCAGGATCACCGCCGCCGTCTTCGGTCAGCACTGGCCCGACGTCCTGGCCGAGAAGGCGAAGCGGATCACCATCCCGATCGAGTTCGACCTGCAGTGGGACGACGAACACATCACGCGCGAGGAGGGTCTCGCGCTGTTCGACGCCTTCGCCTCGAAGGAGAAGTCGCTGCACGTGAACGCGGGCAGGCACAAGGAGCTGCCCCGGTTCGAGGCGGACAGCGCGGTCCGCTTCTTCGACCGGCACTTCGGCGGAGCAGGCACCGTCGCGGCCTGACCTGACCTGACCTGAACGGCCGCGGCGCCCAGCCAACCAGCCGGGCGCCGCGACCGCGTGGCCAGAGCATGAACGCACCGACCCGCGGGCTCGGCTACAGCACATGGTCAGGGGACACGCGGCTCGTCGTCGAATTCCGCCACCGAAGCGGTGGCGGCGGGGAGTTTGCGGTACGCGGCCCGGGCGTGGGCGAGGCGGGCCAGCGTTGTCCCGATGAGGGCGGCGGACAGCAGGCAGGCGAGCCAGAAGGTGTCGCGGTGCCCGATCCAGCTGAAGGTGCCCGCGGGCGGTACGGCGAAGCCGTTGAGGAACAGCCAGCACAGCACGGCCGTTCCGGGCGCCGCGGTGAAGCTGGCCGGAAAGCCGAGGACGACGGCGAACAGGGACAGCGCGGTGAGGGCGAGCCCGGGCCGATCCGGTCCCACGGTGGTGTTGAGGAAGGCCACCAGAACCAGCGCGCCGACGAAGGCCGTTGCCCACACCAGCGACGTGGACGCGGGCCGGGGAACGGGTCGGCTGCCGTTGCTGAGGGACACCCACTCGATCATGGGTCACGTCTCCTTCCGGTCCGTGCCGGCGCCAAGGGGAGGGAAACGCCGGTGGGTTCGACTGCTGCGACGGGTGGCCCCCCGAGGGCGGATTGTTCCACTGGCGGTCCAAGGGGGCCGCGGGGGGCGGCCCCGGTGCTCGGTATGGTGACACCCAGTGGTTCGCAAAGGAACAGTCAAATGAGACAGACGGACAGGAGGGCAGCTGTGGGCGCTGCGCGCATGAGCAGTACGCCGTTGCCGGGGATCGGGGTCCGCTACGACCTGAGCACACGAGAGCAGCGACGCCTGTCGGTCGTCGCGCACCGGGACGGCTCGCGGACGTTGAGCGCGTATCGCCAGGACGACCCGGATGCCTGCGCACTGTCGGTGCGGCTGTCCTCCGGAGAGGCGGAGGTGCTCATCGGCGCGTTGATGCCCGCGCACCACAGCCCGAACCTGCTGTCGACGACCGAGCTGGGACTGGTGGCGGAACGGACCGAACTGTCCGCCACCTCGTACTGGAACGGACGGTTGCTCGGTGAGACACGCATGCGGACGGACACCGGTGTGTCGATCGTGGCGGTGTTGCGCCGGGCAGAGGCCATCCCCTCACCCGGGCCGGACTTCCGACTGGCCGGCGGGGACACGCTGATCGTCATCGGCACACGCGAGGGCGTCGAGGCTGCCAACGTGATCCTCGGACGGGAGTGACCCGCGATGCACTCCTCCGCCACCTTCCTGATCGAGTTCGGTGCGATCATCCTCGGCCTCGGACTGCTGGGCCGGTTCGCCGGCCGCTTCCAGTTCTCACCCATCCCCTTGTATCTGCTCGCCGGGCTGGCCTTCGGGCAGGGCGGCATCCTGCCGCTCGGCACCAGCGAGGAGTTCGTGGCGATCGGCGCCGAGATCGGCGTGATCCTGCTGCTCCTCATGCTGGGCCTGGAGTACACGGCCAGCGACCTGGTGTCCAACCTCAAGACCCAGTACGCGGCCGGGCTGGTCGACGCGGCGCTCAACGCCCTGCCCGGGGCCGCGATGGCCCTGCTGCTGGGCTGGGGCCCGGTGGCGGCGGTGGTCCTGGCCGGGGTGACCTGGATCTCCTCCTCCGGAGTCATCGCCAAAGTCCTCGGTGACCTCGGTCGGCTGGGCAACCGGGAGACGCCGGTGATCCTCAGCATCCTGGTCCTGGAAGACCTTTCCATGGCCGTCTACCTGCCGATCGTCACCGCCCTGCTGGCCGGCACGACGCTGGCGGCCGGCAGCGTCACGCTGGCGATCGCGCTCGGTGTGGCCGGCCTGGTGCTGCTGATCGCAGTGCGCTACGGCCGGCACATCTCGCGCTTCGTCTCCAGCGACGATCCGGAGAAGCTGCTGCTGGTGGTCCTCGGCCTGACCCTGCTGGTCGCCGGGCTCGCGCAGGAGCTCCAGGTGTCGGCCGCCGTGGGAGCCTTCCTGGTCGGCATCGCCCTCTCCGGCGAAGTGGCCGAAGGCGCGCACAATCTGCTGGCACCGCTGCGGGACCTGTTCGCCGCGGTGTTCTTCGTGTTCTTCGGTCTGCACACCGACCCGTCGAGCATTCCGCCGGTGTTCCTTCCCGCGCTCGCCCTCGCCGCCGTCACCGCGGCGACGAAGATCGCCACCGGCTACTGGGCCGCTAGGCGCGCCGGCGTCTCGGTCAAGGGGCGGTGGCGCGCGGGCGGCACGCTCGTCGCGCGGGGCGAGTTCTCCATCGTGATCGCCGGACTCGCGGTCACCGCGGGGATCGAGCCTTCGCTGGGACCGCTGGCCACGGCGTACGTGCTGATCCTGGTGATCCTCGGCCCGCTCACCGCCCGCTACACGGAGCCCGTGGCACGCCTGGTGGGCAGCCTGCGCAAGCCCTCTCCCGCAGCCCTCGTCGCGTCGGACGCGTCGGACGCGTCGGCCGGGGAGCAGGAGGACGCGATGGACGGAGAGGACGCGGTGGACGAGCAGGACACGGTCGGCCGCGTGTGACCCAGGACGGATCGGCACGCGACGAGGAAGGCCGCGCCGACCGGCATTGAACTGCGGCGGGAGAACCGGGCTCCACGGTCGGGGCACGCGGGTCCGGACACGCGCCGGTCAGTCACACACGTGTGCTCGGAAGCATGCTTCAAGGCTCTTTCCTGGTAGACGTGACCAGTACGGCGGGGGAGCGACGCAGCGAAGAGAACGAGGAACGATGGCATCCCGAACACACAGCGTGGGCGTCCTTGTGTTCGACGGAATGAAGATGCTGGACCTGTCCGGGCCGGCGGAGGTCTTCAGTGAAGCCAACCGGTACGGCGCCCAGTACCGGCTGAGCATCGTCTCCGCGGGCGGAACGCCGGTGCGCTCCTCCATCGGCATGAGCGTTCCCGTCGACGTGGAGGCCGCGGTCGCGGACCCCTTCGACACGCTGCTCGTGGTGGGTGGCGACCTTTTGCCGGCCACTCCTGTCGACCCTGAGCTGTCCGCCACAGCCAGAGCCCTGGCGGACAGGGCGGAACGCGTCGCGTCGGTCTGCACCGGGGCCTTCGTCCTGGGCGCCGCGGGACTGCTGGAGGGCAAGCGGGCGACCACGCACTGGCAGCACACCGCCGCGCTGGCCCGTAGCTGCCCGCAGACGACGGTGGAGCCGGACGCGATCTTCGTCAGGGACGGCAGCACCTACACCTCCGCGGGTGTCACCGCGGGTATCGACCTCGCCCTCGCCCTGGTTGAGCAGGACCACGGACCGGACCTGTCCCGCAAGATCGCCCGTTCGCTGGTGGTGTACATGCAGCGAGCCGGCGGACAGTCCCAGTTCTCCGCGTCGCTCCAGGGCCCGGCACCCCGAACTCCCGTGCTGCGGATGATCCAGGACGCGGTCCAGGCCGATCCGACAGCCGATCACGGACTGGAGTCCCTCGCGGCGCGGGTCCGAGTGAGCCCACGGCACCTGACCCGGATGTTCCGCGCCGAACTCGACACGACACCCATGAAATACGTGGAACTGATCCGGTTCGACAGGGCGAAGGCCCTCCTCGATGCCGGACACAACGCGACGGAGGCGGCCTCGCTCTCGGGCTTCCCCAGCTACGAGAGCCTGCGGCGCGCCTTCGCACGTCATCTCGGGCTTTCCCCCACCCAGTACCAGCACCGCTTCGCCACCACGACACCGACCTCGCGCGCACCCAACGCGAGGTGAGCCGGCCGCCTGGGCCGTGACCGTTTTCGAGGGCTTGTCGGCCATCTGGTTGCGGACGCGGCGGCCCCGCTCGGCGGAAGCTGGGGACAGGAACCCCACCCCGCCCAGGGAAGGCAGCCATGACCGAGTACATCGCCGACGTCGCGATCCCCGACAGCAAGCTCGCGCAGGACGCCACCGAGCTCATCCGTGACACGACCCCGGCCCTGATCTTCCACCACTCCCGCCGGGTCTACCTTTTCGGCAGTCTCCAGGCGGCCGCACTGGGGCTCAGCCCCGACCCGGAGCTGCTGTACGTGGCGGCGCTGTTCCACGACACGGGCCTGGTGGCGCCCTACCGCAGCGACGATCAGCGCTTCGAGATGGACGGTGCCGACCAGGCGCGGGCGTTCCTGCTGGCCCACGGTCTGTCCGAGAGCGACGCGGACACCGTCTGGACGGCCGTCGCCCTGCACACCACACCGGAGGTGCCCTACAAGATGGCGCCCGAGATCGCGGCGACCACGGCGGGTGTCGAGACGGACGTACTGGGCCTGCGCCTGGCCAACATCACGCGGGCGCAGATCGACGCCGTCACGGCTGTCCACCCGAGGCCGGACTTCAAGCGGCAGATCCTCGAGGCGTTCACCGACGGCTTCAGGCATCGACCCGACACCACCTTCGGCACGGTGAACGCGGACGTTCTCGAGCACTTCGTCCCGGGCTTTCGGCGTACCGACTTCGTCGACGTCATCGAGAACTCAGCCTGGCCGGAGTGACCGTACGCAGATCCCCCGCAGTGTCCCTGGCGCGCCACACGGAAAGACATGACCTTCATGATCGAGACCATCTCCGGAGTGGAGATTCCTCAGACGGCGGCAATTGATGCTGCCACCGAATTCATTCGGGAGACGACGAACCCGCTCATCTTCCATCACTCCCGCCGCGTCTTTCTCTTCGGTTCTCTGCACGCGCGCAGGCTCGGCCTCCGGCCCGATCCCGAGCTGCTGTACGTCTCCGCCATGTTCCACGACGCCGGACTGCTGTCCCCGTACTCCGACAAGGAGCAGCGCTTCGAGCTCGACGGCGCCGACCATGCCCGCGGGTTCCTGCTCGACCACGGGTTCCCGCAGAGCGCCGCCGAGGTGGCCTGGATGGCGGTCGCGCTGCACACGACGCCGGGGATTCCCGGTCGCCTGGGCGCGGAGATCGCAGCCACGAACTACGGTGTACTGACCGACGCCGTCGGATGGGGCCTGGCGGAACTGGACGACGGTCAGGCCGACGAAATCGTCGCCGCCCATCCGCGCGGAGAATTCAAGAGAGATTTCCTGCAGGAATTCGTCGACGGTCTGAGGAATCGTCCGGACACCACGTACGGGACCGTCAACGCAGACGTGCTGGAACATTTCATCCCAGGATTTCGGCGTACCAGCATGGTCGAGCGCATCACCGACGCGCCGTGGCCGAGCTGACGCGAACGAAGGAGGTTATGACATGCAGGCCATCACCGCCGGGGACCGCGACGCCGGCGTCAAGGGGCTCACCTTGACGGACCTCCCCCATCCCCACATGGCGGAGAACGACGTCATCGTGCGGGTCCACGCCGCGGGGTTCACCCGTGGTGAACTCGACTGGCCCGCGACGTGGACCGATCGCGCGGGCCACGACCGCACGCCGAGCGTGCCCGGCCACGAGGTCTCAGGAGTCGTGGCGGAACTCGGCTACGGCACGACCGGTCTCACGGTCGGCCAACGGGTCTTCGGACTGACCGACTGGACACGCGACGGTTCGCTCGCCGAGTACGTCGCCGTGGAGGCCCGCAATCTCGCCCCGCTGCCCGCGGACGTCAGCCACACCGTGGCGGCCGCGCTGCCGGTCTCGGGACTGACCGCCTGGCAGGGCCTCTTCGATCACGCGCAGATCAGGACCGGCCAGACCGTCCTCGTCCACGGCGCCGCCGGGGCTGTCGGTTCGATGGCGGTGCAGCTCGCCAGGGAGGCCGGAGCCCGGGTGATCGGAACCGGCCGGGCCGCCGACCGGGAGACGGCTCTGGGGCTGGGCGCGCATGCCTTCCTGGACCTCGAGAACGACCGGCTGGAGGACGCGGGAGACGTCGACGTCGTGTTCGACGTGATCGGCGGTGACGTCCTCGACCGCTCGGCGGCGCTCGTGCGCCCCGGCGGCACGCTCGTGACGATCGCCCGGCCGCCCACCGTTCGGCCCAAGGACGGACGAGCACTCTTCTTCGTCGTCGAACCCGACCGCGCGCGCCTCACGCACCTCGTACGGCGGGTCAGTGACGGACACCTCGACGTCCGGGTCGCGGAGGTGCGCCCCCTCGGCGAGGCCGCCGCGGCCTTCGTACCCGATCGTCGCGTCTCCGGCAGAACGATCATTCAGGTGGCCGAGGAGCGGTGATCACTCTTCCATTCGTACGGGGCATTCAGGTGATTTCGGTTCGATCAAGGATTTAGGCCTCCTTAGTATCTGTCTCCGTGACAGATGGAAAGAGTTGTCGGCAACCGGACGACCACGCGACCGATGTGCTCGTCCTCGGGGCCGGGCCGGCCGGGCTCGTGCTCGGCAACATCCTTGTGGACCAGGGCATCGACTGCGTCGTCCTGGAGCGGGCCGAGCGCGCGCACGTGCAGACACGGGCCCGTGCCGGATTCCTGGCCGCCAACACCGTACGGATCCTGGAGCGGCACGGTCTTGCCGAAGGACTGCACCGGCACGGGCAGACCCACAACACCTGCGAGTTCCGTACCGAGGACGGCCGGTTCCGGCTGGACTACAGCGGGCTCGGCCAGGGCGAGCGCCACACCGTCTACCCCCAACAGGACCTGGTGACCGACCTGTTGACGCGGTTCCTCGAACGCGGCGGACAGATCCGCTTCGGCACCGAGGCCGTGGCCGTGCGCGGCGCCGACACCGAGCGGCCCGAGGTGTCCGTGCGCGAGGCCGACGGGCGGCCCGGCCTGTGGCGGGCGCGGTACGTGGCCGGCTGCGACGGACGACACGGCGCGGCCCGGCGCTCGCTGCCGGCCGGAACGGTTCGCCACCACCGCGATCACGGCGTGACCTGGCTCGGTCTGCTCGCCGAGGCGCCGCCCAGCCTCGACGCCGTCGGATACGCGGTGCACGAGCACGGGTTCGCCGGGCACATGGCCCGCACCAGCGACGTCACCCGCTACTACCTCCAGTGCGAACGCGGCATCCCGGCCGACGCATGGTCGGACGACCGGATCTGGGGCGAGCTGGACCTGCGGATGCGGGCGGGCGAGTACGGCCCGCTGCGCCGCGGGCCCATCGTGCAACGGGCCGTCATCGACCTGGAGTCCGACGTGCTCGAACCGCTCCGGCACGGCGCCCTGTTCCTCGTGGGCGACGCCGCCGGCCTGATCAGCCCCTCCGCCGCGAAGGGCGCCAACCTCGCCGTCCTCGAAGCGGCGATCCTGGCCCCGGCCCTGATCGAAAACCTCACGGCCGGGAACTCCGAGGGACTCGACGCCTACTCGGCGCGATGTCTGACGCACATCTGGCGTGCGCAGGAGTTCTCCCACTGGATGATCGGGCTGCTGCACGGCCCCTCCGGCGCGGACGGCGAATCCCGGTTCCACAACTCCCTGCGCCGCTCCCGCCTCACCTCGCTGCGCACCTCGCGCAGCCATCAGGACTGGTTCGCCGAGCACTACGTCGGCGTCTAGGCCGCCGCCCTCACGCTCCGCACCCGCGTACACCCGTACGCACACAACCGAACCCCGGAATGAGGATCCTCCCGCAATGATCACGGCATTGTCGGGCGACACGTCCCGCCTGCGCGCGACGGTCGACTTCGTCAAGGAACAGGACACCGCCACCCTGCTCCCGCTCCTGCTCCCCGGGCTCGACGGCCCGGAGCTGCGGACCCTGGCCGAGCGCTGCGACTTCTCGCACGCGGCACTCCTCGTCTTCCCGCCCGACGCGGCGGCGCTGGACGCCCTCCTCGCCGACTGCGGGCTCGTCGCGGACACGTCGCCGAGGCCGAGCGTCGTCGTCCGCGAACGCCTGGCCGCACGGCACAAGAGGTCCGCGGCGCACCTCGACGTCGGCATTCTGCGACCCGCGGTGGAGTGCCGGGACGGGGCGCGGCGCATGGTCGAGGTGTTCGCGCTGACGGTGCCGCCGGGCTCCGACCTCGACACCCTCGCCACGCACGAGCGGGAGCAGCAGCACGAGGCGCATGTCGCCTTCGAGGTCGAGGCACCGGACCCGTTGGTGCTGCGCGGCCTGTGCGCGACCTTCGGACGGTACGGCGCCACCCCTGGCGGTGGCGGCTACAACCCCCACGAGAACGGGACGGTGTTCTACTTCACCGCGCCCGCCGAGGCCAAGGCCGGCTACCGGCGCGTGGAAGTGTACGTCCCCGGCGATCACCGGGACATCCTCGCCGCCCACCTCGACGAACACCGCAAGGGGCAGCCCGCCGAGGCACTGCTGCGCCTGCTGACCGGGGCGTGGACGACCCAGGCCCTCGCCGCGTTCGCACAGCTGGAGGTGGCCGACGCGATGCACGAGGAGCGTGCCGTCGGAGTGGCGCAACTGGCGCAGGACGTCGGAGCCTTCGCGCCCAACCTGACCACCCTGCTGCGCTACCTCACCATGCTCGGCGTGGTGAGCGAAGGCCGCGACGGCTTCCGGCTCACGGACACCGGCAGGCTGCTGCGTGCGGACGCCGAAGGGTCGATGCGGCCGCTGGCGCTGATGTACGGAGGACCGTTCTACGAGTCCTTCGCAGGGCTCGGGCACACCGTGTGCACCGGGCAGGTCGCCTTCGAGGAACGCTTCGGCGAGAACCACTTCGACCACTTCGCCCGCGATCCCGAACTCGCCGAACTCTTCGACCGGTCGATGGCCGCCGGTTCACGCATGTTCGACCCGCTGCCCGCCCACCCCGTCCTCGCCGACGCTCCCGACGGGGCGACCGTGGTCGACATCGCCGGCGGCAATGGCGAACTGCTCGGCCGAATCCTTTCCGCGCACCCCCACCTGCGCGGCCTCCTGCTGGAACGCCCGCACACCGTCGAGACCGCCCGCCGCCTTCTCGGCGAGGCCGGCCATGCGGCGCGGTGCACCTTCCGAGCGGGCGACTTCGCGGACGTCCCGGCGGGCGGCGACGTCTACGTCCTGTCCCGCGTCCTGCACGACTGGGACGACGACCGCTGCCTCGACATCCTGCGCCACTGCGCCCGCGCGATGCCCGACACCGCCGATCTGCTCGTCGTCGAACGCGTCCTGCCCACCGACGGCTCGGTCTCGCTGGCCACCGCCTGGGACCTGCACATGATGTGCAACGTCGGCGGCCGCGAACGACGCGCCGACCACTACGCCCAACTGTTCGCCGAAGCGGGCCTCACCCTGGTGAGCCAGGCACCCCTGCCCCTGGACGGCAGCGTTCTGCACGCCCGCAGAACCGGCACGGCGAACACCGCACCCACGACCTAGGAGTCCCCGGCACACGGAGGGTGCTGCCGCAGGCGATGCGAGGCCCGGCGCAGGCTGTATGCCTGGGCCGGGCACCGCAGTTGTGGATCGCCACGCTCGCCGCCACCGGGCTCACGAACCGCCAGATCAGCCAGCGCCTCTACCTCTCCCACCGCACCATCGGCTCGCACCTCTACCGGATCTTCCCCGAACTCGGCATCACCACCAGAACACAACTCGCCGACGCCCTCAGCTCCTTGGAGGCCCCTGGCCTGAACACCTGCGACTCCATCAGATCGGCTTCCGCCAGGGCGTGTTGAGCACGAGACCAGGTTCCTCTGAGTACGGGTACTCAAGGCACGGGAGGTCCTGGACGGCGAAGGTGGGTGCATACCAAGTGACTGGAGATCATCGTGAACGTGCCCCGCACGAACCGACCCGCCATCCTCCTCCGCGCCGGAAGGCTTCCCGTCGTTGTCGCCGCTGCCCTTGCGGCCGCGGCCGCTGCCACGGTCCTCACCGGATGCGCCGACTTCGGGTACCAGGAGAACATCTGCGGCAACGGCGAGTACCCCGCCCTGTCGGTGGGCGGCACCGGGTCGGCCTGCTTCTCGGACAAGGAAGAGCCTTCGGCGGGATATACGCGGTATCCCGCGGGCAAGGTGCCGCAGCAGGTCGACGACAAGTGGGACGTGTACTGGCGTACCCACACCCTCGACAAGGACGGAAACATCGTCGCTGCGCCTGACGCGGGCTGAAACGGGAGGTCCGCGTCTGTGTGGGCGGATCCGTGGCTCGGAGCGCCGAACGCGGAACCCTGTCCTACGGGGTGCCGAGCGGGATGCGGATGGTGAGCAGGGCGACGTCGTCGTCGTTGTCGGTCGGACGGGTGCGCTCGAGCAGGAGGTCGGTGAACGAGTTCAAGGGCCGATGGGCGAGTGCGGCCGCGTGCCGGCGCAGGCGCTCCAGACCGGTGTCCAGAAGCTCTCGGCGGGTCTCGATGAGTCCGTCGGTGTAGAAGACGAGCGTGGATCCCGGCGGGAGCACCGCTTGCGCGTCGTGGCGCGGACGGTCGGTGCCGGTGCCGAGGAGGAGTCCGTTGCCCTCGTGGAGATAGCGGGTCACTCCGTCGTAGTCGACGAGCAGGGGCGGTGGGTGGCCTGCGCTGGTCCAGCGCAGGATCCAGTGTCCGGCGGGGTCGCAGGCGAGGCGGGCCAGGATGAGGGTGGCCATGCGGACGTCGGTGATGTGCCTCATCGCCTGGTCGAGGTGCTGCACGGTGCGGTGCGGGGGGTTGTCCTGTGACCAGGTGTAGGCGCGCAGCATGTTGCGCAGTTGTGCCATGCCGGCGGCCGCGTCCAGGTCGTGGCCGACCACGTCACCGATGACCAGCGCCGTGTCCCCTGCCGGGAGGGTGAACGCGTCGTACCAGTCTCCGCCGACGTGCGAGGCGTCCGGGGCGGGCAGATAGCGCGTGGTCATCTCCACCCCCGACAACCGTGGGAGCTGGGGCAGCAGGTAACGCTGCATGGTGGCGGCGATCTGGCGCTGACGCTGGTAGTGGCGCGCGTTCTCCAGAGCGATGCCGATCCGGCGCGCTATGTCCTCCACGAGGGCCAGATCGTCCGTGGTGAACGCTTCGTCGCGTCGGGTGCGCCCCAAGGTGAGGGCACCGACGACCTCGTGGGGTCCGCGGATGGGAGCGATGGCCGCGGTCTGGATCCCGGTCGCCTCGAACAGCTTGCGCTGTTCCACCGCGATGCCGGTGTCGGGGGGCCCGTCGTAGGTCTCGGGGCCCGCGAGAGCCGAAGCCGCACCTCGCAGGGCTTTGGACAGGGGCATGGGGGAGGAGGCGGGAATCGGGGGCATGGGGCCCTGCAGGTCCTCACGGATACGCAGCACGGAGTCCTGTGCCTGGACGACCAGCGATCGCGTGACCTCGTCCCCCTCGACGATCAGGTCGATGACCGCCCAGTCCGCGAGCCGCGGAAGCATCAGTTCGACCACTCGGCGCAGGGCCCCGTGCACGTCGACGTTGGAGATCAACTGAGCGGTGGTGTCGGCCAGCAGGGCCAGACGCTCACCCTCCGACAGGGCGCGGGGCGACGCCGCCGGCCTGCCCGCGTCCTGCTCGGGTGTCTCGGCGGGATGGAACGCCACCAGGGCGACCACGCCCTGCTCGTTGGGTTCGCAGGGGAGGGAGAACCACTGCCCCGGCAGGAGGGTTCCGTCGCCGCGGGGATACCAGTTGCGGCCCGTCCGAAACGCCTGTTGAAGCGGTGGGCGTGGTTGGCCGCTCTCCCTCGGGACCGGCCGTCCGCGCGCGTCGCGGTGCAACAGATCGTGGGCGTCGTGCCCGATCACGTCGTCGGCGCCGCGAAGGAGGAGATCGAGAGCGCGCGTGTTGACCCAGATGATCCGCCCCGACTCCCCGACGGCGTACACGCCCGCACTGGCGTGCTCGAGGGCCGCGCTCACACTCAGCTGATCGATGACCGTCGGCGGTGCGGTTGAGCGGTCCGTCATCATGGCTCCTCGCATGACAGGGGGCTTTGCCCGCCCGTCCGGTCGAGTCCCGGACAGGTCCTGGGCAGGCAGCGTGATCAGGAGAAGCCGCTCCGCGGCCGCCGTGGCTGCCGTCCCACCTGACCACGTCAGAGGGGGCGGGCAGTGCAGGGGCTGCCGGGACGGATTCCCTGAGGAGGCTGCTCTTGTCCGAACCGCCGATCGCCGTCGGCCACGAGAGCCGAAGTCCCCCTTTTCTAGCACGCGTTTACGGACTGGACGCGCCCGGAATCGAGCAGGTTGTGTCCGGGACCGCGCCACGCCCTCGGTTCTGGCGGTCCGGTGGGCCGGCACCGCATACTCGGGGTCTTTCCCGCCCGAGGAGAGTCCGGCCCGGTGTCAGTGGCCCGTGACACGATCATCGGCATGGCATACGTCGACGAGCACAACGTGACCGGGCTGGCGGGAGAGCACGGCGTTCCCGCTGACGTGGCAGGGGAGCTGGCGGGGCTGCTGCGACCGTGTGTCCTGCTGGTGGGGGACGCCGATCTGCCCGAGGCCGCCCGGGAGGGCCTGCGTCCGGCCGGACGCACCGGCGGGCTTCCCCCGCTGCCCGAGGGTGCGGAAAGGGGCCGACAGGCGGACCCCTTCGTACTGGTCGTCGACTGCGCGGCCCTGCCCCGCGACTACCTCGACATCGACCTTCCCCCGGACGGGCAACTGCTGTTCTTCACCACGTTCGAGTACGAGCCGGAGGACTCCGCCGTTCTCCACGTCCCGGCCGGTGTCCCGAGCGCGGAACGTCCGTTGCCCGAGGACGTGGACGCTTCGAAGGCGGCTGCTTACGAACCGCGTGTGCTGTACCCCGTGCCGGGACTGACCATCGACCACGAGTGGCCCGGAGCTCCACTGGTGCAGGCATTCTTGGACGGCGAGGGCGACGGCGACGGCGATGGCGACGGCGATGGCAAGGACGCGGAGGCGGTGGACCGCTTCGTAGCGGCCCTGGTGAACAGCGTCCACGCCGGAACCGCGCCCCACTCCGTCGCGCAGATCGGCGGATTCTCCGACCAGTGGCAGGTGCCGCCCGACCAGGACGGCCTGGTGCTCCTGGCCCAGATATCCGGGAACGGCGTCGACCACGGCCTGTTCACCTTGAATCTGATCGTGGGCACCCGCCAGGACATCGCGGCCGGACGCTGGCAGAACCTTCATTTCGAGCAGCAGTGCTGAGGTACGCGGCGTCGCCTGCCCTCACCACCTGAGCATCGCTGTCACGAGTCTTCTCCGGAGACCTCCGGCGCCTTCTCGGCCGCGATCTGGGCGCGTTCCTCCTTGATCTCGCGACCGAGGAAGTAGTTGAGCGCTGTTCGAATGGCCGCGATCGCGGCCAGCTGGCCGATCTCGCGAAAGGTCGGGGAGATGGCCGTCCGCAGGATGTCGGAGGCGAGCTGGAACTCCAGACCCAGGAGCAGGAAGCGCCCCAGGGTGAGACGCACGGACACGAAGATCTCAGGCTTGCGTTCCCGCAGTCCAACCGTGACAAGACGGGAGAAAGCGACGACCGCGCCGACGAAGATGATGATGGCGCCGCCCGCCTCCACCAGGCGCACCAACATATCGACTCCGGTACGCAGGCCGGACTCGGGCAGCAGGTCACCGATGCTGAACATCACGGCAGACGACTCGTCCTCCCTGGCTACTCTGTCAGGCTAGGCGCTCGCGCTCTCCTGTGCCCCGGCGCGAACGGGGGTGAGGAGCCGGATGGGTGACCCGGTCCACGGCCGCGGCCCTGGTGCTCTCGCCGGGGCGCTTCAGCGGGCCATGTGGAAGGGTGCCGTTCCTGTGGCCCGGGCTTCGAGGACCGCTCGGCCGTGCTCCGTGGTCGGGAAGCGGTCCAGCATGGCCCGCAGCTCGAGGGCTCCGACGTTGGCGCCGAACGGTTCCGTGCCGGGTTGCAGTCGTACGCCCTCGATGAGTGGGCCGGCGTCCACGGGGTCGAAGCCGAGGGCGTTCACAAGGTGTGCGACGGCGGTCAGGTCGTGCGGGTCGTCGCCGGCGAGGGCGATCGCCTTGCGGCCGGGCGTTCCGGCGGGCAGGGCTCCGTCCTCGAGGTCGTGGTACCCCATGTGGTTGAACGCCTTGACCACGTGCGAGTCGGGCAGGAACGCCTGGACGATCTCGCTGGTGGAGACGGCAGGGTCGGTGAGGTCCTGCCGTGGGCCGTCGACTTCCCACCAGTAGTTCATCGCGTCGATGACCAGCTTTCCCCGCAGGGCTTCGACAGGGAGACTGCGATATTTTCCCAGGGGGAGCGCCAGGACCACGACCTCCGCCCCGGTCGCCGCCTCGTCCGCGGTGACGGCGACCGCCCCGGGGGCGAGCACCTCGATGGTGAGAGCGATGTTCTCGACCGCGCCGGAACCCGCGATCAGCACGCGGTGGCCGGCGGCGAGAGCCAGCCGTGCCAGTACGGTCCCTACTTTTCCGGCGCCCAGGATGCCGATCGTGCGCGCGTCGTCGTTGTTCATGGTGTCTCCCTCTCCCTCGGTCAGCCGGCCAGGATGTCGCGGACCATGGGAATCACCTTCGTGCCGTACAACTCCACCGCACGCAGCCGGGCGCTGATCGGCTGCGCGCCCGCGGTGTAGATGAGGTCGAAGCGGCCCACGCCGAGGTCGCCCACGGCGCGGGCGATCTTGCGCGCGACCGTCTCCGGCGAACCGATGTACAGCGAGCCGTGCTCGATCTCGGCGTCGAACTCCGCGCGGCGTATCGGCGGCCAGCCGCGTAGCGCGCCGATACGGTCGCGGATGGTCCGGTAGCTGGGCCAGAACACCTCGCGGGCCTCCTCGTCGGTGTCGGCCACGAATCCCGGCGAGTGCATCCCCACGGGGTGTGCGGTGGTGCCGAACTGCGCCGTGGCCCGCTGGTAGAGGTCGATGTAGGGCGCGAAGCGTGCGGGGGAGCCGCCGATGACGGCGAGCATCAGGGGAAGGCCGTAGCGGGCGGTCCGGACGACCGACGGGGGTGAACCGCCGACACCGACCCAGGTGGTCAGGTGGCCGGATTCGGTGGGAGGGAAGACCTCCGCCTCTTCGAGGGGGGCCCGGACACTGCCCTTCCAGGTGACGGGCTTCTCGTCGAGCAGCCGCACGAAGAGTTCGATCTTCTCTTCGAACAGCTTGTCGTAGTCGCTGAGGTCGTAACCGAAGAGGGGGAAGGACTCCGTGAAGGACCCTCGTCCCAGGATCACCTCGGCTCGCCCGTTGGACAGGGCGTCGACGGTCGCGAAGCGCTGGAAGACCCGGACGGGGTCGTCGGAGCTGAGGACCGTCACGCCGGAGGACAACCGAAGACGCTTGGTCCGCGTGGCGATGCCGGCGAGCACGGTTTCCGGCGTGGAGACCGAGTACTCGGGACGATGGTGCTCCCCCACCGCGAGGACGTCGACGCCGATGTCGTCGGCGAGAACCGCCTCGTCCACGAGCTGACGGATCGCCCGGGCATGGGAGACCTGTGCACCGGAGTGGTCCACCGGCACGTCGCCGAACGTGTCGAGGCCGAAGTCGAGATCAGACATGACGGGACTCCTTCGTGAGCAATTCCCGCACCCGTGGGGCGACTTCGCGCCCCAGCAGCTCGATGCTGCGGGCGCGGGCCTCGCGGGGGAGGTGCATGATGTCGTACTTGAGGTCGAAGCGGCTCAGACTCAGGTCACGGGCAGCCGTGGCGATCTTGCGGGCGACGGTGTCGGGCGAGCCGACGTAGAGCGCACCGTGGTCGATCTCGTCGCGGTAGACGTCCCAGGTCGGCGGATAGAAGCCGCGTTCCTTCGCGAGGCCGGTCACCACCGGCTTCCAGTACTCCCACCAGGTCTCGGTGGCTTCCTCGTCGGTGTCCGCCACGAACCCCAGCGAGTGCTGGCCGATCGGCTGGGGGTCGTGTCCGGCCTGCCGCAGGGCGCGTTGGTAGAGATCGACATGACGGGCGAAACGCTCCGGGCGCCCACCGATGATGGCCAGCATGAGGGGGAGGCCGTAACGGGCCGCGCGGAGGACGGAGTTGGGGCTGCCTCCCACTCCGATCCAGGTGGGGATCCCGTCCTGGCGCATCCGGGGACGCAGTCGCTGCTCCGACAGCGGAGCGCGAAAGGCGCCGGACCACGTCACCGAGTCCTCCCGCTGGAGCCGCATGAGCAGTTCGAGCTTCTCCTCGAAGAGCTCTTCGTAGTCACTGACGTCGTAACCGAACAGCGGGAACGAGTCCGTCGCCGAGGCGCGTCCCACGACGAGCTGGGCGCGGCCGTTCGAGACCGCGTCGAGCGTGGAGAAGTCGTGGTAGAGCCGCACGGGGTCGTTGGTGCTCAGCACGGTCACCGACGTTCCGAGGCGAATGCGCCGGGTGGCGGAGGCGATGGCGGAGAGCAGCACCGGAGCTGAGGTGTCGACGTGGCCGGGACGGTAGTGCTCGCCGACGCTGAAGACGTCCAGGCCCACGGCCTCGGCATGGCGCGCCTCCTCGACGAGCAGCCGCACGGTTTCGGCGTCGTCAAGGACGCGTCCGGCGTCCGTCGCGACCTCCCCGAATGAGTTCAGACCGAAGGTGAGTGTCGCGGTCGTCATGGCGTCCTCCTCCGATGGTTCCCGGACGGCGGGCCACCTGAGAGATGCGGGAGTAGCATGTGCTTGATGAAGCAAGTATCACTCGACATGATTGACACGTCAAACAAAGAGGCGGCCAGTGGTGAGTGAACGACGGAGCCCGTATCCCGATGCCGAGGAGCTACGGGTGTGGCGCGACTTTGTCGAAACCGCGCAGGCACTCCATGACGAGCTGGCCGCCCGCCTGCAGCGGGACTCCTCCTTGTCGCCGGGCGACTATGCGGTGCTTCTGGCGCTCGGCGAGGCCGCCCGTCACACCCTGCGGTCGTCGGAGCTGGCCGAGACCATGGGCTGGGAGCGCAGCAGGCTGTCGCATCACCTGGGACGGATGGAGCGCCGCGGGCTGATTCGGCGGGACAAGTGTGCGACCGACAGCCGCGGCGCGGAGGTGGCACTCACCGACGAGGGCGCCCACGCCTTCCGGGCGGCCCTGCTGCCGCACCTGCGTGCGATCCGTGAGGTGTTCGTCGATTCGTTGAGTGCGGAGCGGATCGCGGCCGTCGGTGACGCGATGGCCGCGTTGCGCGCCGCCCGGGGAATCCACCGGCGCTGACAGGGAACGGTCCTGGCCGAGTTCGCCATACGCGGCCGTGCGTGTGTCCGGGGTCTACCGGGGTGGCGTGCGTACGTCGGTGAAGTCGAAGCAGCCGTGACGAGCACGTGCGATCGCCGCCCGCCCCGTCCGTCAGCTGGAGGCCGGCGCGGTCTCCTTCTTGCGGGCGCGGTAGGCGGCCGCCTTGATCTTGTTGCCGCAGGACTCCATGCCGCACCACTGCCGTCGCATCCCGCGTGAGCGATCGATGTAGGTGCGGGTGCACTCGGGGTTTCCGCACTCCTTGAGCAGGGGTACGTCCGGTCCGCTCAGCAACTCGATCGCGAGCCGCGCCACCGTGGACAGCGCCTCGTCGGGCGTCGCGGCCGTCCAGCGTCCGGAGGGGGTGAGCTGGGGCACGGCAGGCGACTTACGCGCGGCGCTGTTGACCACGGCGAGGGCCCCGTGACCGAAGTCCTCACCGAGGCGACGCGCTGTGACCAGCTCGTAGACCGCCTCACGCACGGCCTTCGCCTGCTCCACGTCGGTGCCCTGAGCGGGGGAGACGGCGTCCACGACGCCGGACTCCGTGTACCACGCGTCCAACCTGTCCGGCGTCGCGAACATCTCGAACCGGACCGAGCGCCGCGCGCGCAGGGTCGCGGCGAAGTCGAGGGCCGGATTCCCGCAGACGAAGACGTGGTCGAGGTTCACATCACTAGTCTGACAGGTGACTGTGTGACTGCCAAGGCGCGCCTGTGGAGGCCGACGCGCGGATGGGCGCGTCGGCCTCGCGGCTCACATCCGGTTCAGCCGAAGGGTGGCCGTCCCGGTCGGTCAGGCGGCGCGCAGCGGAGCGAGCGCGCCGGCCCACGCCACGACCTGGTCCAGGGTGGTGACGAGGGTGTCCCGCTGGATGTCGGCCGGCGTGAAGGTGGAGAAGTTCTCGAAGTCGGTGAACAGCGAGAGGGTCACCTGGGATCGGACGTCGGCCAACTGGAGCTCGCCGGCTATGCCGCGCAGGTGCTCCACGGCGCGGGTGCCGCCGACACCGCCGTAGCTGACGAAGCCCACGGACTTGTTGTTCCACTCGGCGTAGAGGAAGTCGATGGCGTTCTTCAGGGCGCCCGGCACCGCGCGGTTGTACTCGGGAGTGACGATGACGTACCCGTCGAAGGACGCGATCTTCTCGGCCCATGCCTGGGTGTGGGGCTGGGTGTAGTTGCCCATCGACGGCGGGTAGGCCTCGTCCAGCAGCGGCAGCTTGTAGTCCAGTAGGTCGACGAGCTCGAACTCGGCGTCGGTGCGCTCGATGGCGACTTCGTGCACCCAGCGGGCGACGGCCTCGGCGTTACGGCCCGGCCGGGTGCTGCCGATGATGATTCCGATCTTGGTCACGGGAAGGCCCTTTCGTGCGGACAGCAGCGGCTGGTGAACACACCGCCATAAGTACTTGCCTAGCGAAGTATGCCGAGAGGTGATTGATGGGTCAAGTAAATGGGCCCAGGTGCGCCGCGGCGCGCTGCTTCGGGCGGGCTTCCTCATGGGCCGCTCCGCCTCGCCGTGGTGAGGGCGAACCGTAGAGGTCACCTTCTGAAAGGTGATGGACGCCCGGCCCTGGGCTCAGAGGCGGTCCGCGTCGACGACGGCCTGCGTGAAGGCGGCGGGCGCCTCCTGGGGCACGTTGTGACCGATGCCCGCCAGCGTCCGGTGGTCGTAGGGACCTGTGAAGCGGTCGCGGTAGGCGGCGCCGTTCCCCGGCGCGGTGAACGGGTCGCGCTCGGGGTCGAGGGTGATGGTCGGCACGGCGATGACGGGACGCGTGGCGAGAACCCTCTCGTAGCGGTCGTAGCGCTGCTCGCCTTCGGCGAGACCGAGCCGCCAGCGGTAGTTGTGGATCACGATGGCCGCGTAGTCCGGGTTCTCGAAGGCGGTGGCCGTCCGCTCGAACGTGGCGTCGTCGAAGTCCCAGGTCGGGGACACGGTGTCCCAGACGAGTCGGCAGAGGCCGTGCCGGTCGGCCTTGTCCTCCATGGCCAGGCGGCCCCGCTCGGTGCTGAAGTAGTACTGGTACCACCAGGCGTACTCCGCCTGAGGGGCCAGCGGCTTCTGCTGTGCCGCGACGTTCGTGACGAGGTAACCGCTCACGGACACAAGGGCTTTGACGCGCTCGGGCCACAGGGCCGCGATGATGTCGGCGGTGCGCGAACCCCAGTCGAATCCGGCGAGCACGGCACGTTCGATCTTGAGGGCGTCCAGCAGGGCGATGATGTCCAGGGCCACCGCCGACTGCTGGGCGTTGCGGAACGTGCGGGAGGACAGGAACCGCGTCGTGCCGTGTCCGCGCAGGTACGGGACGATGACCCGATAGCCCTGGGACGCGAGCCGGGGAGCGACGTCCACGAAACTGTGGATGTCGTAGGGCCAGCCGTGCAGGCAGACGACCACGGGGCCGTGCGCGGGGCCGGCCTCGGCGTAACCGACGTCCAGCAACCCCGCCTTGACCTGCTTCAGCGGCCCGAGCGAGGTGTGCGCGGCGGGGGCGGTCGTGGGCGTGGTCGGCGTCGGGGTGGCGCCCCCGTCGCGTCCGGTGGCCGAGGCGTTCGCGGTGTTCTGGAAACCGGCCAGCGAAGCCGCGGTGGCGCCGGTTCCGATGCCGAGCGCCTTGTTGAACGTACGCCTGTTGAGCATAGGGTCCTCCGTCGTGCGGTTCCTGAGTTCGACATGCCGACCGCAGGGGCTGCCGGCGGGTCGTCGCGGGCTGCCGGTGCGGGTGTGACCTGACCGTGCCACAGGTGCCGTCACCGGTCAAGCAGGTGACGTCGCTCTGCCGTCCCTGCCGGATGCCACCGAGGCCGTCCCGTCCCTGTTTTCGGACGCGATCGGCGCGTCGCCCCCCATCGGGCACTTCAGAGAAGAGCGAGATCTCTTTTCGCCTCCAGGGTCACGAGACCCGCCTTTCACCTGTGCGGACAACACCCCACGGATGCCGACGAGTTGAGTCGGGATGCGACGGATCGATTCCATGCGGCGACCGCAATTCCACGCTGCGTGTGCGGATTCGGGAGCTCGTCGGCATGCGCCGGGCCATGGTCGTACCTAGGGTGGAATGCGTCTAAATCCCGCGAACAGATTGTTCGAGGGTGAGGAGGCGGACGGCGATGGCGAAGGTACTTTTCATCGTGAGCGGCGCGACGTACTGGGTGTTGAAAGACGGGACTCGATACGCGACCGGCTACTGGGCCGAGGAATTCGCGATGCCGTACAAGGCGATCACGGAAGCCGGCCACGAGGTCGTCGTCGCGACCCCCGGCGGCGTGACACCGAACGTCGACATGATGAGCCTCAGGCCATCCATGGCCGGAGGCGAGGACGGCGCCCTGGAACTCGAGGAGATCATCCGCTCCGCCGAGGTCATGCGCCGACCCCTGAAACTCTCGGACGTGCGCCTCGAGGACTACGACGCGGTCTACCTGCCCGGCGGGCACGGGCCGATGTCGGACCTGGCGTACGACGCTGACGCAGGCCGACTGCTGACCGCGCAACTCGCCTCGGGCAACCCACTGGCGATCGTGTGTCACGCCCCGGCGTCCCTCCTGGCCACCCGGATACACGGCGTGTCTCCCTTCAGGGGCTACCGGGTCACCGGGTTCACCAACGAGGAGGAGGAAGGCGTCGGCCTGGCCTCCCGTGCGCCGTGGCTGCTGGAGGACGACCTGAAGGAGAAGGTGGGCGTCGACTACAGCCGCGGCCCGATCTGGGAGCCCTACATGGTCGAGGACCGCAATCTCGTCACCGGACAGAATCCGCACTCGGCGGCCGTCCTGGCGGACCGGTTGCTCGAAATCCTCAAGTGAGCATGTCGTAGGGCTGCGCGCAGCGCATCGCGAGGCTTGTCTTGTCTGACGTCAACTGCCCTGATGGGGGCGGCTGTTCGTGGCGGGGCCCCTACTGCGGTGCGATGCGCTGCAGCACCTCCGTGGCGGCGGCGATGTCGCAACCGTCCAGGCGTGAGAACACATGGCGTCGCACACTCGCGAGGTTGGTCGGCCACGCGGCCTTCAACTGAGTCCAGCCCGCCTCGGTGAGGGCGGCGAGCCAGGACCTGCCGTCGTCGGGAGATTTCTCGCGCACGACCAGGGACCGGGCCTGCAGCCGGTTCACCACCCGTGTCATGCCGCTCAAGGACATTCCGCACAGGTTGGCGAGTTCACTCATCCGCATCTGGTTGTGCGGTGCCTCGGAGAGGTGCACCAGGACGAGGTACTCGGTGCTCGAAATGGGGTGCTCGTCCAGCATGTCGGCATCGACGACCCGGGGAAGCAGAGCCATCACACGGCCCAGGGCCCGCAGGAACGCCTCCTCGTCGCGGTCGAGGGGCTCGATGTGCATCACGTCTGGCATGGCCACAGTCTAGATCTCCGGCACGCGAAGCCCGCGCGGCGCCCACGACGAGGTGAGGGGCCCGGCCCGGTGGGTTCGGCCGGGCCCCTCACCTCGTCGGCAGGTCGATCAGTTCCCGTCTTCCCAGTGGTGGGACACCGGGGTCGCCGTGACGTCGTTCGCGTACACGAGGACGACCCGGTGGTTGTACTGGATGGTGTACATCTTCTTGGCGCCGAGGACGACGGTCCCGCTGCTCTTGAAGTAGTCGTCGGTGACGGCCGGAGGCTGCGTCGCCACGTACGCCTGGCCGGCCGGGACGGTGTACACGCTCAGCGCTGACTGCGTCGACGGGCTCAGTCCGGCCGGGTACTCGGAGGCGTCGGGGTAGCTCTGCCCGTACACGGCCACCGGGGTGGCGCCTGCGGGACGGATCAGCTTCACACCGTAGGTGATCTTGGCGTTCCTGCCGTCCGGATTGTGGAACCACACCTCGGCGCCGCTGAACCAGATCGCGGTCCAGTCGCCCCGCACATCGGCGACGACGAACTGCTGCCCGGACTGGGCGGTGCTGCCCCAGTCGCTGATGCGGTTCGTGCCGTCACCGCTCCCGTGGATCGCCTGGTCGCCGAAGAGCGGCGCGGACGCGTCCGGGGCCTTGCGGAGATAGACGAAGTTCGACGCCTGCTGCCTGTCCGCGCAAGGCGCCGAGGGGTCCAGCGGATCGTCACCGGGGCAGACCCGCACGGTCTGAACGTTGTCGGCGAACGTCGGGTCGACGGTCACGACCTGGCCCACGTCGGGGACGCGATGCGCGCCACCGTACGGCCGGCCGAGCAGCGTCATGAAGTGGTCCCGGTCCCAGGCGTTGCCCGGGTCCCAGTGCATGCCGGACACATAGGCGTCTGCCGGACCGGCAACGTTGTCATGACCGATGACGTGCTGACGGTCCAGGGGGATGTCGAACCGTGCCGCCAGGTACCTGACCAGAGCGGCCGTGGACTCGTACTGGGCCTCGGTGTACCAGGTGGCGCCGTTCGCGGCGTACCCCTCGTGCTCGATGCCGAGGGAATGCATGTTCGTGGAGTAGTTGCCCGCGTGGAAGGCGATGTCCTTGGTGGGGACCATCTGGGTCACCGCGCCGTCGGACGACCGCATCACGTAGTTGGTCGCGGCGTTCTTGGTCGGCGACGCCAGGTCCCTGACGCCGGCGTCGTAGGTCGACTCCAGGTCGTGGATGACGATGGTGTCGATCCGGATGCCGTTCGCGGGCCGGTTCGACACCTGGAGACCCACCGAGGAGCCGGGCACGAACGTGCACACCACGCTCGGCGGGCACTCGGTGTCCGCGGTGTCCGCCGCCTTCAGGTGCAGCCGGTCCACCTGTGCGGCCGAGGGGCGAACCGAGGGAGTGGCGCCGAGCCGGACGCGCTGGCCGTCGTGCGTCACACGGGAGGCACCCTTGCGGAGGGTGCCGAAGACACGGTCCGCGAAGACGACAGCGCCCTGGCGCTGCGTCGACTGACTGTAACGGGCCACAGCGCCATACCACTTGGAGGGGTCCGTCGGCGTGCTGCCGGCCACCGTCCTCTCGTACGACGCGAGGAGGGCCGCGCCGCCGCGGATGTTCGCCCGGGAGTCCGTACGCAGGGCGTCCGGGGACAGTCCGGTCAGTTCTGCGGCGGCCTGCAGGGTGTGCAGGGCCGGCTTCGCAGCCAGGGCGGCAAGGTCCTCGCGTCCGACGGCGCCCGCGTCGCCACCGGCCATCATGGCCGGGGTCACGTCGGTGAGGTGCATGGGTCCGAAGCCACCGTCGGTGCTGTGCCGCGCGCCGTGGGCGTCCCATGCGGACTCCTGGTAGGCGACGCCGAGCAGAACGTCGACGGGAACGTCGTACTCCGCGGCGGCGGAGGCGAAGTCCTGTTGCCGAGTGGTGCCGGCGGAGTCGTTCGGGCCGGCGGCGAACGCGGTGAACTGCAGCGTGGCCAGGCCACCTGCGGCCAGCGCACCGGCCGCCACCAGGACGGGGAGCCGCAGCCGTCTGTTCCTCTTGTGCAAGACGAAGATCCTTACGTGGGGTTCGAGTGAGAGGCCACGAGGTGAGCCGCAACAGGACTGCCGAGCGGCACAGTTGAGTTCGTGATCGGAAGCAGAGCTGATTCACCCTCGAGTCCAGCGACGAGGTGAACTACGACTGCACGTCCCGCCGTAGCGGGCGCGGTGTGCCGCGGTCGGCCTCCGGATGCACAGGTACCTTAAAGGAATCGGTCGGCACGGTCACACCCGCCCTGTGGTTCCGCCCGGCAACCGGATTCGACTGGCAGGTCCTTCCGGCACGTCTTCGACGCAATCAGCCAAATCGCTCCGGACGGACGAAAGATGGCAACTCGTTCGGCGCTCCAACGGTCAGCGTCGGCTGAGATGCGTTCTTCCCCTCCGCGTCGCCTGCGCAGGTTTCGGAGGGCTGTTCGGCGAGGTCGGTGCGGGAGTCGTCACGGTCGTTCGAGGTCCTCGGCGTCGGACCGACCGCCGTGCGCCGAGCTGCCGGGTTCGGGACGGGACGACCACGAGACCCGGGCCGCCATCATGAGCAAGACCATGCTCAAGCGCTTCGCACAGCCCGGGGAGATCGTGAAACTCGCTGCCCTCCTCGCCTCCGACCGGGCGTCGTACATCACCGGCGCCACCTATGCGGTGGACGGCGGGGCAAGCTCCTGGCGATCCCGGTCGCGTCACTGCCTTGACAGGTGACGGGCGAGGGGACAGGCTGATGGCCATCCGGGATGCCGGAGTGGTCGGGCCATCGGTCGGACCGTGCGGCGGCAAGGGAGAGGGAGTCATCGTGGACACTGAGGGTGCGATGGATGCGGCGGTGCGGCAGGCCCGATTCGGCAGGCTCCCCGAGCGCATCGGCTTCGACCGGATGGTCCAGGAGCAGGCCGCGAACGGTCCGAGTGGCGCCTCATACAACCCTGAGGCCTCCTGGAACCAGTTCTCCTGTCTCGCCCTGGACCTTGGGCTGTGACCTGAGCCGAGCTGATCGCGACGCATCGCCACCGAACGCAACCGAGAGGGCAGGCGTCGGTGAAGCGTATGAACTCCGAGTCCGCCAGCTGTTCAGTCGGAGTTCTTCGATGCGGTGGAGACACGAAGCTCCGGGCGCCTCGCGAGGCTGTACGTCACCGTTCGCTGCTGCTTGTGCCGCTGGACGCGCCCCTTCGCCACCAACGACTCCAGCGTGTTGCGTACGACTTGGGGTGTCGGGCTGCGGTCCGGGTGCTTCGCCAGGAGTTCTTCCCGCACTTCCTTGCTCGGGCGCGGCTCGTCATGACCGGCGAGCAGCTCCAGCAGAACGCTCCCGAGCTGCGACCTGCGCGACTTCCCCTTCGTGTCGGACGCGGTTGAGCGGCTCTGGTCGGGCATGCGTGACGGGTCGGGCAAGCCTTCGTACCGCTCGGCCAGCCTCAGGATGTCCATCAGCATTGCTTCTTCCTGCTGCAACACCGAGATCCTGTCGGTCAGTTCCCTCTGGCGACGGCGGTTCTCCTCCAGATCCGACGCGGCCTGCTCGACGTACCGTGATCGCAGCGTGGCGGCCGGCTGGCTGGTCACAACCGTTCACTCCTTCATGCCTCATGGATGACGTTGCGCATACTACCCATGGATGCAGAGATGTAACTTGACCTAACAATTACATTCGGCTGTTGGCCCGGACGGCCGAGTGGCGATCCGTGAGGTCGTGGCTAGGGTTGTGGTATGGCCAGGAACGATGGGAAGCACGGCGAGGCGGACGGGTGGGAGGACCGGGTTCGTACGGCTTCCACGTCGTCCGACCCCGAGGTGGTCCGAAGCCTGGTGCGCGACGTCTACCGCACCGCGCAGGACGAGCTGGACGCGCAGCGGGCCCAGGCGGAGTTCGAGCGCGAGGAGTGAGCCGGCCCGAACGCCGAGATAGAGGGCTCTGCCGAGTTGTGTGCGTTCAGAGTCCCGTCGTCGGTGGACCCGGTCGAAGCCCTACTCCGCGGGTTCGTGCGGTCGTTGGGGGTCCCGGTTCAGCAGGTAGCCCGCCACGGTGTTGGTCACGGCCACCAGGGGCACCGCCACCACCGCACCCCCGATGCCGGCGATGAGGCCCCCGGCGGCCACCGAAAGAATGACGCCCAGGGGGTGGACTCGTACGGCCCGGCCCAGGATGAACGGCTGCAGGACGTGTCCCTCGAGTTGCTGAACGCCGAGGACGATGAGCAGGACCAGGAGGGCGGTGAACACGCCCTGGGTGACGAAGGCGACGATCACGGCCAAGGCTCCTGAGGCGACCGCACCGACCAGCGGCACGAACGCGGCAGCGAAGATGACGACCGCCAGCGGCAGCGCCAGAGGCACCTTGAGGATGTAGATCCCCAGCCCGATGCAGACAGCGTCGATGAACGCGACGATGACCGTGCCGTGCACGTACGCGGTGAGGGTGTGCCAGGCGAGGGGTCCGGCGCCGTCGATCGCGGAGCGGGCGGGTGCCGGGGCGAACTTGAGGGACCATTCCCAGATGCGCGGTCCGTCGTAGAGCAGGAACAACGTCGAGAACACCGTGAGCAGGACGCCGGTCAGGAGTTCCGCGAGGACCGTGACGCCGTGGAGGCCGGCGGCAGTGAGCTGGTCGCTGCTGGATCCGATGCTGTCGCCCAGCTTGTCGGAGATGTGGTTGAGCCGGGCTTCCGTGATGTGGAACGGACTCTTGAGGAGCCAGTGCTTGAGGTCGTCGACCCCGCTCTGCAGCTGATCCGAGAGGTCGTCCAGGTTGTCCATCACCTGCCAGACGACGAACCAGCCGACCAGGCCCAGAAGGAGGAACCCGCAGAGGGCCGTCGCGGCGGTCGCTACGCCTTTCGGCACCCGATGCCGTTGGAGGCGAGCCACGGTGGGCTGAAGCAGTGCGGTGATGAGGAGAGCTGCCGCGAAGGACAGCACGATCAGGTGGACGACGCTGATGACGCGGATCAGCACCCACAAGATGGCCGCGAGGACGAGCAGGCGCCATCCGACTTCGGCTCCGACGCGAATTCCCCAGGGAACAACGGAAACGGGTTCGGGGCGGCCGGGCGCGGAGGGCGTGCCTGCCGGAGGCGGAGGGGCCGGTGGGGGAGGGGGAGACGGCTGGTCGCCCACTCCCTCTTGATCGGCGTCGGCATTCTCCGGCCTCTTTGTGAACCGCACAGGCCGCACCTGTCTGTCGGAAGGGACACGGCATACCCGTAGGAGTGGTGCCCCTGCGGGCAGAGTGCCCTGACTGCCGGCACGGATAGGAATTCAATACCAATGATCAGCCGGAGCACCTCATCCCGGAGTGTGCGGGCCGTGGGATCACCTTGATGGGCCAAGTGTGCTCGCGGAGTCGCAGCCGGCCCGATCGGATCTGAGAGCCGGAAGTCGCCGGAGCGCTTCCGACGGCGAGAACAGTTAGCCTTTCCTGTGTGACTGACGAGCATCAGGATGTGTTCGAGCGCGGCACGGATGGGCCTCGGGTGGTTCTCGCGGGCGTCGATGGATCTGAATCCGCATGGCGGGCCGCGGCCTACGCCGCAGGCCTCGCGCGCAGACAGAATTCGACTCTCGCTCTGGTCTACATCCAGCCCTATATGGCGGCGAGTGTCGCCGCCGGAGTGAACGCCGCAGCGTTGACCCAAGAGCTGGCCGAAGAGGTTGCGAGCGAGATCAGGAAGGCGACCGAGAATCTGCAGGCCCTCGGAGGGGTTCGATGGGCCTTCCACACCTTCCGGGACGATCCCTACAACGGACTCGTGACGGCAGCGCGTGATCTCAAGGCGGACACGGTGGTGGTCGGCGCCTCCGAGTCCGCTGGGCACAGGCTCATCGGCTCCATGGCCGTGCGCCTGGTCAAGCGCGGACTGTGGCCTGTCACCGTGGTTCCGTGACCCTTGACGACCCCCGGTGCGAACGTCGTGCAAGGGAACGGCGTCGACCCCGGTGGCGCCTTGAGGGGCTTCGCCGTCAGGCGGGTGAAGCCTGCTGCCGACGGGCATGGAGGGCGACGGGCCGAGGAAGGACCGCTTGGTGACGAACCTCGGCCTGCCCACCGAAGTCCAGGCGTGCCTTTTCGATCTCGACGGAGTGATCACGCGTACTGCCGGTCTGCATGCCGCCGCGTGGAAGGACATGTTCGACGAATTCCTTAAAGGCCGATTCGGCCAGGATTTCCGTCCCTTCGACCAGACCGACTACGACCGATACGTCGACGGTCGACCTCGAACGGATGGCGTGCGGACCTTCCTCGCCTCGCGCGGTGTGGAACTGCCCGAGGGCAGCCCGAGCGACCCGGCGGACGCGGACACGGTCCGGCGGCTGGCGGAACGCAAGAACGAGCTGCTGCTCGGACGGATCCGCGAGAACGGCGTCGAAGCCTACGACGATTCCCTCGCCTACGTCAGGGCCGTCCGCACGGCCACCCTGCGGACGGCGGTCGTCTCCTCCAGCAAGAACTGTCAGGCGATGCTGCGGGCGATCGGTGCGGAGGACCTGTTCGACGTGCGCATCGACGGGGTGATCGCCGAGGACAGGAGCCTGCCGGGAAAGCCCGCGCCGGACACCTTCCTGGCCGCGGCCCACGAGTTGGGCGTCGCTCCCGCGGCCTGCGCGGTGTTCGAGGACGCGCTCGCGGGAATGGAGGCCGGTCGGTCGGGCCACTTCGGCTACGTCGTCGGAGTCGACCGGGCCGACCAAGCGGCCGCCCTGCGGTCGCACGGTGCCGACATCGTGGTCCAGGGACTCGGCGCCCTCCGGGAGTCGCGATGATCACCGACCCCGCGTACACCGTCGATCCGTGGTCCCTCCACGAGAGCGGACTGCAGCTCGACATGCTCGCGCAGAGCGAGTCCGTCTTCGCCCTGTCGAACGGTCACATCGGATGGCGCGGCAATCTCGACGAAGGAGAGCCGCACGGCCTGCCCGGTTCCTATCTGAACGGGGTCCACGAGTTGCGGCCCCTGCCGTACGCGGAGGCCGGCTACGGGTATCCGGAGTCCGGCCAATCGGTCATCAACGTCACCAACGGGAAGATCATCCGCCTGCTGGTCGACGACGAACCCTTCGACCTGCGGTACGGCACCCTGCGCTCCCACGAGCGCACGCTCGACCTGCGCTCCGGACTGCTGCACCGCGTCTGCGAGTGGACCTCTCCGTCGGGACACACCGTCCGGGTCAGGTCCACGCGGCTGGTTGCCTTCTCCGAGCGGGCCATCGCGGCCATCCGCTTCGAGGTGGAGGCCGTGGACACCGAGGTACGCCTCGTCGTCCAGTCCGAACTCGTGGCCAACGAGGCGCTGCCACAGGGATCCCGCGACCCCAGAGCGACCGCGGCGATCACAGCACCACTCGTCGCGGAGGAGAACTTCGCCGCCGAGATGCGGCTCCGCCTCATCCACACGACCGAGCGCAGTCGCCTGCGGGTCGCCGCCGCGGCCGACCACCTCGTCGAAGGACCTGCCGAGACGGAGACGTCGAGCGAGAGCGACGCCGACGTCAGCCGGCTCACGGTCACCTCGCAGGTCGCGCCGGGCCAGTCACTGCGGCTGACCAAATTCGTCTCCTACGGATGGTCGGCGGAGCGGTCCCTGCCGAGCGTGCGCGACCAGGTGGACGCCGCCCTCGCCGGCGCGCGCAGCACGGGCTGGGACCAACTGCTCGCGCAACAGCGGTCGTACCTCGACGACTTCTGGGAACACGCGGACGTCGAGGTCGACGGCGACCCACAGATCCAGCAAGCCGTCCGCTTCGGACTCTTCCACGCGCTCCAGGCGGGAGCCAGGGTCGAGGGCCGCGCCATCCCGGCCAAAGGCCTGACCGGCTCCGGCTACGACGGGCACTGCTTCTGGGACACCGAGGCGTTCGTCCTGCCGGTGCTCACCTACACGCATCCCGAAGCCGTGGCCGACGTCCTGCGCTGGCGACAGAACACCCTCCCCGCCGCGCGGGACCGCGCCCTTCAACTCGGCCTGCGAGGCGCCACGTTCCCCTGGAGGACCGTCACCGGCTCCGAATGTTCGGCCTACTGGCCGGCCGGCACCGCCGCGTTCCACATCAACGCGGACATCGCCGACGCGGTGACCACCTACGTGTCCGCCACCGGCGACGAGGAGTTCGCCCGCGACACCGGAGTCGAGATCCTGGTGGAGACCGCCCGCCTGTGGTGCTCCCTCGGTCAGACGGACGCCGGCGGGACGTTCCACATCGACGGCGTGACCGGACCCGACGAGTACAGCGCCCTCGTCGACGACAACGTCTTCACCAACCTGATGGCCCGCTCCAATCTGAGGGCCGCCGTCGACGCCGTCCAGCGCTACCCGGAGCAGGCCGCCGCCCTCGGCGTCAGCGCGGAGGAGGCAACTGCCTGGCGGTTGGCGGCCGATCGGACGCACATCCCCTTCAACGACGAGCTGGACGTCCACGAGCAACATGCCGGGTTCACCAGTCACGCGAAGTGGGACTTCGCGGAAACGGGAGCGGACCGGTACCCGCTCCTTCTTCACTACCCGTACTTCGATCTCTACCGTAAGCAAGTGGTGAAACAGGCGGACCTGGTCCTCGCCATGTACAAGTGCGGTGACCTGTTCAGCGACCGGCAGAAGAAGCGCAACTTCGCCTACTACGAGGCGCTCACCGTCCGCGACTCGTCCCTCTCGGCCTGCTGCCAGGCGATCATGGCGGCCGAAGTCGGACACATGGACCTCGCCTACGCCTATCTCGGCGAAGCAGCCCTCATGGATCTCGACGACCTTGAGAACAACACACGCGACGGGCTCCACATCGCCTCACTCGCCGGTTCCTGGCTCGCGCTGGTCGCAGGCTTCGGGGGCATGCGGCAGAAGGGCGCGACGCTCACCTTCGCGCCGCGCCTGCCCCGCCAACTGACTCGGCTGGCCTTCAAGGTCCAGACACGAGGGCGCTGCCTTCACGTGGAGATCGACTCCACCGCCGTCACCTACACCCTCACGTCGGGGGAGCCGTTGACCATCGTCCACGACGGAACGCAGCTCACGGTCTCCACCACCCCCTCCCGGCGCATGCCTCTCCCGGCCCAGGTCCCCGAACCCGCACCGGAGCAACCGCAAGGCCGCCGACCCGCGCAACGCCCCTGATCCCAGGATCGGTTGGGTCGACGGCGAGTGGGGGCCGCGTCCTCGCGGTCGCAGGCCGGCGCGGCTACTTCGCTTGCAGAAGGTCCTCCACCTGACGCCGGATGTCGTCCGTGGCCAGGCCGCGGATGGTCAGCGTCGTACGGCGGCGCAGTACGTCGTCGGCTGTCTCGGCCCACTCGTTGTCGCGGGCGTAGACGACCTGCGCCCAGATCTCCGGGGCGTCCGGGTGGATGCGCTCGGCGAGTTCGGGGTTCTCGTTCGCCAGGCGGGCGATGTCGAAGGCCAGGGAGCCGTAGTGGGTGGACAGGTGCCGGGCGGTGTCGGCGGCCATGCGGGGCCCGGGTGCCGGGTTGTCGATGAGCAGGCGGTGTGCGACGGCGCGCGGGTTGGCGATGCCGGGGAGCGGCATCTTCTTCGGCAGCTCGGAGATCGGCTCGATGTCCTCGCCGAGCGGGTGGCCGGGCAGCGTCTCCAGCTTCTTCAGCACGGTGCGGCCGATGTGCCGGAAGGTGGTCCACTTGCCGCCCGCGACGGACAGCATGCCGCCGCGGCCTTCGGTGACGACCGTCTCCCGCTTGGCCTTGGAGGTGTCGCCGGGACCGCCCGGCAGCACCCGCAGACCGGCGTACGCGTAGGTGATGAGGTCGCGGGACAGTTGTTGGTCCCGCACGGACAGCGCCGCTTCGTCGAGGATCTGAGCGGTGTCCTTCTCGGTGACGCCGACGTCGCCCGGGTCGCCCTCGTACTCCTCGTCGGTGGTGCCGAGCAGGAGCATGTCCTCCCAGGGGAGGGCGAAGGTGATGCGGTACTTGTCGATCGGGGTCGCGAGGGCGGCCTTCCACGGAGCAGTGCGCTTCAGGACGAGGTGCGCGCCCTTGGACAGGCGGACGGAGGGGGCCGCGTTCGGGTCCTCCAGCTTGCGCAGGTGGTCGACCCACGGTCCGGTCGCGTTCAGCACCAGGCGGGCGTCCACGCCGAACTCGTCACCGGAGCGCTGATCTCTGAGTTCCGCCCCCGTTACCCGTCCGTTCGTGAAGCGCAGGCCGGTGACCTCGGCGTAGTTGAGGACGGAGGCACCGGACTCGACTGCTGCGCGCAGGGTCATCAGAGCGAGCCGCGAGTCGTTCATCTGGTCGTCGCCGTACACGGCGACGGCCTTGAGGTTGTCAGTGCGCAGTTCGGGCACGCTCTCCGCGGCCTTGGCGGGGCTGAGCAGGTGGCCGACGCCGTCGCCGAAGGCGGAGAGGGCAGAGTAGGCGAAGACGCCCGCTCCGAGCTTCGCCGCGCCGTGCGGCCCGCCCTTGTACACGGGGAGGTAGAACGTGAGCGGGTTCGCCAGGTGGGG